>JBAWZR010000011.1:0-20760 GCA_037142915.1 Candidatus Moraniibacteriota bacterium
CATATCCCGAGGCCCCACCACTGCCACCTGGAGCGGAGCGGACAATGCCTACTACGCCTACCCGCCCAATACTGGGAATACCGCCGAAGAAACCCTCGCCAATATCCAAACCAATAAACTCGGCTTCATCTATCAATGGAGTGCCGCGATGGCGGGCTCTACCACCGAGGGTGCCCAGGGCATCTGCCCCGCTGGCTGGCATGTCCCCACCGATGCAGAGCAGAACACCCTCGACCAATATCTCAAGGACAATGGCCAGACCTGCGATGCCAATCGAAGCAATGTCTGGGACTGCTCCTCGGCCGGCACTAAATTAAAGCTCGGCGGCACCTCGGGGTTCAACGCTCCGCTAGCCGGCTACCGCGGTACCACCGGTGGATTCTACGTTCGCGGGTCGACCGCCTACTTGTGGTCGTCGTCGCAGAGCGGTGCTACTGCATGGGATCGCTACCTGTACGCATCGAGCGCTACCGTGCACCGTGTCCCGTATTCTAAGGCCTACGGTTTCTCTCTTCGTTGTCTGAAGGACTAATCCGACTCTTCGACCCTTTGACTCTTGTATCTGAGGCAGGTTCAGGTTTGTAACCTGAACCTCTCGTTCATACTTATGCACGAATACAACAGAAACATCAGGACAGGGTTACGAGTCCCGTCCTGCATACAATAGATTTGATGGCAATGTCGATATCCTCGACTTCGAGGTACTTCACACGGAGTATGGGGGAGTGGTGTAGGGGATTTTTTATTTATATCGCAGAGCCTCGAGTGGGTCGATGCGGCTGGCGGAGCGTGCTGGGAAAACACCAGTGAGCAATCCGACGAAGGCACCGAATCCGATGATAGTGAAAACGAACCAGAGCGGACTGTAGAACAAATTGATAGCCTGTCCGCCGAATCGGGCAGCGACCACATTTAAGAGCGAATTGACGATGAAGCCGCCGAGGTAGCTGATCACTACTCCGCCAAGTGCACCGAGCAATCCCATAATAGTGGACTCCATAATGAACATGAGCGAGATGGAGTTTCTCGAGGCGCCGATGGATTTCATGATGCCGATTTCCTCGGTGCGTTCGAGTAGGGCGATGGTCATCGTGTTGAACATCCCGATGGCGCTGACCGACAGTGCGACGAAGCCGAAGAACATCAGGGTGAGTTGCACGGCACTGAAAACCTTGTTCGCTTGGGCGACTGTGTCGGAGAGCGATGAGACCGAGAACCCTTGGCCGATGACGGTGTCTCGCACACTAGTCATCGTGGCAGAGGATTGGTTTTTGATTTTGAGTTGGCTGTAGGTGTCGAAAGAAATATCGGGGATGGCTTTGAGCGAAAAGTAGAGCAGATTGTCGGTACCTTCGATCACGCCGCCGACCGTGAAGGTGAATATATCAGCTGCATTGTCGGATGTGTTTTTTTGAGTGAGAGAGGTATCTGGTGCAGTCGCGGAGAAGAGTCGGACGGAGAGTTTTTTGCCGATCAGTTCGGCGGGTGTCTTTTCGAATGTCTGAGCGATACCCTGCGTGATGACGACATTCTGCGGTTGAGCGTCATCGAGGAGTGTGCCGACCAACGGTTTGCTCCCAGCGAGTTTGAGGAAGGCGCTCGTGGTGCCGGTGGCGCTGACATCGAGGGTTATATTATCGAGTTTGGCCTGAGCACGCAGTTGCATCGCCGGACTCGTCTCGACGACACCGGGGAGTTTTTCGAATTCGGCGATTTTCTCCGAGGTAATCAGTGCATTTTTGGATGGGTTATTGGCGACATCGAGCGTGACGAGTGAATCGGCAGTCGTGATCTTTTCGAGGAGCGTGCGCTGCAGTCCGTAGCCGATCGACACGAAGAAGAGGATGGCCGCGATGCCGAGTCCCATACCGAGCACGGTGAGGATCGTCCGCATCGTGCGGGCGCGAAACATTCGGAGTGAAAGTTTGATGATATCCCAGAGTCGCATAATAGTTTCAGGACTTGCGCATTTGAAAAAAATAGATTTCAGTTTCCGGAAAAGTATTTTCTTTGAAGCCGTTTGGTAAACCTACCACAGGCGAAAAGGGAATGCTTTTTCGGAAACTTAATTCAAAAACAAATGTGCAAGTCTTAATTTTACGAGAATTTTAAGAGCATAATAATTTCCAATTCGCGGGAGATTTTTTCTGCTTGTGGGAGGCGCAATCCTACTCCGCCATTGAGTCTTCGACGGTTGAGCCGCTTGATAGTTTCGGCTTGATCGATACGGGCGTCGAGGCGCATCCGGATGACATTTTGGAGACGAAGTTCGGTAATGTCTTTCATAGATAGAGTATGTTCTCGGATGAAATAGTCAGTGAGAGCGATATGGGCGTTTTGTATGTTGTTGCGAATGACATCGACTTGTTCCAATAGAGCGGCGATGCGGACAGCGATGTGTGTAGCGCGTTTTTTGTTCCAGCCAGCACCACCCTGATCGAAAGAACGGTCGAGTTTCCCTGGGAGTTCCGCCACCTCGATGTTTTTGAAGAGGAGTTCTCGCAGGAAGGCTTCTGCCGATTCGATTTGTTCGTCGGATAATTCGGAGAGTAGATAGTGGAGGAGCTGCTTGGCTTTGAAGGGGACGAGTAGGACATTGACCTGTTGCGGTGTGAGACTCTTGAAGGAGTTCATCAGGAGTTTGAGCTCGGGAGTGACTTCGGAGGAGGCGACACTGACCATCCTTTTTATTTCGTCGGTCTCGGAGTGTTTGTTTCGGCGGACTTCTTCGTTGATGATACGACCGTCCTTCATATAGATGATACGGTCGGCGTAGATGAGGTGCTCGGGATTGTGCGTTACCATGATGACCGTCTTCTTATCAACCTCATTGAGTTCCTTGAGGATGTTGAGCACGTTTTGGGACGAATCGCTGTCGAGGTTGCCGACGGGTTCATCGGCGAGGATGATCTCGGGATCGTTCACGAGTGAGCGGGCGATGGCGACGCGTTGCTTTTGACCGCCGGAGAGTTGGTTGGGAAACTTGTCGGCTTGTTCTGCGATACTGAAACGGCGTAGGAGATGGAAGCCCTTTTTGCGGCGTTCACTGAGAGACACGCCCATAAATGTCTGTGGGAGGCAGACATTGTCGAGAACATTGAGCGAGGAGATGAGATAGAAGGCCTGAAAAACCATGCCGATGTCGAGTTGGTGAAATGAGAGCGTTTGCTTTTGCGTCATCGTGGTGAGGGATTGGTTTTTGTACAGTACTTCGCCGGTGGTGGGGGATTGCAGACCAGAGATGGAGTAGAGTAGGGTCGATTTACCACAGCCCGATGGGCCGTAAATAATGACATATTCTTCAGGAAAAATCTCAAGGGAAGTCTCTTCGAGCGCGTGCATCTCGTTGGACTTCCCCTTGTTGTAGATGACCTGAAGGTTGTTGATGATGATGAGCGGAGCGACGGCCATAATGAAATGAGGAACGAGGGATGTTGGTTTGTGAAAATGTTTTTGTTTCTATTTATTAGTATACCATGATTTATACGTGTCATCCCGGGCTTGACCCGGGATCCAGGTTCGATTGCATTCAAATTTCAATACAACCTGGATCCCGCATCGAGTGCAGGATGACAACACAAAACAAGACACAAGATTTTGCGTCTCTTTGGAATATTGCTATACTAGGTGAAGTTAAAGCCAATTTTCTGACTTATATTTTGCAGTATGTCATTTTTCAAACGATCAGCATTTTTTGTAGGATTACTTATAGTACTTTTCGGTATAGGCAGTGTTGATGTTTCAGCCCAATTGTCATCATCTCAGACACTCGCCCCAGCACCGGTACGGATCGAAGTGCTCGAACGGCAGGACTGCGCACATTGTCAGGCGGAGCGGGAGTATCTGGAGCAACTGCAACGGGAGCGGACGGATATTATCGTCCAATTGTATGATATCGATACGCCGGAGGGGAAACAATTGTTTGATGCCGTCACCGCGAAGGCTGATCTCGTCAAAGCGACGCCTACCACGATTATCGGTGGAAGTATTTTTTCCGGATTTAATTCTGCTACCACTGATAGCCAGAAAATAGAACAGCTTATTGAGCAGAATCGCTCCAGTAAAATTCAGGGTTTCCAATCTTATTTGGCGGCGTCTCAGGTGACACCTGTTGAGAAAAATTTCGGGAGCGTCTGTGATGACGGGAGCGGCATATGCATGACGCCCGTGAGGGAGCCGGTGCTCATCACCATTCCTTTTTCGGGAACGACATTTGATATTTCAATGTGGACACTACCATTTTTGGCCGCGGTGATCGGGTTTTTCGATGGGTTCAATCCGTGCGCGATCTGGGTGTTGGCAACCTTTCTCCTGGTGCTTATGCAGTTGGGGTCGAAGCGGCAAATGTGGTTTGTCGTCGGATCGTTTTTGGCGGCTGAGGCGGTGATGTACTATCTTATTCTCAACGTGTGGCTCAAGGTCTGGAATTTTGTCGGGATGGATCGATTGGTGACACCGATTATCGGAATTCTTGCCGTGGGAGGCGGTTTATTCTTCCTCTATGAATGGTACAAATCGCTCGGTACCGAGATGGCCTGTCGGGTGGTGAATATGGAGGAGCGCTCCAAAATTATTCGCAAAATCAAGTCAATTGCAACCGGGAAATTCACCCTCATCACGTTTGGCGCCATCGTTCTTCTGGCGACTTCGGTCAATATCATCGAGTTCGCGTGTTCGATCGGGTATCCGCAGACATTCACCAAGATTCTCGAGATGAACAACCTCAATTTTTTCCAAACGCAAGGATTGATGCTCGTCTACATTCTTTTCTATATGGTGGATGATTTGATTATTTTCGGTTTGGCATTGTGGGGTTTCAATAAGATACATCTCACCGAATCCTTCTCTCGGTGGTCGGCCTTGTTGGGCGGTCTCTTGATGATCTTCCTTGGGTGGCTGCTTATTTTCTATCCAGCTATTCTCAGATCGTTTTCGTGATATGTCTGATCAGAAACTCTTGTATCGTTTGAAAATCTGGCGAACGCAACAGGCGGCGCGCGAGGGAGTCGAACCCTATCGCGTCTTGCCCAATGTGACAATGGAAGCACTCGCCACACAAAAGCCTCTTACCAAAGAGGAGTTTTTTGCGGTGAAGGGATTCAAAGAAGCGAAGTGGCAACGCTACGGTACGATGTTGTTGCCGATGATGGCGGACGCGGTGGAATCAGAAGGTGTTGATGTCATTTCCGGCGTGGCTCAGGCAGATGTACCCGAACGAAATCGTCGAGCCTCTTCCCGCAACCCACTCCACGCTTCCGTTCGAGCACATCCGCCCGAGACGCCTTGGTTTTCAATGGCCTCAGTGGGAGAAAATAGTATTGAGAAGGATGATGATACTTATACCGTCAGTACTTTTCTCAATCTTTTGAATGATAGTTTCGCGGGATTGCGTGTGCGAGTGCGGGGCGAAGTTTCCTCGGTGGATTTTCGCGACCGGACTATTTATTTCAGTTTGAAGGACGGGCAGGATGCCAGTCTGATTTCGTGTCTCGTGTTCCGTTCGCAGTATGAGATGTGCGGTGTGACATTGGAGGAAGGGCAGGAGATTATCATCGAGGGTGTGCCGCAGATTTGGAAGCCGACCGGACGATTGAGTTTCAAGGCCGACACGATCGAGCTGGTGGGAGAGGGTGCTCTGCAAAAAGCCTATAATGATTTGAAAAAGAAGTTGGAACAGGAAGGGATTTTTGCTCCGGAGAAGAAGCGCCTCTTGCCACAATTTCCTGAACGCATCGCACTTATCACTTCGCGTGACGGGGCGGCCATCGGGGATTTTATGATGAATCTCGGGCGCTATGGATTTAAAGTGACCCTCTATCACTCGAGTGTCGAGGGGATGCGCGCCGTGCCGGATTTGATGCGCGCCTTACGACAGATAAAGAAAAAGTCGGAGGACTATGATGCGTTGGTGATGATTCGCGGTGGTGGCAGTCTCGAGAGTCTGCAGGCATTCAACAATGAATCCTTGGTACGCACGGTAGCCACCTTTCCACTCCCCGTACTTGCTGGCATCGGCCATGAGAAGGACGTTTCACTTGTGGCGTTAGCGGCAGACGTGATGGTCTCAACTCCAACCGCGACGGCCAGAGCTCTCTCGGAATCCTGGTCGCAGGCGGAATTGCGGCTCTCTCGGTATGAGCGGGAATTGTTGGATGTATTTGAAAGGGCATTGCGTGAAAATCGCCAACAAGTAGAACAAAAGAGCATCTTGTTAACACAATACTTCGTGCAATTGCAACAACGATTCGCTCAGGTATCGCGGCGATTCGTGCAGCAGGTTTTGTCACTTCAGGGAGTGTTCCTGCGGAAACGGCAATTGTTGGCACAGTGGAATATGTCGTTGGTGCGTATTGGGGTGCGAAGTCTTGAAATGACACGACAACGGGTAGTTCGCTATGAACGCAGTCTTGAGCAATATCATCCCGAACGATTATTGAAGTTGGGCTATAGTCTCGTGTATGATGCTTCGGGGAGACTCGTCCGTTCTATGAAGCAATCGGCAATTGGTGATCGGCTTCGTGTCCGTTTATCCGATGGAGAGATCGATGTTGAGGTAAAAAAATAATTTTTTCTAATTTCTAATCATATGGCTATGAAAAAAGTATCATTAGGGGAAAATCTGAAGAAGATTGAGGAGATCGTGAATTGGTTGGAATCGCAGGGCGAGGTGGATGTCGAGCAAGCGTTAGAAAAAATCAAAGAAGGCGCCGCGCTTATCAAAGAGAGCAAACTCCGTTTGAAGTCGGTCGAGAATGAATTTGAGGAAATCAAGAAAGAGTTGGAAGAAGAGGATGAGAAGTAAATCATGGAAATAAAAAACCAGCCCTTCTTCTCTCTATTCAATTTAAATGAACAGGGAAGGGGCTGGCAGTGCTTGAAAGCGATTTACCGCGATGGAGCTGGCGATGGAATCTGAAGTGGTGGTGAATAGGTTCGATCATTACAATTGAACCGATCTTCCGTCTGCCACTGACCGTTGTTTTTTCGGACTCCCTGGCGCTCTGTTTCGCAAGGGCGATTATTATACTCCTCTTCCTGCTGTTGCTGCTGTTGCCACACAGTTTGGTTGACGCATTGCGTGAATGCCTCTTGGTATTGTGCGGGTTGCATCGCTGCGATGCCTCCTCCGACAGCTCCACCACCCAGCGCACCGAGTGCTGCACCTCGTCCAGGGTCGCCACCGATGATGGCATTGAAGGCAGCATTTCCGCCCGCCCCAAGAAGCGCACCTCCAATTGCGGTGACCGCTTGATCGGCGATCGTTGGCGGTGGGCCAAGTTGTTGTTGGCAGGCAATCTTCGCCCTTTGAAAAGGGTCATTTGAATTTGCTTGAACTGGGTTGGAATAGTACTGTTGCTGATAACCAGCTCCAGCTACTCCATAGGGACTGTAAGGCGTGGCGCACCCGTTTATTATTAACACTATAGCGGTAATAAATACCGTCATAGAACCACTGCTTTTTATTTGTCGTGTTTTCATGAGACCATCTCCTGATTTTTTCAGTGAAAAAAATTGTTTGATAAATTGGTAAGCAGCCTCTCACTCGTCGATTGTGACTCTGTCGGTGAGTGACTGGGACTGTCTTCTTTATAGCACAAATACCAAAAAAAGTCAAGGATTTGTGGTAGCAAAGGGATCGGAAGAAAAAGAGGACTTCGCATTTATGCTATACTGGAGAAAAAGAAATCAAAATATTTTTCTCTATGATAAAAAATTACGAGGGGGTTTCTATTGTGCTGGGTGGCGCGGCGGGACAAGGAGTTCAAATCGTGGAAAACATCCTCACCAATGTGTTGCATCGGAGCGGGTTCACCGTATCTGCCAACAAGGAATATATGTCGCGTATCCGTGGTGGGAGCAACTCGACCGAGATTCGAGTGACCAGCCAATCTCGCACGGGGTATGTGCGATCGATGGATATTTGTTTTCCGCTCGATAGTGCCGCACTCACACACCTTATGCCGCGCATCACGCCGGCCACAGTCGTCCTCGGTGATACGCAACACTTAAAGACTGAACACAAAATAATCGATGTGCCATTAGCACGCATCGCTGAGGAGTTGGGCAATCCATTGATGGCGAATACTGTGGCGGCGAGCGTGATTCTCGGATTGTTTCATGCGGACGAGACGCTCCTCGAAGCGTATCTCACAGAACAGTTTCAGCGCAAAGGTGAGGATATCCTACAGAAAAATATTCTCGCCAGCCAAGAAGGCTATCAGTTTGGGCATCACTTGGCGTATATGGAGAGTATTCATATTCCTTTTCCAACTCCCGATCAGCAGGAAACAAAAAAAATCCTCCTCAATGGCAATCAATCACTCGGTCGCGGATTCATCGCGGGCGGCGTGAATTTTCTCTCGTCGTATCCGATGTCCCCAGGCACGGGAATTCTGACTTTTTATGCCGAGCAGGCGGTGAAACATAATTTGGTGGTCGAGCAAGCGGAGGATGAAATTTCTGCGATCAATATGGGACTCGGTGCGAGTTATGCGGGTGCACGAAGTTTGGTCACGACTTCCGGCGGCGGGTTTGCACTGATGACCGAGGGCGTGAGTTTGGCGGGGATGATCGAGACGCCGATAATCATCCATATCGCGATGCGCCCCGGGCCAGCCACAGGATTGCCGACGCGTACCGAGCAGGCGGATCTCAACCTCGCATTGTATTCCGGACATGGAGAGTTTCCGAGAGCGATCTATGCGCCGGGTGATGCGGTCGAAGCGTTTGCCATTGGACAGGAGGCCTCGCGGATCGCTGATACCTATCAATCGCCGGTCTTCGTATTGACCGACCAATATTTTCTCGATGTGATCGAAGTGGTGGATGAAAAAGATTTACTTGTGAAGCCGTGGTTATCGACGATTGTCAAAACAACACCGGAGTATGAACGCTATGCCGTTACGAAAAATGGCGTGCCGGGCGACGAAGTTTTGCGCGGCGTGTCTCCGCGTGGTGTCCCTGGGTATGGCACGGGTTTGGTAGCGGTCGATAGTGATGAGCACACGCCCGACGGACATATCACGGAGGATCTGGATATGCGAGTGACGATGATGGACAAACGATTGCAGAAAGAGCAGGGTATCCGATCAGAAGTTTTACCGCCAACAATTACAGGTGATATTAAAAAAGCCAAAACGATTCTTGTCGGATGGGGTTCCACTAAGTCGGTTATCGCCGAGGCTGTGGATCGTTTGGAGAGTCATGCATCGCTCGATATCGCCAAGAAAACGAAAGTATCAACAGGCATCGCATCGGTTCACTTCGCTCAGGTCTGGCCATTGCCCGAGGATACGCAGGAATTATTTGCCAAGGCGAAGAAAGTGGTCGTGATAGAAAACAATGCCACCGGACAATTTGCCAAACTCCTCAAACTCGAAGGCGTGGATGTCACTGAAAATATTCTCAAATATAACGGTGAGCCCTTCAGTGTAGAGGAATTGGTGGAGGAATTGAAATCGTTGTAAATAAAATTTTATGTCTGACGCAAAAATATACGACATGCCGCACAACACCGACATCGCTTGGTGTCCGGGATGCGGGAATTTCCCGCTGTTGACCGTGATGAAAATGGCTCTGGCGGAACTCGATATCCCACCGGAACAATTGGTGACCGTCTCGGGCATCGGGCAGGCGGCCAAGGCCCCGCAGTATTTCCGCACGCATATGTTCAACGGTCTGCATGGACGCGCGCTCCCGGCGGCGACCGGCATCAAGGTGGCCAATCCGTCACTCCATGTCATCGTGGAGAGCGGTGACGGCGATATGTATGGTGAGGGTGGCAATCATTTCACACATACGATCCGTCGCAATCCCAATATCACGATCCTTGTGCACAATAATATGGTCTATGGTCTCACCAAGGGGCAGGCCTCACCCACAAGCGAGAGGGGAATGAAGACGCCGGTGCAATTGGGCGGAGTGATCCTCGAGCCATTCAATCCGATTGCGTCCGCTATTGCGCTCGATGCATCGTTCGTGGCGCGGGCGTTCGTGGGGAACTTTCAACACGCCAAAGATATTCTCAAACAGGCGATTGAATGGGAAGGTTTGGCACTGGTCGATATGTTCCAGCCATGCACGGTGTTTAACAAAATAAATACTTACCCCTGGTTTAAAGAACATACTTATATTTTAGATGAAAAACATGATCCACTCGATAAAGAGCAAGCCTTCGCCCGAGCGATCGAGTCTGATCGACTGCCGCTCGGTGTGTTTTACAAGAATCCCAACAAAAAAATCTTCGAACAAGAACTTCGCCGAGGCGATATGACCCCGATGTATGAGCGCCTCCTGTAGTCGTTAGTCTGAATAAAATAAAGGCCCTCTTTCCGAGGGCTTTTATTTTATTATTTAATCCAACCCCAATTCCGCGCGGGCGGAGGGGGTCATTTTGGATACTTCCCAAGGTGGGTCGAAGGTGAGTTCTATATGTACATCGGTGACGCCATCCACAGCCAGAACTTTTTCACGAATTTCAGCCTGAATGGTATCGAAGAGGGGACAGCCGATGGTAGTGAGCGTCATCAATATGTGCGCCATACCATCCTCTGAGAGCGTGACATTATAAACCAACCCCAAATCAACGATCGAGATAAAAAGTTCCGGATCGAGAACGGTTTGGAGTTGCGCGTTAATTTTGGAGAGTGTATCGCTGGACATTTTTTATTCAGGGAAAACGACCTTGCCTTGTGGGTCGGTGACTTTGATGGCCGAGACAGGGCAGGAACGCGCGGCGTTGATGATATTTTGTATATCATCTTCATCGACTGTCCGGATTATGACCGCTTTGCCTTCATCATTCAGTTCGAATGTTTTCGGAGCGACACCGACGCAGGGCGCGGCACCGATGCAGACATTCGGATCAACTTCGATTGTCCAACCGGCGGCGGTTACAGCCTTACTTGGGTTCGCGGGGTTTTTGACATCAGCCATATGAAAATTGTTTACTATTTACTGTTTGAGTGTAGCATACTCATTCGCTGCCGAAAAGTGTACAAAATTGTTTATCAATGGTACTTTGAAGTGGAAGAAGGTGGTTAAAATTCGAAAATCAACCGCCCCCTACCCCCCTCCTTATCCAATGAGGGGGAGTGCTCCGTTTAGGTTTTACTTTTGAGATACGGCATTTCCCCCCTCCCATTAGCTAAGGGGAGGGCCGGGGTGAGGTTGGATTTTATTAAGTATTTTTTTATGCAAAAACTTTTGAGCTTTATCGACCGGTTGGAGGGGGTTCATTTGCCGACCGTAGCCGAGGGTATCGTCCAGCAATTGCAGGGCTATACCCAGGCACTCGTGGCCCTGGAAAATAAGCGTGGACGGGATGTGCACAGTGAGGATGAACAAAAAATGCTGGCGATGCTGTACTTCAAGCTGTGGCAATTTACCTATTCTCGTGAGCAACGGGCCGAGGATACGGATTCCTCGGAGGTGGTAGAAGCCGATCGAATCGTGCAGAAATTATTTCCGCTGGGAATTCCACGCTTGATGTTGTGCGTTGATGGTCGGGTGTTGTCGAAGTTGGTGGCGGGCTTGCACGAAGGATCGTTTCGTGTGCCGGCGGGGGATGATGCCGAGTTCGTGCCGCATCGCGAGGGGAGTGGATTGTTCTTGCCACGCGAGGCATTTTTGACGACTGTTTTGGAGCGAGCTTTCTCGCTGAGGGATACGGTCGTGCAGGTTTTTGATAGTCACCTGCACTGCGCGGCACGAAAATCGAGCGAAACCGAACGACTTGGTATGGAGCCGGCCGATGATGGAGTTCTTCAAGATGTGTTGCGCAAGAAAGCGATGGGCGAGGCATTAAAGGAATACGTTGATGCTACCTTTCATGACACGAAGCGCGTGTATGCGGTACAAATCTCTTTCAATCCTCTCGATGGATACTGTTATATGGGTTTGGAAAAAGACGAATGTCTCAATCATCCCGCAGTGTTCAAGACTGGTTTTACCACGGAGGTGTTAGATGCTCTGGTAACGGAAGGGAAAATTATTTCTACGCGCGAGTTTGTTGAGGGGAAACATCTCTTACAAGACATTTTTATCCGGTATTTTTTCGATGTGAATTACGAGACAGATTATCGTCACAGCACACTTTCGTTTTGGAAAAATATGGATACGATGATGGAGGAATGTATGCCGATCATCCGGCAAGAACTCGTGCGAGTGTTCCCGTATTTGTCGGACGGCACCTGTCAGGATGAGTTGCGTGAGCGAGCGACGTTGCTTTTGGCGAATGCATACAATGCTTTCCTGCATAATTTCGACAAGCAACAACAATCGCGAGAATATCCGTATGATCAGCACGACGAGAGTGTGGTGACGGTCGCCTACGGTGATCGTGGTCCGTATGATCGAGCTCGATCGTTTTCGGTTGATCCGAATAATCCCGACCTTTCGTATGTGGTGCGTTTTACCGCCGGTTTGATTCGCAATAATCGTAGGGCAGAGCGCTATTCCGGGACGGAGTCAGAGGCATTACGCGCGTGTTATGGCGAGCATATCGAGCACTATCCGCAAAATCCTGTTCCCATTTTTTTCTTCGAGCGTATCGATGTCGAGCCATCCGCCGAAATCGTGCAGGCGTTACAGCGCTCGGACTGGTCGGACATCGTTGATATGGATTGGATGAATATGACCGATCAGCAGTTTGAGCGGTATTTGAATAATAAGGTATCGAATATCCCCGCTATCGTCGCGCGCAAGATCAATGCTTTGCGACTGCGAGCTGCAGACCTCTTCCGTTCGGGACGGGCGGCGACCGAGGACTTGCTCGAGGGGCGCCTGGTGCCAGTGTGGACACTCTCCGCACCCGATCGTCGGACATTGGCCATTTTTCCGTTTATTGCCAAGGGGTACGAAGAGAAATAAGAGGAAATAATAAACCAGCCTTTTGACGGGCTGGTTTATCGGTGTGCGCTCGGCAGGGATCGAACCTGCGACCCCTTGGTTCGAAGCCAAGTACTCTATCCACTGAGCTACGAGCGCAATATAGCGAAATCTCCACAGGGGCGATCACAGGGAATCGGACCCTGGTACCTGGTACCACAAACCAGTGTTCTACCATTGAACTATGACCGCCACTCTGGAGACTTCTTTTTGAGCATAGCAAAGGAATATGACTTTTGCAAGGGGAGAGAGTTGACTAAAGAGCGAGTCTTGTGATACCCTGCAGACAGGCTTCTGAGAAGTGAATTTTAATCATTTTCGCTTTTTGTCCTATGAAAACACCAGCCGAAAATATCAGACCGCTAATGCAGTGTCCCGTGTGCGGGAAGTCGTTCCAGTCAGCGCGAGTGTTCGTGGTAGCCGAAGAGACGGAGCGTACGACACTCCATATCGCTTGTGATGATTGCCAAGCGACCTCGTTGGTATTCGTTTCCAATGGTCAGTGGGGCGTGATGAGCGTGGGGATGTTGACCGATCTCGTCGCCGAAGATGCCAAAACATTTTTTGGCAAAGATCCAATTTCATCCGACCAAGTATTGGAAGTGTATCAAGGTTTTAAAACTGTTTAGAAAATATATTTTTTCGATAATTATTCTTTTATTTGTTACTGTTATGTCAGATATTTTGCAATTGACCGCTGTGAAGCGTGAGGAGAAGGGGAAGTATGCCACTGCACTTCGCAAGACCGGTATTATTCCTGCCGTCGTGTATGGCCACGGGGTTGCCAATGTGAATATTTTTCTTCCTGATCTGGCATTTGGTCGCGCTTTGAAGTCGGCTGGCGAGAGCACGTTGATCGCTCTCTCGATCGACGGTGCTACTCCGGTCAACGTGTTGATCGCCGATACCCAACTCCATCCGCTTACCGGCCGCATCATGCATGCCGATCTGTTTCAGGTGCGTATGGACGAGGAGATCGAGGCGGGCGTGCCGGTCGAATTCGTAGGGGAATCGCCAGCTGTCAAAGCGTTGGGCGGTATTCTCATTCGTTCTATTGATACATTGGAAGTTCGCTGTTTGCCGGCCAATTTGCCACACTCGTTGATAGTGGATATTTCGGCTTTGAAGGAATTGGATGACAATATCTCTCTCGCTGATATCGCTGTACCCGAGGGTGTGGAATTGCTCGGAAAAGAGGATACCGTAATCGTTTCGATTGCCGCTCCTCGCACCGAGGCCGAGATTGCCTCTCTCAATGAGAAGGTCGAGGTTGATGTGACCAAGGTTGAAGGCGTGGTGAAAGAAACCGCTCCGGCAGCCGAGGCAAAGAAAGAAGAAAAGAAATAAAGAATTTTTGTGTAGTTTTTGTGTATGTTAGGTTAAGGTGGAGGAAGGGCAATGTTATTTACAAATGTAAAAGGTTCTTATCTGGGTGGAATAATTCCAGAGGATTATCGGTGTAGTTGTTGTGATGTGTTGGGCGCGAAACTGTGGCGTGAATACGGAATTTCTTTTGAAAGTCCAAAGCTTTTCTGCGTAATGTGTGCAGAGTGGCAGGCCGGCACTGTTTGTGATACAGATATCAGATGTTTCACTGGTGACGGAGAGGATCAAATCGGAATTCTTATCCCAGCGATTCCCATGGAAGGTTCGGAGAATTGTTATTGGGGATACAATTATGTCCCCGAAGGAGCTCAAAAATGGTGGGGCGATCTCCCTGCATTTGTATCCTGGTCATAATGTGGTTACCATAAAAAACGGCGTGGAGGTGAATATCCCATGCCGTTTTTATATGTGCGTTTTTGTTACCCTTATTCCTGCTCAATAAATTTTTTCACCTCTTGTTCCAGAGTCGGGAAGAGTGTTTCGAGAGCCGTTTCTTCTTCCGGAGTGAAGCGATCGAGGACGAAGTCATGCGCGAAATTTTTATAGGGACAGGGTTCATCAGGTTTGCGTTGAGAGAGGCCGATGCGCAGCCGAGTGAAGGTTTGGGTACCGAGGTGTTCGATGATGTTCTTGATACCATTGTGTCCGGCGGCCGAAGAGTCGATGGCGAGGCGGTATGTGCCGAAGGGAATATCGAGCTCATCCTGGATAACGAATATATCCGCGGGTGAGAGTTTATAGAAATCAAGCAATGCTCGTACGGCAACGCCGGAGAGATTCATAAAAGTATTCGGCTTCACAAGAATTATTTTTTCGTTTACCCCGAGACGCAGTTTTTCGGGGCCCAAGAGTCCCTCACTTATCTCGGCTGAGAATTTTTTGTTGAGAGAAAAATCAGGGAAGCTCCATTGGGAGCGCAAGTATTCCGCCATGAGAAATCCGACATTGTGACGAGTGCACGTATATTCTTTTCCTGGATTCCCCAGCCCGATGATGAGTTTCATATATTTCTTCGTTAATTATTGTTATCCATAGTATCTGCCTGCTGTTGGTATTCTTCTTTGGAGGCTTCTTGATACTGAAAGACGGATTGCATATTGCTGCCGAGCACGAGCAGAAAGTCGGGCGTGTTTTTTGAAGAAGATGTGTTGGTTGTGGTGGAACTTTTGCTGTTAGAGAGTGGTGATTGGTCAGTGCTTGGATTAAGTGTGAAGGGAAATTTTTTGATGAGACTGTCGAGACTCCAGGGTTTGACGCCGTTGGTATAATCATAGATGACGCTTTGGTCTTGGGCGGCCGCTTTGCTTGGGTCGGGGATGGTCTGCACATTCGTGAAGCCGAGCTGCGTGGTGAGGAGTTGTCGCAATCGATCGCCATAGTCAGTATGACCGGAACGGTTGATGATGTCGATCTTGGGTTGTTCGGTGGCGATGGCACTTTGGTGACGCTTCAGGATATCGAGGTCGAAGATGTTACTGGCGAGGTCACGCGTTTCGTTCCAATTGCCAGTGCGGGGGGTGAGAGCGAACATCGCGACGCCGCTGTCAGTGGGGATGTGGACGACTCGCAGGATGCTATCGGGTTTCCAGGCATCGATGACAGCGGTGGGGATAGTATGTGTGTCGAGTGTTCGGGCGACTTCGAGGAAGGCAGGGATCTCGTCTTGGGCGATGTTGGTGCGGACATTGTCGCCGAGTGCATTCAGGAGTTGATTCATTGCGAACGGATTGGCGAGCGTCTTAGCAGAAAGGATTTTTTCTCGGACAGCCTGGAGTATGACTTGTTGGCGCTTGGCGCGGCCGAAATCTCCCTCGGGATCATTGTGGCGTTCGCGGGCGTACTTGAGAGCGGTGGCGCCGTCGAGTGTCTGCCAGCCTTGGGTGATGGAGAATATTTCGTAGCTGTAATTCGGACCGGGGTATCGGGCATCGTAGAGATCGCGTTCGACATAGATGCTCACGCCGCCAATAGCATCGACGACTTGTTGAAAGCCGTTGAAATTGGCGACGACGAAATAATGGATCGGGAGTCCGGTGACGAGGCTGACGGCCTGTTCGGTGTAGGCGACACCCTTGCCTTCATTATTGCCGATGGGGTAGAGCGCATTGATTTTGGTGGAGGGAGATGTGGAATCCCCGATAGGAACGAAGAGATCGCGTGGGATGGAGAGGAGACCGACACGGTGATTGACGGTATCGAGGCGGAGGACAATGATGGTATCAGTGAGGAGATTGCCGGGTTGGTGAACGCCCGCGATACCGAGGAGGAGAATATTGATGATGCCCTGATCGTCATGATGGAGTGTCTCACTTGGATTTTTTTCGGGGGTGGTAAGTTGGGAGAGGGTTTGCCAGGGTGAAGTGGTGTTATTGTCTAGCGAGATGCGGTGAGCGGTCGCATTGACTCTCCAGAGGAGCCAACCGCCAAAAAATAATGCGATGACAAAAACACCGAGTGCGATATACCACGTGGTAAATCCCAACTGCGTGGAATGAAAAACAGAATTCGTTTTGGGGCGTTTGTTGGAAATGAAAGTCATATTTTGGCTAGTAGAAAGCAATTTTCAGGGGTTGATTCCGATGAGGAATCGTGATAGTATTGGATTACTTGTTTGCTTTTATTTGAGGCTATCGTTATGAACGATCAGGAAATCATTGCTGGAGAGGAAGAGAAAGAAGAAGAACAGTATGACTCGAAACAGTTCTTTCGGGATGTCATCACTATCGGCATTCTCGTCTTCCTTGTCATTATACCCATTCATACCTTTTTATTCCAGCCTTTCTTCGTTCGAGGTTCGAGTATGGAGCCGAATTTCAAGGACGGCGAGTATCTGATCGTCGAGGAATTGGGCTATAAGCAGACAGATGCCGGGATTTTTGGTTGGAACTGGTTTACTGTGCATCCCTTCGCCGAATTGAAGCGGGACGAGGTGGCGGTGTTTCATCCGCCGGTGAGCGCGGACTCTTTTTATATCAAGAGGGTGATCGGATTGCCAGGCGAAACAGTGCAGATCAAGAACGGAAAGATAGTGATTTTCAATAAAGATACCCCGAATGGTTTCGTACTCGAGGAAGTTGGCTATCTCAACCCATTGGTTGTGACGGTGGCGGATCTCAAAGTGACGTTGGCTGATGACGAATATTATGTGTTGGGGGATAATCGAGGAATGAGTCAAGACTCGCGGTTTTTTGGTCCAGTGAAGAAAGATCATGTCATCGGTAAAGTCGTTTTCCGTGCGTGGCCACTCGACCGCTATGGGATTCTGTAATCTTTTTAAAGAAGAATGCTATGTCTGCAACCACTGTTCAAATCAAGAAGACTCCCGCGAAGAAGCCAGTCACCAAGAATGTCAAAAAACCGAAATCTTTCAGCGCAGTAAAGACAGCGAATGAAAAAAAATCTCCCGCCATTGTGCAGCAAGAACAACAGGAATTGTTGATGCAGCCACCACGAGGGATGCGAGATTTGTTGCCGGGCGATCAACCCTACTGGGATCGAGTGCGGCGTATCTTGAGCACGGTGTGTCAGGAGTATGGTTTTCAGCGTATCGACACGCCGACCCTTGAATATGCGCATATTTTTTTGCGGTCGATTGGCGAGGGGACGGATGTTATCGACAAAGAGATGTATACTTTCACGACCCGCGGCGGAGACCGGGTAGCATTGCGACCGGAGATGACTTCGGGTATCGCGCGTGCCTATATCCAACACGGGATGAGCGTCCTGCCGAAGCCAATCCGACTGTTTTCCAAGGGACCGCTTTTCCGGTATGATCGTCCGCAAGAGGGGCGTTATCGTGAGCACTGGCAGGCGAATTTTGATATTTTCGGCGAGAAGGATCCGATCATTGATGCACAGATTTTTCAGATGGCATATCGTGTGGTCTCCTATCTTGGCCTGAAAAACATAGAGTTTCAGGTGAACTCGATCGGCACCCCGACGGCACGCAAGGAATACAATCGTGTGTTGGTGCGGTATTTCGAAACGCAGCGTAATCGCCTGTGTCAGAATTGCCGTGAGCGTCTCGAGACCAACCCTCTGCGCATTCTCGATTGTAAGGAGGATAAATGTGTGCAGCTCGTCGCCGTGGCGCCACAGATGAAGGATTATCTCGAACCAGAATCCAAAGAACATTTTCGCAAGTTGCTCGAGTATCTCGATGAACTCGAAATTCCTTACACGATCAATCCTCGCCTCGTTCGTGGTTTGGATTATTATACTGATACGGTGTTTGAGATTTACACGCGAGGGCAGGACGATACGAAGAAGCAGTCTCTGGGTGGTGGCGGTCGCTATGATGGATTGATTGCACAGTTGGGCGGCGAGTCGACGCCAGCGATCGGCTTCGGATTGGGGATGGACCGACTCGTGCTCGAGATGCAGCGCCACCAGGTGAAGTTGTATTATCCTCCTCGACCAAAAATTTTTCTCGCGCAGTTGGGTGAATTGGCGAAGAAGAAAAGCCTGCGATTGTTCGGAGAGCTGGAGAAGAATGGTGTTTTGGTTGCGGAGAGTTTTGGTCGCGGGAGTCTGAAATCACAGTTGCGGGCGGCGCACCGGATGGGAGCGGAGATTACGCTGATTCTCGGGCAGAAGGAAGCCATTGATGGCACGGTGATCTTGAAAGATATGGTGAGTGGCACACAGGAGACTGTGACCCAGGGCAAATTGATGCTTGCGGTGAAGAAGATGTTGAAGACGAACCAGACCCTGCACATCGACGCGGCACAGTTGAACGGCATCGACGATGATGACGAAGAAGACTAAAGTATGCCGACGATATTCGATAAGATTATTTCCAAAGAAATTCCTGCCGATATCCTCTATGAGGATGATGCAGTGTTGGCCTTTCGTGATATCCATCCGATAGCGCCGGTGCATGTGTTGATTATCCCCAAGAAAGCAATCCCGACGATTGATGATTTGGGTGACGACGATGAGGCGCTCGTGGGCAAAATGATCCTCGTAGCGCGCGATATTGCCAGGGACTTGAACATTTCCGAGAAAGGGTATAAACTACTATTTCGGGTCGGTGAGCATGGTGGACAAGAAGTCAAACATATCCATTTGCACCTGATCGGCGGGGCTCCATTGAGCGAAAACATCCATCCTGTCCGATAAATTTATTTTTTCAAAAACGATATGAAAGGAGGTCGAACAGTATGATTCAAGTAAGAAAAAGAGACCGAGAAGCTCCTGAGAGCCTCATTCGGCGGTTTTCCCGTCGAGTGCAACAGAGTGGCGTTTTGCAACGCGTGCGTAAAATCCGTTTTCGCCCGGAAGAAAAATCCCGTGGTAAGCGGCGCGACGAAGCTCTCTATAAAGTGAAGATCCGCAAGGAAATCACTCGATTGAAAAAAATCGGACGTTTCGACGAAGATGCCCTCCGCGACATCAAAAAGAAACTCAATCGTTAATCTTTCGAGATAACGAAACCAGTTCCAAAAGCTCCCCTCACGGGGAGTTTTTTTGAGAGCTTCCATTTTTCTCTATTTTAGTGTATTTTATGAGTAGGGAAGGGGATTTTTTGATGGAATAAATTTTTTCAACACAACAGTATGACACTTCAAGAACAATTGCGGGAGGATTTGAAGCAAGCGATGAAGAGTGGCGAGACGCAGAAGCGGGATGTGATCCGGTTCCTCGAGAGCGCGGTCAAAAATGTGGCCATCGATAAACGCAAACCAGCGACTGATCTGACCGATGAGGAAGTGCAAGAAGTGATCAAGAGAAGTGTGAAGCAGCGCAAGGATAGCATCGAGCAGTATACCACGGGAAATCGTCTTGATTTGGCCGGTAAAGAACAGGAAGAGGTGGAAATTTTGCAGGCGTATTTGCCGCAGATGATGGAGGAGTCGGCCGTACAGAAATTAGTGGAGCAATCACTGGCTGAGAGTGGTGTGACCGAGATGAAGGACTTCGGCAAAGCGATGGGTGCGGCGATGAAACTCGTGGCCGGTCGCGCCGACGGCACCGTGGTCAAGCGCCTGCTCGAGGAAGCGCTCAAGAAATAACTATGAAGTTAGATATAGATATTTCCACTGATGAGGCGCCGGGGATGGAATCGGGGTTCGTGCAGAGGGTCGCGGAGCAGGCTTTGCTTCGTGGCGTGAAAAATGTCGATGTGTCGACCTCATTCGAATTGGATGTGGTGTTCGTGAGCGAAGAAAAAATCAAGTCGATCAACAAAGAATATCGGGATAAGGATGAAGTGACGGATGTGTTGTCATTCGGTGAGTATGCGGATTCGCCCGCTGGTACTTTGATGAAAGAAAATATTTCTATTGAGATATTTTCTGAGAACGCTGTGGATTCGGATGAGCCCCGATCGTCGCGGATTCTCTCGCTTTCTGGCTTATCTGCAGACGTACACACGAAGGCGGGAGCTCTGTCGAAGGAAGACGCCGGCTTGCCCAGCTCCTCGCGAGGGGCTGTGGTGGTGTTAGGACAACTGTTTTTGTGTTACGATTATATTAAGCGAGCGGC
>JBAWZR010000012.1:0-19445 GCA_037142915.1 Candidatus Moraniibacteriota bacterium
CAGGCACCATCGCTTCTATCGGATAGCCTTTGACCATTGATCGAATCTTAGCCTCGAACACTTTCTTCTCTTGAGAATCGGCAATCAATTCAGTGAAATTGGCAATATCTTCATCCGTCAAAATCTGCTCATCAATCACCATGTGAAAAGGATCGTTGGTGTTGGTCGTCTCCACGCCGGCCACCTGTGCCTGAGCTACCGGCTCTGCTGCAAACGATGCCTGCAGATTATGATACACCGCTCCCGTTGAGAACACCCCAATCAAAAAAGCGCTCGTTATCGACACAGGCCGCCACACACCATGCAAGAGCGTTCTCCTCAACATCGTCAACTTCCCGGAAACTGTCAATCGTTCGGGCTTCACCAACACACCATCGATTCCTCGGAGGGTTTTTGATTGAAAAGAATGCTTTTTATACTTCCAATACTTGTTACAGTATGTTAAAAAAGAACTTACTTTCGCCAATTTTCCTTTTTTCTGGGAACACCTCGAAATATGATGGGCGGATTGACTGGAACCCAAAAGCACGCCATCGATCGACCGCCGTGGATGTTCCTTTTTATATTGTGCTTTTTTTTGATATTCCGGAAGAAAATTCATGATTTTCAATATTTGTTTTTAGAGTTGTCCAGTCTCTAGTGCTATTTCAGGAGTCAAGGACACAGTTCAGCTTCGAACCCAACCTCACCCCAACCCTCTCCTCAGCTCAGGAGAGGGAGCGCTACTGGATGCCGGCTTTTGTTTTAAAAATATCTGTCACCTCAACCTCGCCCGAGTAACACTTGCCATCCACGATAACAAATGGCACACCGAGTTTACTTTGATCAAGTCCACAGACTGATTGGGCGCGCCGGAGAAATTCCGCGTTATTCTGAGTATCATGCCAGACTTCTTTTTTGATATACGGTACGGTATCGGCAACCTTATTCTCATCGAGATACGCCTCTATGCGCTGACAATGCGGGCATTCTTCCCCGTAATAATAAATCATCTGAGTATTAAGCACGCTGTCGTCCACTTGAGCGGAAGCGAGTTTTTTCGATCGACTATCAACCACACCCCAAAGGATAAGTCCGGCGATTGCGATCACCAATAATCCAATGAGTAAAAATGAAACCTTTCGTGACATACTGTTTTTCTATTCAAGAATTATCCGTTTGTTTCAGTATAACAGATTTCTCACGATGTCGCCACAGGTCGATACCAACAATCACCATACCAAGACACAAAACCTGCCCCAAAGAAAAGAAATTGAAGACTACCAAGCCAAGAGAAGGATCTGGCTCGCGAAAAAATTCAATAATAAAACGAATCGCACCATAACCAATGAGGTAACCGGCGACTACTTTTCCCGAGCCCAACGCGAAACGCGTTCGGAGCCACCACATTACAAAAAATAGGACCACTCCCTCACCGAAGGCTTCATACAATTGCGATGGATACCGCAAAGATTGTCCATTAAATCCGTCTAGTGGAAAATACATTCCCATTCCGCTCGCCGTCACCCGGCCGTACAATTCACCATTCACAAAGTTCGCAATCCGCCCCAAGAACGACCCGATTGGCGCCACAAATGCTACGATATCTGCCCAATACCACCAATCCCACTGATACTTGCGAGTAACCAACCACAGTCCAACCCCCGCCCCAATCAATCCACCGTGAAAACTCATCCCGGCAACCCCCGTCCATACGCCCGTAGTCATATCGAACGGCACGACTATCTGCCACGGGTGTACCCAAAAATAAGCAGGGTCATACAAAAACACAAATCCCAATCGCCCGCCAATCAATATTCCAGCTAGAACAAAAAGCAATAAATCCAACCATTGTTCTGGAGACAAGCTGTATCTCCTCTCACTCTGTACTATCTTTCGTATAATCCACACGCTTATTCCCAACGCCAACAGATAAGCGAGCGCGTACCACTTCACACTCCACTCCCCTATTTGCACAGCGACCGGCTGGTGCACGAGCGATGGTAAGTTTTGATACCACTCCGGCATAGATTATTTATTGTAAGCCTGTAGTTGTCCACGGAATTCGATAGCGTAAATTTCGCCCAGCGCCAAGAAGAGTGACATAATGATCGGCCCAATGACGAATCCCGGGAACCCGAATAGACTGATACCTCCCAGTGTCGCAAAGAACACCATCAGCGGATGCATCTCTGTGTCCTTCCCCACCAGCTTCGGCCGCAAAATATTGTCGACAATCGAGATAACCCCGCCACCAACGACCAGCACGAAAACACCCTGCCATACATTGCCCAAAGCGATCAATATGATTGCGGCTGGCATCCACACCAACGCTGATCCGACCGCCGGCACAACCGACATCACCGCCATCAACAAACCCCAGAGGATCGCCGATGGTACTCCTGCCACAAAAAACATAATAGTTCCGAGGAAACCCTGAATGAAACCGATAATAACCGTTATTCGCAAAGTCGCCCGACTCATCGAGACGAACTTCTGCATCAGGAGCGCCTCGTGCTCGTTCTTGAGCGGACTGAGCCGCATCATCTCCGCCAAGATCGTCTTACCATCAATAAAAAAGTAGAACAATGTGAAGAACATAATAAAAGTCCACACAACAAATTGTTCCACATTCATATAAAGAATCTCAACAAAACCGAGGAGATTGCCGCCCAATCCTCTCAGACTCTCAACAAGACTCGCCATATTGAAAGCATTTTGACCAAAAATCGTCTCCGCATACGGGAGATTTCGTGCAGAATTCAGGATATGCTCGACAAAAACCGAGGATGTACCGGAGTTATTGGAAAAGCTCTGAAAAAACGACGAGGCTTCCTTGATGGAGACTCCCAAAATGGCAAATAACGGCACGAAAACGATGACGATAATAAAAAGAATTGACAGAAGCCCACTCGTAATCTCACTTTCGTTAGTCTTACGCAAGAGGTTCTGATAAGTACTCTGAAACAACGCCGCCAGCACCGCTGCCGCCAAGATAGCTGTCAAAAATGGCTTGAATATAAGAAAAGCTAACCAGCCAATGCCAACCATCAGGCCAAAAAAGAAATACACATTTAGGTTCGAAAGTTTCATAAATGAAAGATTAAAGATACTCCTAGTATACCACTATTTGAGCCTTTTAAGATAGTCTTTCGCATCATCGGGCGAAAAAACGGTAAAAGCCGGAACACCCAGAAGAATTTGCGCATTCACGAGTAGGAATGGTTTTTGCTTAAGAGTTATTTTTTTATGTGGCGGGCGGACAGACAATTCCAAAGCATATTGTTCTCGAAAGTATGCTTTGATACCAGCACGAGTATTATGACTTACCGGAAGTGTAAATGGCTGAAATTTTTTCTCGTGTGATGAAAAATACTTCTTGTGCTTTTCATGAAGAAATAATAAGACTTGTGCCTGTTTCCAATCAGGATTCCCATTTTTCTTGTCTTTCTTTTTATTCAGTAACTGTTCCTGCTTTCCTTCTTCAGCGAAATACAAACATTTTGAAGCTAATGGGCAAGTGGCGCACTTGGGTCGCCCTGTACAAATACCGCTCCCGAAGTCCATCAAGCCGGCATTCATCTCGCAGGCATCTTTTTTAAACTTCTCTTGGAAAACACTTTTCCTCCTACTATTTTCCTCAACAAACCCACTATCAAAAGCCTTTCGTGTACCAAAGAAAAATCTTCCCAACACTCGCTTGAGATTCGTATCATATGCCAGATACGGTTCGTCATAAGCGAAGGAGAGTATTGCTGAAGCAGTATAATCACCGATGCCAGGCAATTGTAGTAACAATTTTTTATCCTGCGGAAACTCGCCAGCACACTCACTCACAATCTGTTGTGCTGCCAAAAGCATATTTCGTCCACGTTGGTAATAGCCTAAGCCGGCATAGTAGGGCAGGAATTCCTCCCAACTCGCCATCGCCAAACTCGCCACCGTCGGAAATCGTTCGAGAAATTTCTCATAATACTCGATCACCCGTGACACCTGTGTCTGTTGGAGCATCACTTCGCTCACCCACACTTCATAAGCGGTAATCCCCTCCCTACGCCACGGCAAATGTTCCCGACCAGCTTTACGCACGAAATCAAGAATTACTCTTCTAAAAAAATTAGTTTTTTTTCTATCGAGCATCATATTTTTTCTTTACTAAGCTAGTGTTTTTTGTTATAATCAAAGTACCATTTTTGTATTTCTCCTATGGAACCGTATCCGGTCGTCACTTCCATCGATGAGGTCTTCAAAGCCCGTCGTATCCCCTTCTCCAGCGAACACAAACGCCTGATCGCCGACGCTTTGACTGTGGCTCACGACGCACACGAGGGACAGAAGCGCGCTTCCGGCGACGAATATATCACCCATTGCCTTGCTACCGCGCAGATTCTCGCCAGTATCGGTATGGATGCCCAGACGATTGCCGCCGGCATCCTCCATGATGTGCCCGAAGACACCACTGTGACACTGGCCGAGATCGAGAAACGCTTCGGTTCCGAGATCGCCTATATTGTCGATGGCATCACCAAACTCTCCAGAATCCGCCTCACCGAGAAACGCGAAGAGTATTTTCTCGAGAATCTCCGCAAAATGTTCCTCGCGATGGCATCTGATATCCGCGTTGTGATCGTCAAACTCGCCGACCGCCTCCACAATATGCGCACCCTCGAATTTCGTCCGACCGAGAAGCAACTCCGTATCGCTCGAGAAACGATGGAGATCTACGCACCCATCGCCAACCGCCTCGGCATCAACGAGATCAAAGGCGAACTCGAAGACCTGGCATTCAGATACCTCGAACCCGAACACTTCGCCACCACACAAGCGATGATGGATGAGCTCACGGCCACAAGCGGCGACTATGTCAGGCGATCCATCGAAGCATTTCGTACCGAGCTCAAAGAGGAGGGTATCACGATCGAAGACATTCACGGTCGTATCAAAAACACCTATCGTCTCTATCAAAAGCTCAGCCGGCACGAGATGAACATAAACCGCGTGTATGACCTCTTCGCCATCCGCATCATTGTACCAAAAATCGCCGATTGTTACGAGGCGCTCGGTGTCATCCATAAGCGCCACCGCCCGATGATCGGTCGCATCAAGGACTATATTTCTCTCCCTAAACCCAATGGTTACCAGTCACTTCATACCACGATCTTCGGTCCCGAAGGACGCATCCTCGAAATTCAGATTCGCACGCAAAAAATGCACAATGAGGCAGAGTTTGGCATCGCAGCGCATTGGCTCTATTCCGAACAGACCCGCTCCAGTTGGAAGAGCTTCTTCCGTCGTAAACCAACCCCAAGCATCGAAACTCCGCGCGAACTCCTCTGGGTCAAACAACTACAAAACTGGCAACAGGAAATCGGCCGTGACAATTCCGAATTTGCCGAGGGATTAAAAATCGACTTCTTCAAAAACCATATATTCGCCTTCACTCCCAAGGGTGACATCATCGAACTCCCCGAGGAAGCCACACCCGTCGACTTCGCGTATGCTATCCACAGCGAAGTCGGTAACTCCGCGGTCGGCGCCAAGATCGACGGTCGGATGGTCGCGCTCGACACTCACATCCAAAACGGCGAAGTAGTTGAGATTCTCACCACCAAGGAAAAAAAGAAACCCGGCAAAGACTGGATCCGTTTCGTCAAAACTTCCCTCGCCAAAGACCACATCCGCAAAGCTCTGAAGAAACTGGATAATTGATTTTCAACCGACAAGCTCCAAAATACACCTACACAATTAGGTGTATTTTACAACGCTATCCTGAAGAAAAAACTAAGCGCCCACACCATTGGAATGCTGACCAACGCGCCCAACGGAGAAAGAATGAGTATCAAGAGAACGATAAAACCATACTGTTCGAAAAGTGCTACAGTCTCGGGACGGAAATTGAAAATCGAGAACAAGAGTTTCGAACCATCGAGCGGTGGAATAGGAATAAGGTTGAATGTACCAAGGATCACATTCCAAAAGATGATCATCATCAAGAGGCCGAAAAATACCGAGCCAACAGATCCCGACATCGCTTGAGCGAGATTGCCCCACCGATCCGTCCAATCACCACTTCCCTGTGTGAGCACGATAAAACGATTGAGAATATCCATTTTCTCCGCCAAAGCGATCGGCAATACTTTGCCCAGTATCGCGGCTATGAAAGCCATGAGGAAATTCGAACCCGGTCCTGCCAATGCCACGCCAACCGGCCCCCAACGCTGATTGCGGAGATTATAGGGATTGTAGGGCACCGGCTTGGCCCACCCGAAGGCGAACTTAAATCCCGTCACGAAAAGCATAAGGACTGGAACCAAAATCGAACCGATCGGATCGATATGACTCCCGGGACGCAGGCTGAGTCGCCCCGCGTATTTGGCGGTATTATCCCCCAACCACAAAGCTACGACGCCGTGCGAGACTTCGTGAATGATTACGGCATAGAGGAGGACACTCAAATAAAACCCCATCAAAACGATTTCCGGTGCCATACGAGAACATATCAAAAATGAAAAGCTTGCCAAAGCAATAAGCTTATGATAGCATAAAAGAGTTACAGAAACAAGCCTTCATAAGGTCTTTTTTAAATGTTATTTCTCTACGATTATGTCTCGAGTCTGTCAAATGACCGGCCGCGGTACCCGATCCGGTAACTCCCGCAGCCATTCCAATATCGCTACCCGACGCAAGTTCAAGATCAACTTGCAGGTCAAGCACATCGACGGTGTGAAGGTTCGCCTTTCCACCAAAGCTATTCGTACGATCGCCAAGCATCAAGCAGCCTAATTGTTTGGTTCCTCAACCTCACCCCAGTCCTCTCCTCATCTCAGGAGAGGGGGAATCCTCTCGCTACTCGCGGGAGTCTTGTTTTTTTGGTAGAATAAAGGCGATACTATCTTAATTTTTATTTTTATGTATTTCAAAAACATCATCGGCGAATTCAAAAAGTTCGCCATGCGAGGGAGCGTAATCGATATGGCAGTCGGTATCGTCATCGGTGGATCTTTCGCCAAAATTGCCAACTCGCTCGTGACGGATGTCATCCTACCGCCGATTGGCCTCGCTCTGCACAGAGTTGACTTCTCCAATCTCTTCATTAATTTATCAGGCACGGACTACAACTCACTGACAGATGCCCAAGCCGCCGGGGCGCCCACCATCAACTACGGTCTCTTCCTCAACAATACCATCAGCTTTTTCATTATCGCCTTCGCTCTCTTCCTCCTCATCAAGCAGGTCAACAAAATCCGCGGTGAGGAGAAGAAAGCAAAAACTGTCGCCTGCCCACACTGCTTCAGCAAGATTCCTACCAAAGCCACCCGCTGCCCCTTCTGCACTTCAAAACTCCTCGAGAAACCTGCTAAGTAAAAAGGTTAAAAAAAAGAAAAACCACTCTGTTAGAAGTGGCTTTCTTTTTAGATAAAACGCTGATCAGTCAAGCTTGGGACTGCCGATACTGGAGCGTTCGAGGATTTCGCGATTGACGATATTGGTATCGCGGCCATAGCGAAGGCGTGAGAGTTGCTTGAAATAATAAGCCAGCTCGGCATCCCCGTGTGTCGGCGGCATCCCCTGCATACTGAATGGTTTGGTGAGCTCATTGTTCATTAGGACGCGCGCAAAACAATGGAAGTTATCGACATTCACCAATTCGTTCGCCGTAAAAATCGGTGCGAATTGTTTTTCGAGGAACTCGGCATCCTCGGGACCAACCCGAAACGCAAACATTGAACCGACATTGCCAAACACCGCTTTGGAAATCTCTTCTTTTAATTGGCCAATGAATTGGTGCGCCAAAAGGAGAACGAGATGATACTTGCGCGCCTCAGAGAGAATCTGCGCGATCGAATTGGTCGTGACATTTTGAAACTCATCGAGATAGAGGTAAAAGTCCCGACGCTGGCTCTCGTCAGCGATATCTACCCGCGACAGTCCCGCCATCAAAATTTTACCCACCACCACCATCCCGAGCAAACGCGCGTTGATCTCCCCGATTTTCCCCTTGGAAAGATTGATGAGAAGGATCTTGCCACTATCCATAATCTCGCGAAAGTTGAGTGTTGATTTTTGTTGGGCGATGATTGGCCGCATCATATCGTTCGAGATGAAAGTCGTCAACTTCGAAGTGATATACGGTACCATATTGGCGAGCGAGGCTTCCCCGCCAGCCTTCTCCGCTTCCTTGGTCCAAAAGTCCACTACGGTCGGACTCTTACATTTAGAGAGTTTATATTTACGAAAATCCGGATCTGAGAGCACTTTGGAAATCTCGAGCAAAGTCGAACCACTGTCTGGATCATCCATAATGAGCAGCATCGCGTTCCGTATATATTGCTCGAACATCGGACCACCCGTCGCCTTGAGGTCATACAATTGATCGAAAATCCCGATCATTTCATTAATCACGAAGGTCTTCTGCTCCGGATGTGCCGGATCATACTCCAACATATTCAACCCAAACGGTCGCTCTGTATCAGAGGGATCGAACACAATCACATCTTCCGCTCGCTCCCGTGGTATCGACATCAGGATATCCTCGATCGCATCGCCATGGGGATCGATGAAACAGAATCCCCTCCCCTCACGCGCATCCTGCTTGGCCAGTTCTTGGAGGAAGACCGACTTACCAACACCCGTCTGACCAATGACATAGCTGTGGCGACGGCGATCCTTCTCTGTGATACGGATACTCGTTTTCGCACCACGATATTCGTTGAAACCTAACAAAATACCTTCGGCAGGAACATTGACTGGTGGTGGTGAGGCGCCCGCCTTGAGCCATTTGATCTTCGGTGTGCTCGTGGTCGAAATAGGCAGATGGAAAAAGCTCGCTATTTCCTCGGTGTTCAATATCATCGCATTTCCCTCATCGAACGATCGGAAAATATAATCGAACACAAACCGCCTTAAGGCATTCTGTTTAAAACGGCATCGGACATCAAAATGATTTACTTCTGGATTGGCAAACTGAGAAAAAGCGCTCTCGATATGCGCCAATATATCCTCCGCCCGCTCCCGACTGGCCGCCGATGTCAACAGGCGGATATTCACCTTGAATGCCGGTTTACTCGCTTTATGATCGATTGTCTTCACTAACTCCTGCTCTTCGGGTGTCAAAACGACCTGTTTTTTTTCATTGGAGGAATCCTTTTTGTCGGAAGAAAGCAGAGCCGTGGCTATCGTTTTGCCCACTTCATTACCGAAGTCCCTCAACAACGAATCAGAATACGCATCTTTCAATCGTTGACCGCTCTGCATTTTTTGAGCGATATCGCGAGAGAGACTCCGCCAACTCTCCGCCACCGGAGCGAGCACTATCTGTATCACCGCTCCCTCACTCTCGGTATCGAGGCGACTGAGCGAGTTGGATAGCTCATTGAGCGGGTCGACATCCATCGTCTCGTATGTCCGAAGTGGCAACGCATGTGTCTTGTTCAGACCCAAAATCGATGCGGCCGTCACGCTGTTCGGAGAGAAAATCGTATAGTCATCGACTTTCTCCATCACCGAATCGGGGAAAAAACTACTCACCTGCTTCTCGATATGTTCGCGAAACCGTTTCGGCACGCCCAAATAGAAAAAAATTTCTTCGCTCGTCGAAGGATTGGCCATCTCGAACACTACGGTCGGCGGATCATACAAGAGCTTCTTCCACCACGCAAGCGGAATCTTGAAATGAGAGAGTGACCCCAAGAGTTGCTCCATCGAACCGATCTCCTCCCGCCATTCATCGGGGCGTTTTTGAGAGTCATCTTTGGTCGCTTTCGGTCGCACGAGCTTTATCACTTCGAGATCGGTATTGATCGAACGGTTAACCTCCAAACGGAAACCGAGCCACGCCCGCAACACCAACATCACCCCCGTCACCAGAGCCACCAAACCAAAAACAAGCGTCAACAATAAAAATAGATTATTCAAAGAAAAACTCATACTTTTTGTTTTATAGCTACACTCACCATTTAGTATTTTGTCATTCCCGCGAAGGCGGGAATCCAGAACCCACAAGACTGTATATAACAACAAAATAAACTGAAGAAATAAAAAGTCTTGCAACCTTTAATCTGTTTCCGAATTTATATTAAGTGCAGTGGTACCTGGATTCCCGCCTTCGCGGGAATGACACAGCTCTTTATTCTTTCTCTATCAAGCCCTTGGTAATCAATGTATCATAGAGATGATTCGCCAATTGATCATGCACCTGATCCAGCACATAAAAATCCAATTTCCGCGCGACCTGCACCGCATACACCACACCCTTCAACTCCGCCAGTTGCACCAAACGCTCCACCTGCACTTGCATATCCTCGATGGCAACGATCGCCTTAGCGTCCAAATCAACAGTAGAAGCATCGTCAGCCGTCACTGTTGATTTGCTCTGCACCTGGGTGATAATCTGTTGATACAACTGCTCACTCTTGCCCTCGGCTCGCTCGGGACTCTTCTCGGCAATCGCTGCCGAATGAGGAATTTCTTGGGCATTTTTTTTCTCCTGAGTCTGTTCCGCCAAAGCCTCCGCCTGTTGCTGTACTGTCAAAATTTCTGCCATAAGAATATCATTCAGTATTATTTTTCACACACTTACACAATTTCAGTATACCACACGACCACTAGTTCTTTTTATTTTTCTTGTTTTTCTCTACCTGCAACTTTTTGGCTGCATCTCTCTTTACTCTTGCTTCTGCATCTCTCTTGACCTTTGCGGATTTTGCTGTCGCCTCTGCTTCCGCACGTGCCGCTGATTTCAAAACTTTTTCTTGTTGTTTTTGTTCCCGTTCCTTCTGCTTCTTTGCTTTCTGTTCACTCTCTTTCCGCAACATCTCACTCGCTTTCTGTTTTGGAGGAACTTGTTTTTTAGGATTTTTTATTTGCTTTTCAAATACATTTACCGCTTTGATGATTTCTTCTTTTTTCTTCGGGTCAACTTCGTGAGCGGCCGCATCACTCACCTCATGAATCACTTGTGCCAAAGACTTTTTCCTCCGGAACCGCAAGAGAGAATATCCCAATGCACCAATCAATGTAGCCTCAAGGACTAACAATGCCGTATTAAAACTCTTCCCAAAAGTTTTCTCGATCGCTTCACTGTCAACTGAAGAAGTCTCGGCTAAAGATTTCAAGAGTTCAGGCTTTTGCAAAGTAGAGCCGGCAAGTGCTGAGTCAAGCATTTCTTTAAATGTTTGCGCATATGTTTGATGCACTCCTTGTTCAATGGCCGATTGAGCAGCTATCGCATCAAGAGCCTTATTGTCGGTCGTGAAAGGTTGCTCAAATATGGCTGACGGCGTCACCACTTCTTGAGGAAGTAAGTTTTCTGTCACACTCGGAAGAACCTTGTCCTGTAGATCTGAAACATCGGGCTGAATAATATCTGGCACACTCATACGAGTCTCGACTGGGTGCAGGATAGGAACAGCAGACTGCGGAACAGATGCGCTTGTAGGGACGGCTGTAGCAGCTTGTTCAGCGAGTGATGCAGGAGGCGTAGCAGTATGAGGCAGCACCGTCCGAGCGATATGAATTGCTTCGTGCCCTCTCGTCGGGATCGTGTTCAGTTCGAGAATCTCAGGACGACCATTGACTATCCGCATATCTAGATCAGCACTGCGAATATGATCGAGTTGGTGGAGTTGTGAAGCCCCCAAATGATGTTCCTTAGCAAAGGCCAACACGGCCCGGTGCGCCAACTTGCCCGCCTCGGCATGCGAAACACCTTGATCGTGCATCAATTGCTTGATCATCTCGCCCTCAATACTCTTCCCACTAATATGCTGAACATCAAGCGGAATCTTAATATCAATATGCGCCGGAATCATTTCAGACGATTGAGGAATTGCAGCCGGAGCGAATTGTTGAGTCGCCTCTGGAGTTACGACCCCTTGAACCGGTGATACGACAGATTTCAAATTATTCTCATTCAATACTTTTGCAAGCTGTTCTTTCTGCGCTACGCCGAGTACTGCCACGCTATCTGCTTTACCATCGAGATGATGCGCCCAATCGAAAAACCCATGATCCCAAGCCGCACGCAAAGCGACACTGGCAGTAGCAGCTCCAAGACCAATTGCAGCACCCTTCGCCAGCATGCCTATTTTATATTTCGTTCGCGCATCATTGATAGACACTTCCCTGTGGTCCAAGAAACGCTCCAAACGAGTCAAGGTTGATTCTTCACCAATGCTATCGGAGGCATATATCTCAGCTCGTGCCAACACACTCAATAGTTGCATCTGCTGCCCCACCCGAATTGATTGGGTATCAATAGTTTCCTGATTCTTTTCGTCATTCGTTGTTTTTCCATCAAACGAAATCAAACCTTCTTCGAGTTTTCGTTTCGTATATTCAAGTCGAGTCTTAATTTTGGCTCGCATCTCACTTTTTTCTTGATCATTCTTCAGGGAATCATAGGCATTTACCAATTCAGCCAATCGCTCCTCCGCCCGATAACTCTTCAATATATTTTTTGCTGTTTTTTTCTCACCGACTTCACCTTTCAATCGTGACTTTTTGTCTTGCTTGACGAGATTCTCCTTCGCCTGACGCCAACCCCGCCAAGCCCCAAATCCGGCACCAGCCAACGGTGCGGCCGCCAAACCGATGCCTGCAACGACCGTCGACCGAGCAGCACCTAGAACAAAATAGATGATATTTTCCTTCTGAGTTCCCGCTTGCACCTCTCGCCATAAACTTTTATAAACACGATTGATCACGCCTTGATCAGCCAACTCGATAATCGCATTTTCGGCATCGGGATATTGATTGAAAAACCGTTGCATCTCGATATGGTATTCTGCCTGATTCACTGCCTCGAGAAAATCCTCCGCTTTCCCTGCTTTCATCAAAACCCCTCGAACATCCCTCTGAAGAAATTGCCCAAGTAGAGCTGCCTTCGCCCCATTCAAAGCATCTTTCGCCTCACCATACTGTTTCTTCTGCTCCTTGGTCGCCTCTGGATATGCATACTCGCGAGGAATACCCGACAATGCTCGTGCAGCGGACTGGAAATTCTTCACCGATTCCCCCGACTCTGACTCAAGAAGAAACTTGAATTTCGGATCACTGATATCCAGAAAATCTACCTGTACTTTACCGTCTTTATCAAAAGAAGCATTTGGTCCCGCTTTGGCGCTCTCAATCAATTTTTGCAACGTTTCGCCGTGCATCGCCAATCCACCCGCCTGCAATTGTTGGGCGGTTGTTTTTTCTTGCTTGGCAATCTGATAGGTATGTGTGAAACCCTTCCAAATTTTTCCCAATACCTGACCACTTCTTTTCAATAAATTTCCTTCTGTTTGTTTGCCCATCTCCGCATCGAGCTTGTCACTCGCCTCCTCGTGTATTCGACCGAGTGTCAACTGGCGCAAGTTTTCCAGTGCAAGTGCCTGTTGCGACGGCTCAAGACCTTCAAATCCCAACGATCGCAAATCTTCTCGCGTCAAACCAAACTCTTTCTGCATTGTTTCAGAAAAATTACTTTCTTTCGTTTCGGTTTCAGTCGGCTTGGATGACTCAATTGGTTCTGATTTTTTAACCGGCGTTGGCTCAACAGATTGTTTCACTGGTTCAGGTTGTACAACCGGATCGGGCGTTGTACTTGTTTTTAGCGGTTCGTTTTGTGGAGTTGGTTTAGGCGTTGGCTTGGAAATTGGTTCGACTGGTGCGGCTTGGATTATTGTTTCAGCTGGTTTTGTTTGTAGTACTGGTTCAGGAGTTGGCTCAACCGGTTTTGCAGTAGCGTTTTCAGTGAGTTCTTTTTTTCGCTTTACCAATCCATGTATCGTCACTCGAAGCTTATCTAGATACCGCTCAGTTTCTTCTATTTCTTTCTTGCGTGCTATTTGTTCTTGATTTCCCGTTTCAAAAGTGTCTCCTTTTAATCTAAACCTCATTTTTAAGTCTTTTTTTTGTTCTTCGTATGTTTGTTCTGCCAACTTGAGTCGATCCAATCTTTCTCGGCCGCTCTTCGCCCAATCTGAAGATTCTACTAACGCTGCTTCTACTTCTGCCAAATTCAAATGTTCAAAAGAAGGGATTTTTTCTGTTGGTTCTGCTTGAAGCACTACTTTGACTGCCTCTACTTTCGGATCTGGTTCATCTACCAACTCCGCCACGACCGGCTCTGCTGGAATTTCTACTTTTACTGCTTCTACTATATCTTCTATTTTTTCTTTCTTTCCAGTCTTGTTCAAAGAAGGTGCTTTCTTAACTGCCTCTACTATGGCAGCCGCCGCCTGCTCGCGAAATTTCATACGTTCACTTTCAGCACGCTCGCTTAATGATTGTAAATCTTGTATATATTTCTTTTTTTGATTTTCTTTTTCTAAAAAAGACTCTCCAATTGCCCGCGATTGTTCACTTAATATTTCGAGTTGTGCTCGAGTTGTTTGCAGTGTCGCTCTCAGCCACCTCACTCGTTCTAATTCTTTAGCATTCAACTTATCTGTTCTTTGTGCCAACTGTTTTAATTCTTCAATAAATTTTCCGTATTGTTTTTTAAGAATTGTTTTTACGGTGCTCACATTCTGATATTCTTCCCCATCTGATGTAGACGATATTTCGTGCATCTGCTCCTCAACAGAATTCCATTCCGACGGGAAAACCCCATATGGAGTTTTATAATCGCCCATAGGTAAAAACGTGCCAGCATCATCTACTGGTTCTGGCCCATATTCCTGCTTGATGACTTGCTCATCACTCATACAAAATTTTCAATCAAATGAAAACTTCCTCATTTTTCTCGCTCACCTTCTTCGTTCGTTTTCGCGTTGGTGATTTTCGGTGTTGAGAACGCGTCAAGAGAAGTTCCATAAGAAAGTGATGCAGCGTCATCGAATTGTTCACCTCCAAATGATTTTTCTCCGCTTCCTCCTGTAATTTTTGGAGTCGTTCCTTCATCATACCCTGAAACTCAAGCTTTTCTAAAAGAGAATCTTTTTTTTCTCTCAACAAAGACATCTCTGCTGGAGTAGTCGCCAGTTCGGCCAATAAACCCGCAAGAGCACTCCTCCGATCTTCACTCTCATTTTTTTTAGGTTGTTCAGAAATCTTTTTTGCATTCATCTGAGGCTCCTCAACCAATGAAATTGGTCGTGGTGGTGGAGTCTGGATCGGTTGACTGGAATTCACAACAAAGGATTTGGTTTTGGACGCGATGACCCTTTGTTCGAACTGTTCGTTAACCTGCCGGCATTGTTCCGCTAATTCCCGGCGTGCGATATCCACCTCCTCACGCACCTCCGCGATACCCGGCGCACTTTCCGTTGATTTTTGTACCTTGAAAGGCATAGGTCGCTCAATCCCAAGCCGTCGCGCGACCTTGTCAAAAAAAGGTTCTTTGGTTTCCTCGGTATCTGGTCTTAATTGACTATCCAATACAGCACGCTTATTGATCAATGTTTGGAGTTTTCGACCGACTTCGACTCGTATCTCCGGAAGGATTTCATTGGGATCCGCATTGATATCGACATATATCAAACCTGATTCCTTAGAAAATTTCTCAAAGTGCTCTTCCGCATGAGAACCTGAAAAAGTCCTCTTACGAAAATGGGCCTGCGGGTTATCCGAATACACCAGACTCAACTGGACCGCATCGCTATCTATCTCCTGAAGAGCATACCAATCCAGTCCCTGATCTTGTATCTGCACATAAATCGTACTCAGCATTTCTTCCGGATGAGCAGGATGCCTTTCATGACGACTCCACCAGACCTTCATCATTTTATTCAAAACCTTTTTACCGATAGCATGGGAGTGACTTCCCTCTGCCACCTGCGATGGTATGAGCTCTGGAACAGAGGGGTACTGCTGCGGACTTTTCGGAAAAAAAGTGATCGCCTGCTGATTCTCATCCATGTTGACACTCACATCCAAAGTCACCTTCAAATCTTCTTTCTTTTGAGGAGGCTTCTCATGTACCGATTCCTGCTCTGCTGGTGATTCCACCGTCGTCGAACGAAGCAGATCATCCACTTTTTGATCTGATTGCGATTCAACGGTTTCATCATCACGAGACTCTGCCTTCATCTGTTCAAAAGACATACTTTAAAGAATTTTATTTTTTTCGAATGCGTTATGGTATAATAATAGCATAGATTTTTTCGCAATCAAAAATACAAATAATTTTTATGTCAACTGCCAACCTCCGTCAACATCGATCGATTGCTCTGATCCTGTTGGTTTTCCTCCTCGCGATCGCCTTCACACTTCGTTTCTGGCACAATGGCACACTCCCCGGAGGACTCTATCCCGACGAATCGGTCAATGGCATCGATGCTATCCACGCTCTCGAGACACACTCCTTCCAACTCTTCTACCAAAACAACAATGGCCGCGAGGGTCTGTTCATCAACCTCCAAGCACTCGCACTTGCCATTTTCGGTTTTCATACCTGGGCACTCCGACTCTGGTCAGCTCTTTTCGGTACGCTCGCAGTACTCGGAGTCTACCTCGTCGCTCTCGAACTCTGGCGGCGCAAATCCCTCGCTCTCGTCTCCGCCTTTCTCTTCACCTTTTCTTATTGGGCTATTAATTTCTCCCGTATTGGTTTCCGGGCGATCATGGTGCCGTTCATCCTGACATTTTCCATCTATTTCCTCCTCCGCGGCCTGCGCACGCTCCGACTTTGGTCATTCTTTTGGAGTGGCATCATCTTCGGACTCGGTCTGCATACTTATATTGCCTTTCGTCTCGCCCCGCTCATCCTCGTCATCTTCTTCATCGGCGCCATCCTCGCGTATCAGGACTTCCTCAAGCGATTTTGGAAACATATCCTCATATTTATTCTCGGCGCTTTCATTACCGCACTCCCGATGTTTTATGACTTCGCCAAAAATCCCGACCACTTCGTATCCCGATCCAATTCCATTTCTGTCTTTTCTCCCGATATCAATCATGGCAATCTTCCTCTCACGCTCGGCGAAACATTTGGTCTCAGCCTCTTGAAATATAATTTTTGGGGCGACCAAAACTGGCGTCACAACTATCCGCCCTATCCTAACCTTGATCCATTCACTGGCACACTCTTCTTGCTTGGGTTCATTTTCCTTTTTTCGCGAATATTTATTTTACTTCGTAGACGATTCAAAGATCATGCCTACAACCCCGAACTCGCCCGACTCTTCCTCATCCTCGGGTGGTTCTTCGTGATGTTGATGCCGGAATTCCTCACGAACGAAGGTCTCCCTCACTCCCTCCGCGCCATTGGCACACTCCCCGTAGTCTTCCTCATTGCCGTGCTGCCTCTCATGTGGCTCCGGGAATGGTATCGCATCGCCCGCCCAACACCTCGACTTGGTTTCATATGGATATGTGTTATCTTCCTCATGCTCGTCGCCAGCTGGAACACCATCAAGTATTTTTATTTCTTCGCCAATAATCCCAATCAACATGGTGCCTTCAATCAGAACTACACCAATATGGCGGACTACCTCATCTCACTTCCATCCGATGTCCATAAATATGTCTATACCAATGCCGGAGGTACAATGATTGATGATGCCTCCCTCGTCAATATACCTTCGCTTCCCGTCACCGCTCAACCACTTGTCTTCCTCACACATGGCGCTGTTTCGAATCTTACCTATATAATGCCCGACACTGACTTCACTCTAACCGCTCCCGCCGTCATCATCCCGATGAATTACGACGGCAGTTTCATCGAAAAACTTCATACCAATTACCCCAATCTTCGTACCGAAAAAATAGACCTCAAACCCGGAACGCAAAGTGATTTCACTGCAATACTTATCCAATAATTAAAGTAGGACTTACTTGTTTGAAAAAATAATTTAATCAATCATACCTATGCCGTTCATTCAAAAGTACCCGCATCGCATCGCCGCCGCCATCCTCATTCTCTTCTTCGGAGTGTCGCTCTATATTTCTTCTCAGGATTCGACCATTATGGATGAGCAAGCACATATTCCTGCCGGCTATTCCTATGTCCGTTACGGTGATATGCGTCTCAATCCCGAGCATCCACCACTCCTGAAGGATCTCGCTGGACTCCCATTACTTTTCTTAAACCCCCTATTTCCGACCGATGCCCCAGAATGGATTAGCGGCATCAACGAACAATGGATCATGGGTGATAAACTCCTGCACCAAGAGGGTAACGATGCACAAGCCATCACTTTTTGGTCTCGCCTTCCTATTCTCATTCTTTCAGTCATCCTCGGCATCGTGATCTATCTCTGGGTGAGTGAATGGCTCGGCATTGGCGCCGGTCTCTTCGCGCTCACACTCTATGCATTCGATCCAAACATTCTCGGACACAATCATTTCGTGACCACCGACCTCGGTATCGCCGCCTTCACCTTCTTCGCCGTCATCACATTCATCCGCTGGGTCAAAAATCCCATAATGCCCAATACATTGCTCTTCGGGTTATTCCTCGGTCTCGCTCAACTCACCAAGTTTTCCGGTGTCATTTTGTTTCCACTCTTCTTCCTGCTCGCTATTGTCTATGCAATTTCCCGCAACAAACGCGGCGTTTCCGAAGGTGAGCCTTCTACGCCGTGGCAACTCATCTGGGGATACACCTGGAGATACACAATTGCCGTCATCATCTGCTTCATCGCTATTGAAATCCTTTATTTCTTCAATACGCTCAATATGCCGGCCGAGAAGATCAGCATCATCGCCGATGCCAGCTTCAAAGCCAATACCGCAGCAGCCCATATTGCCAAGGCTACTATTGATTGGATGGTGGCCAAACCTATTCTCAAACCACTGGCGGAATATTTCCTCGGTGTCTTTATGGTTTTCGCGCGCGTCGCCGGTGGCAATACCTATTACTTCTTCGGCACCGTGACCAACCACGCTACACCGCTCTACTTCCCCGCCGTGTTTCTCCTCAAAGAAACTCTTCCACTCCTCATCCTAAGCCTCTTCAGTCTCGTCTACGCTATCACTCGACTCACTACTTCAATCCGCACCCGTACTCAATCCACCGGACTCTGGATGGCACAATATATCGAACACAACATCTCGCAAGTTACGATGTTGAGTTTCGTCATTTTCTATTCCTATCTCAGTATCACCGGCAATCTCAATATCGGCTTCCGCCACCTCTTCCCGATATTACCGTTCATATATATCCTCATCACCAAGATCGTCTGGGACGCCTGCCACTCGCACTCCGAACGCTATTCCTCCGTCAATCAGATGCTCGCCAAAATTTTTACAGGCATCTTCATCTTCTGGATCGTTGCCATCCCCGTCATCGCCTATCCTTCGTATATGTCGTACTTCAACGAAGCAGTCGGCGGGCACGCCAACGGCTACCAGTATGTCACGGACTCGAACTACGACTGGGGTCAGGATTTGAAACGCCTCAAAATTTGGGTAGATCAATACAATCAGTGTGTCGCGAATCTCACGAACGATTGTTCGGCGAAGCTCACCTCAAGTGGCGCAGTACCGACTGTGGAACCGATCAGCACCCTGCGCATCGATTACTTCGGTGGTTCCAG
>JBAWZR010000013.1:0-18169 GCA_037142915.1 Candidatus Moraniibacteriota bacterium
TCATAGTATTACCCAAGAGCGCATAGATATTGATCAGGTTTTTCAGTGCCGGTTTGTCGTCGCTATACAGAATCTCACTGCCACTGTCGGTGACGGCCTTCATAATCTTTTTGCGAGCCTGCTCGGGTGTGTCCATCAGGGCGATATAGTTATACTCCGACGATGCCGACTTGGCCATCTTCCGCACCGGATTGTCGAGCGCCATAATCCGTGCGCCTTCTTTTTTTGTTAGTGGTTGTGGAACGATGAACACTTCGCTCGCCTCACTGTCGCCCCGGCGTAGCGAGCCAAAACGTTTATTAAATCGCCGCGCCAGTGTCCGTGTCAATTCCACGTGCTGCACCTGGTCATCACCCACCGGCACCTTCTCGGCATCATACATCAGGATATCCCCCGCCATCAGGACTGGGTAATCGAAGAGTCCAACACCAGCGCGCTCACCCTGACTCTCTGTCTTGTTTTTAAATTGAGTCATCTTTTCCAAATCACCCATCCTCGCGATCGTATTCAAAATCCAACCCAATTGCGCGTGCTCGGGGATGTGTGACTGAACGAAGATCGTCGTCTTGGCCGGGTCGATACCCGCGGCGAGGTAGAGCTTGGCAATCTCGATCGTCCGCCGGCGCAAATCGTCCGGATCCTGCGGAGTGGTGATGGCGTGCAGGTCGGCCACGAACAAAAACAGGTCATACTCCTCCTGCAGGTCGACCCACTGGCGGATAGCGCCCAAATAATTCCCGATATGCAAATTGCCCGAAGGCTGGATGCCCGACACCATTCGTTGCTTCATAATAGAGCTGATCAAATCAATTACTCCTCTATTGTAACACAAAATCCCTACTAGAATGCTATTTCAAAAATCTCAACAAATGAAAAGAGAGGGCTTATAGTAATTACTAAGCACCTCTCCGCAATCAACTCCTAAAAATCCGTAATTATAATTATAACCAACCTCTCATTATTTTCAACCAATCACTGTTAGTTAAAATATGATTAATCTTTTCCACTGATATCGCTTTATCCCTGTAGTTTACTGGGGGCAATTGCACGGGCGGTTCTATCTTATCAATAATAGCCTTCCCGTAATCGAAATGCCTAAACGCTTTGGCAACACTCCAAACAGCCAGTTTCGCCTCCCATTTCACTTGGGGATCATTCAAATGTTGAGCTATTCTGTCATAGTCCTCCAAATGTAAAACTTCTAGTGGGATTATTTTCTTTAACAAAACATAACCATATTCATGGTCACAAATGGACATCGCAAGAATCCGCAAAAACCATGGATTTATCTTGTGCCATTCATAAGTGTCCGCTCTTTCTTGCCACTCGGACAAAGTATGGCTTTTAAGTAATTCACTGATCGCATTGATAAATCGTGCTACGAGCGAATTCCCATCTTGCGGTCTATCGAAATAGACTCCGAGCTGTTGCACCTTAATGACGATCATTTCAAAAGTGTAAAAGTTAACACCTCTGAAATGATGAGATTCTAACCTTTCAAAATCCTCAAGAAATAGTTTATTCGTATCAAGGATGGACGCCACTAAAATGTGTCCATACAGATGTCCTGAAACCAAATTAATAATCTTTATAAGCATTTTTGATGGTTTTCCATCCCACCGATGATGGTCGGCAGCAGCTACCCAATCTTCTTCTACTGCATGGTCACTCAACAGAAAATCTATGAGATCAAATACCGTGCTATTGAGGTAATAACGCAATCCCATTTGATTCTTCATCGCCGCTACCAATCTATTGTTGTCCAGATCAATTTCTTCGAGGGCTGGAGCCCGTTTTCTCATTGTTATCACTGCCATGACACGCCCTCCTTTAAGGTTATGTGTTTTTTAAGTTTCTACAGTTTTTTTATTTCAAATACTGACTTCTTCTATCTATCAGATTAGCTCAAATGTACTCTTTTCTCTATTTTTTGTCAAGGAAAAACCAGCTTTTTGGCCGGTTCTCTTTTTTAGATAGTTTTTCACGCAATCAGAATATTCTAGACTACACGACGTGTTTTTTGGATTCAACCCACAGGCCCTTCTCTTTGATGAGGGCTATCAATCGTTCAATCGCTTCGTGTTCAGGCACATCGCGCGCTACGAGTTGCTTCTTCCAGTAGAGGCTGATCATCCCCGGCCGGCCACCGACATAGCCGAAGTCTGCGTCGGCCATCTCGCCGATACCATTCACGATACAACCCATCACCGCGATCCGCACACCGACCAGATGCCCCATCCGTTCTTTGATGGTATTCGTGACTGTCTCGATATCGTAGAGCGTCCGACCACACGACGGACAGGAAATAAATTCCGTCTTGGTGATGCGTCGGCGCGTGGCCTGGAGGATACTGTAACACACCGGAATTTCTTTTTCTGGTGCTTCCGTGAGTGACACGCGCAAGGTATCGCCGATGCCTTCGAGGAGTGCGGTGCCGATACCGATAGTCGACTTAGCACGACCGTCCTCGGCATTGCCCGCCTCCGTCACGCCCAAGTGAATCGGGTAGTCCATCCCCTCCACATCCATCGTATGAGCGAGCAGTCGATTGGCTTCGATCATCACGAGCGGGTCAGACGATTTCATCGCCACCACGATCTCGTCATAACTGTGCTTATGGAAAATCCTGAGGTACTCCATCGCTGACTCCACCATTCCCACTGGTGTATCACCATAGCGCGAGAGTATCCGATCAGAGAGTGATCCATGATTAGCGCCGATTCGAATTGACTTACGCAATTCTTTGGCTTTCTGGATAAAAGGCAGAAGACCCTCTTCAATGCGAGCCAATTCTTTTTCATAGGCACCCTCACCGTATTCCAATTCTTTTTGCAATTTGATATCGAGGAGATTGCCGGGATTGAGTCGCACCTTGTCCGCATACTCGAGCGCTGCAAACGCCGCCGCCTGGGAGAAGTGCACATCGGCGATGAGCGGGACTTCGATATCATATTTTTTCTTCAAGAGCGTCCGGATATCTCCCAGCGCTTTGGCGTGCTTGGGGCTCTGCGTCGTGATGCGCACCAATTCCGCGCCCGCCGCCACACAGCGTGCCGTCTGCGCCGCCGTCGCCTCGATGTCGAGCGTATCGGTATTGGTCATCGTCTGCACCCGGATCGGTTCGTCACCCCCGATACCCACATTTCCCACCATCACGACACGGGTTTTCCTCCGTAGTTTTTGTGCTTCAAAATTCATAAAAAATATATTACCAGTTTCTCTATTACTCCATTCTTCTCTCCTTTTTCGCCTTCGTCAACTCCACCGGTTCAGCGAAGTGAAGGTCTTCTCTTACTAATTCCAACTCTTCTATGATAGCACCACTTTGACTCAAGACAAGCAACAATTCTTGCACGAGATGCTCCGGCGCACTCGCTCCGGCGGTCACACCCACACGTACCACACCCTCCAACCACTCCGGCAAAACCTCGTTAGCGCCATCAATCAAGTAAGCCTGTGCACCGGTCTGCCGTGCCACTTCGGCGAGACGATTAGAGTTGGAAGAATTCTTCGAGCCCACCACCAACACGACTCCACACTGCCTGGCCAATGCTTGCACCGCTTGTTGACGATTGGTTGTCGAACAACAAATGTCCTGCGAGGGTGGAGCAACGATATTCGGATATTTTTTCTGTAAAGCTTCTATTAACACCTTCGTCTCTTCTACCGAGAGTGTCGTCTGCGTTAGGTACGCGAGTTTGGCATCCCGCTCAAAGGTCAACACATCTATATTATGCACATTTTCAATCACCGGGATTTCCACACTATACTCCGCCGCCTCGCGACAGACCCCGACGCCCTCGATGTGCCCCTTGTGGCCAATATAGACAACCTGGTAGCCGGCTTTGAGAAACCGATGCATCTCCAGGTGCACCTTGGTGACAAACGGACAGGTGGCATCAATCATCGTGCAGCGCTTCTCTCGGGCAACCCGATAGTGCTCCGGTGGCGACCCGTGCGCAGAGAAAACCACAACGGCTCCATCCGGCACCTCGCGGATATCCTCGATGGTGACCGCACCCTGAGTGGCCAGCTCTGCTACCACCGTCTTGTTGTGCACGATCTCGTGCTTCACATACACCGGCGCCCCGAACACACGGAGGCATTCCTCGACCGCCCGCACCGCCCGATCCACCCCAGCACAAAACCCCCGCGGCTTGGCGAGGATAATTTTTTGCAATGTGTTTTTTTGTTGTTCTGCCATACTCTATCTACTCTTATACTCTTGAGAAAAATAGCTTCCCTTACAGTATACCTCAAAATACCAAAGACCACCCTGGTAGGGCGGCTTTGGAATTTCACAGTACTTTCAGCCTCACCCCTACCCTCTCCTCATCTCAGGAGAGGGGAAAATACTTACACTTCCATCACGACCGGCAACACCATCGGGCGGCGTTCGGTCTTAGAGAAGAGGTACTGACCGACGACATCACGGATCTGATTGCGGAGGAGTTCCCAATCGATCGAAGTGTCCTTGGAGGTATTATTCTTAATCACCTGAAGTACCTTCTTCTTGGTCTCATTCAAGAGGTCAAAATTTTCATTCACATGGACGAACCCGCGCGAAGTGATATTGACCGCGCCAAGAATTTTTTTCGTCTTCGAATCGAGAATGACATTGACCACAACCATACCGTCCTGTGCCAACATCTGGCGATCACGGAGAACTACCTGTCCGATATCGCCCACACCGAGTCCATCGATGAAGACATAGCTTGTGTCGACCTTCTTCGGGAGGACGCGTGGCATATTGTTCTCGACTTCCATCACATGACCATTGTCGAGGACGAAGACATTGTCCTTCGGGAAACCGATTTTCTCTGCGATTTTGGCTGCCTCCATCAGGAAGTAATGATTGGCATAGACTGGTAGGAAATACGTCGGCTTCACCTGTCGCAACATCTCCTTGATACCCTCCGAGGTGCTGTGTCCGCCGATGTGCACATCCATAATATCAGAGTGGATCACATTGTCACACTTGCGATAGAGATTATCCTTAAGCCGTTGGATACTCCGTTCATTGCCCGGGATAACCGAGGACGAAAAGATGATCGTGTCGGTTTTTTGGAGCTTGATGAAGCGGTGCGTGTCGGTCACAATCTTCGAGAGAGCGGCATTGGTCTCACCCTGCGCACCGGTACAGATAACCACAATTTGATTGTCCGGGTACCGATGAATATCGCTGGTCGGAATAATAGTCTCTTTTTTGGTCTTGATATAGCCCAATTCCTTGGCAGTCTCGACATTCATCTTCATACTATACCCCTCGAGTGCCACTTTCTTGCCGAGCTGTTCGGCATACTCCAAAAGATAAGCAACTCGACGCACCTGCGAGCCAAACGTGCTGATGATGATACGCCCGGGAGCCTTTGCTAGTAATGTTTTCAAATTTTCGTGCACGATAGTCTCTGACGGCGGGAGACCCTTCTTGATGGCTCCGAGGGATTCCAACATCAGGATAGTCGGCCGTGGCAAATCAGCGAGGTGATTGTAGGTAACCGGTGTCGGTTCGAGCGGCTCATTGCTAATCGTCCAATCGCCCATATGGATAACGGTTCCTGAGGGCGTCTTCAATACGATACCGATCGCATCCATAATCGAATGCTCCACCTCGAAGAAACTGGCCTCGAAGTGCTCTCCTAATCGCAATGTGTCAGTCAATTCCTTGACGCGCACGAACTTCAATCGGCTGGCCGAGCCCTTCTCATAATCCTCGGTCTTGTGTTTGATCAACGCCAACGTAAAATCCCGACCAATACACGGCGGATAATTCAATTGCTTCAAGAGAATTGGTGCGGCACCGATATGATCGAGATGTCCATGGGTGAAAATCACGCCACGAATCCGATCTTCCTTGCCCTTGAGATAATCCGGATTGGGAACGATATAGTCCACACCCGGCATATCCTCCTCTGGCCATTGCAGCCCCATATCGACGATTACAATGTCCTGCTCGTATTCGAACACGGTCATATTGCGACCAACTTCCTCATTACCTCCGATCGGGATAATCCGCAAACGATTCTTGACAATCGGGAGTGTTCCCGTCATCACGCTCCCGGCATTCACATTCACATTGCGATTCAACGGGATAACCTGCTGTTGCTTGGCTCGGATAAACTTTCGGTCAGCCTCGGTCAACTTCTTCCGCGGTCGGTCGGATTGCACCGGTCGGGTGGAATGTTCCACGCTGCCAAACCGCGAATGAGCCGCTCCTTGCGATTGCACTGGTCTCTGTGGTTGAGCGCTTCGTTGTGGTCGAGACGATTGTGATATCCGTGATTGTCCCCCAGCTTTCCGTTCACCCGCCACTGGTTGTTGCGATTTCGATTGTGCGAACTTCCGATCTGGCTGGAAACGAAGCGTCGGCACACTCGCCTGTCGCGGACGAATAGCCAATGGACGATCGATGCCCTGAAGCAGCGCGTCTAACTTCCCTTGCACTGGAGGGTGATCTGTCGCTGCTGCACGCGGAGAAACAGTAGATCCCTGCTGTGGATACGCGGGTCGCAATACCAAAGCCGAAGCCGGATTACGCTGTGGTCTCGGACCGAAAAACCGTCGGCGATTCTGATGCGGACTATTTCCTCCCGATGCTTGACTCCCATTGCTTGATGGTGTCGTATTTTGTCCTTCTGACATAATTCATAACTATTAAAAACTTGAAATAACGGTTCTATACCGCGGCAAGCCGCGGGGTATATTTCCCGATTTTACCAGCACTTCGTTCGGAAACGAACGCATGCGTTCGTTTCACTCACTCCGTTTGGTAATAAACTTAAAAAGAAAAATGAAATGCAAAGCCCAAAGAAATATTGGAACGGAATCCTTTTTTGGCGTGCAACAACCAAGGAGAAATCCCGTAAAACATTTTTCTATTTTCAGTGTGTCGAAAGAGGGACTTGAACCCTCACGAGCTTGCGCTCACAGCGCTCTGAACGCTGCGTGTCTGCCAATTCCACCATTTCGACTTAATGTACCTTTCTTCTACTTCCCCACTCGCTTGGTATAGATGAACCACTGCGCTATGGACGCCAACCGATCACTCGGTGTATTGATGTTTTCCAACGAGACACCTTGAATCTTTTGATTGATGATATACAAATAATGCGGACTATAGACGAAAACTGCCGGAGCAAGAGTCTTGAATCTTTGTTGGAAAATACGAAATTGTTCGGAGCGGACACCTTCATCCTGCGTCTCTCGGGCGGTCGCCAAAGCATCATCGATAGCGCTATCGCTCAGCATGGAAAAATTCGTCCCCGGATCGGACTTCTGACTCGAATGCCAGAAAGAATACGGGTCAGGATTGAAACTCGATACCTCTCCGTAGAGCAACGCCTGATATTCACGCGGCCGAATAATCGTCTGCTGTAAATCAGTACCGCCGACGACACGAACCGATACATCAACACCAAGATCATGCCACTGTTGCTTGAGAATATTGGCTGTATCGACGAGGTCGGACCAATCGGGCGTCACCAATTCGAACGCGAGTTTTTGATTTTTCTTGCTCCGTATACCATCATCACCAGATACCCAACCATTATCATCCAGCAGTTTTTTCGCGGCACCTAGATCATACGATATTTGACTGCCCTGATCAAAGCCTACCATACCCAGCATAAATGGTGAAGAAAGAACCTCGCCATGCCCCGCCAATACATCCTTCACGAGCGCATCACGATCCGTCGCCAGTGAGAGTGCCTGTCGCACCTCTGGATATCCCAGAGGAACGCTCTTGATCTCATTGAAAAACACGGAGAACAATCGGGGCTGACGGACTTCATACAATCGGGCGCTCTTCTGATCCTTCACTTTTTCCCAGGCGTCTCCACTTATACCTCCCAAACTGCTTATCTCACGACGGTTATACGCATCGATGAGAGTGTCTTCCGTCGGATAAAAACGGAATACTATTCGGGATAGAAACGGCTTCTTCCCGAAATAATCAGGAAATGCCTTCAGTTCATATGAGAGAATAGCACCATTGGAATCCTTCTTGTAGGGGTCAGTCGGCGAGGCAACCTGAAAAGATCCAGAACCGATCGGATTGAGATTCACTTCCGCCAAAGAAAAATTCTCCGGTGGAATCGACTCCCATATATGCTTTGGCAAAATTCCGGTCGTCAAGTTTTCTAAAAAGGCGAAGTACGGTTTTTTGAGAGAGAAAACCACCGTGTATCGGTCAGGCGATGAAACACCGACACCCTGCCAATTGAACCGTAGTGGACTCTTGTAAGCCGGATCCTGAATTGTTTGGAACGTATACACCACATCATCGGCGGTCAATTCTTGTCCATCATGAAAATGGATTCCCTGATGCAGATGCATCGTATAGGTCATACCATCAGGGGACAGCGTATAATCATCGACCATTTCTTTCATCAGCTGTCCTTGCTCATCACGAGTAAAAAGACTGTCATACATCAGACGCGACATATCACCATCCGGTCCACTCGATTGGGAAAACAACGGATTGAGATACAAAGGCTGACCAAGCATACCCTCCGTATACGTGCCGCCTGTATCGGGTACCTCCTTGGTGAAGTGTCGGTAGAGTGACCAAAACCAAAACCCAGCTGCGATCACCGCCACCACCATCGCACAAAGAGCGATCACTCGCTCACGAGGCTGCAAAACACGAAACAAAAGCGTCATACGTTCTCTCAAAGGTATCCGTTTCCGATATTGATCTGAAAAACTTTCTGGAATAAGCCTTTTTTAAAAAAGTTACAAGGAGTTTCATTCTCTCTTATGAGTAGGATTTTCGCGCTTGAGTGCAGTTCGAGGCACGAGTGAGGAACGGAGTAAATCGTACAGATGTACGATGTCGAGTACCGGAGCTCGTAACGAAGAAATGCGCCAAGCGCGGAAGTCTTACTATGAGGGTTGGAACAAAAGAGTATTCACTACCGCCAACACGATAAAAATCGCTGCAAGGCCAATCGTGGCGTAGTGCAGGGTTTTTTCAAAACCCCGTTTCGCATAATAACTCCCAAAATCGTTTCCGAGAGCCACACCTGTACCAGTTCCTCGGTTTTGAAACAAAATCGCGAACATAAGGAGTAGAGCGGCAACAACCTGAATAATGAGAAGTGTCGAGCGCATACAAATGAAACTTTATATTTTTTATAACACTCCCCCATTCTATCAAAAGAGGAAACTTATGTCAAGAATGGCTGACTAAAAAGCAACTCCGGCTCTGGAAATTGTTGCCGCCCTAAAACCAACCCCTTTTGGCTTCATTATAGAGGATTCGCTAACGGTTGTAAATATCATCATACCGGATGATATCGTCTTCCTCGAGATAACTCCCGGTCTGAACCTCGATCAATTCGAGATCCATTTTCCCCGGATTTTCCAGGCGATGGCGGGTATTAGGCGGGATGAAAGTACTCTCATTCTCATTCAGACAAATCTCGCGATCACCATTGACCGCCTTGGCCATACCGCGTACTACGACCCAGTGTTCCGTCCGATGAAAATGCGATTGCAGGCTCAATTTCGCATTCGGATAGACGGTGATTTTTTTCACTTTGTAGGTCGGCGTGTCTATCAATATCTCATACTTACCCCACGGTCGATAGACAAGGATATTGTGTTCCACTTCTTTCATCTGACGCTCCTTGAGAATATCCACGACCTTTTTCACATCCTCCCCGTGACCCCGCTTGTACACGAGTAGGCTGTCGTTGCTGTCAACGATGACCATATCCTCCATCCCGATCGTCGCCACCAAACGATTCGTATCGCTGTGTACGAACACATTCTTCGAGTCGACACCGATCTGGCGGGGATTCTCTTCTTCTTTCAGTGTGTCGGCGAGGCTGTCGAACGAACCGATATCATTCCACCCGAAATCTCCTTCGAACACTACTACCTTATCCGACTTTTCTGATAGAGCATAGTCAATGGAAATGGACGGAAATTTGGCGAAGTCTTTCAGGAAATCATCGTACTTCTTTTCGAAAATCGTGGCGATTTCCGGGGAATGAAGTTTGATTTCACTTACGAAAGTCTCAAGTTGAAATAAATACATCCCTGCATTCCAAACATATTCGCCTGATGCGAGATATTTCTTGGCGGTTTCCTCGTCAGGTTTTTCGCGAAACGCTTTGGAGGCATACCAACCTTCACCTAGCTTCTTCCCTTTTTGGATATAGCCATAGCCGGTTTGCGCGGACTGAGGCACGATGCCGATAGTACCAATAAAACCGTTGATATTCCGTTCCGCCTCAGCGACGATCGCTAGATAGGTTTCCTTGTCGGCGATATAGTGATCGGATGGGAGGATCAACATCGTCTCCTTGAGTGACACCTTTTTCTTGTCGAGCAGGTACTTGGCCGCCAAAGCGATGGCCGGCGCGGTGTTCAAACTCTTTGGTTCAACAAGGATTTGCTCTTGAGAGAAATCTGCTTCCAGTTCTTGGATCTGATTGAGGACATTGAAAAAGTTCTCCTGATTGCTCACGAAGAGAATCCTCTCCTTGGGCAAGAGGTCGCGCATCCGCAGGTAGGTTTCCTGCAGGAGCGAGTAATTCGAATAAAGCGAGAGGAACTGTTTGGGGAAATTCTTGCGGCTGAGCGGCCACAACCGAGTCCCCGACCCCCCGCACAAAATAACGCTATACATACTGTTTATAATTTATTATTTAGTGTCATCCCGGGCTCCTGCGCCCGTACTAGTTGGACAGGTGGCCCGAGATATAGGCTGCACTGAGAGTGCTTTTATCCTACACCCGAGACTGGATTTTGGGAAGAACAATAGTCATCGTAATTTCTTACGGTTATAGACCTCCAATTGTTCCCGCACAGTCTTCTCCATCTCCCGATGCGATACCTTGCCGGCATGATCCAAAATTTTCTTGTCGTTCAAAATCAGAAAACTATCCAGTTTCAAAACCCAATCCTTCATATGCATAACCCGCTGTTCGACACTTTGCAGTTCGGCAAACGACAAAAACTGCTCCACCAAAAGATTGAGTCGTTTCAATTCCAATTCCTCCAAATAATTTTTGGCAATGTGTGCCTGGTCTCTTGTGATTATTTCTCCTTTCCAGTTCGTCAGTCCCAAATTCTTTTTCTTACTATCAACTCGCTTCGTGATGATTTCAGCCGCCGTCAGTCCGGTAATGGCGAAGTGAAACTTATTCTGCACCGTCGCGAAGAATTTCTTGGCATAGTCGGTACGGGAATCATAGTCGGCACTGGTTGCGAAAACATCCGTCACTTTCAGGTAAAAGTTCCGCTCCGAAGTTCGGATTTTTCTGATCCGTTCTTCCCACTCTTGAAAGTAGCTCTTCGCAACGGCGCCATTCTCCAACCGCTCATCATCCATCACAAATCCCTTCACGATATACTCCTTCAATTTCTGCGTCGCCCAAATGCGAAATTGCGTCCCACGAAGTGAGTTTATTCTGTACCCGACGGAGATGATAGAATCGAGATTATACATTCTCACATTTCTTTTTACCTCTCTATTGCCCTCTTTTTGAACTACTAAGGATTCCTTAGCAGTTGCTTTTTCGCTTAATTCTCCGCTTTCGAAAACACTCTTAAGATGGATAATAATGTTCTCCGTCGTACAATCAAAAAGCTCCGCCATCTGCTTTTGCGATAACCACACGGTATCCTGCTCAACATTCACTTCGATCTTCGTCTTTCCATCCTCGGTGTTATAGATGATGATCTGATTGTTTTTCTCCGACATAATGTTTCTTTCTTATTTCTACAACAAATTTTAAAACGAAACAGCATACCTTCATTTTACCTCAAATAAGACGGTAAAAGAAATTATTTGCTTTGATTGACACTCTTTCGTAAACAACCTATACTAGGCTCACCAAAACCCGTAAACAAAAACTCTTTTTTTTGTAACTTTTATACCTATGACATCACAAACTATCGGCCAGCAATCAATTGCTCTGCACAAAAAATTTCGTGGGAAAATCGAGATCGTTTCCAAGATGAAAATAAAAAATCGAAACGACCTTGCGCTCGCCTACACACCTGGGGTCGGTGCCGTCTCAACACGCATCGCCGAACACCCTGAAGAAGCTCGAATTATGACCGCTCGCGGCAACAGCGTCGCCGTCATATCCGACGGTTCGGCCGTGCTCGGGCTCGGCAATATCGGTGCCCTCGCGGCACTCCCCGTGATGGAGGGTAAGTCAGCCCTCTTCAAAACCTTCGCCGATATCGACGCCTTCCCTATCGTCCTCAATACACAGAATCCCGACGAGATCGTGGCGATCGTCAAAGCTCTCGAGCCATCATTCGGCGCAATCAACCTCGAAGACATCGCCGCCCCTCAGTGCTTCGAGATCGAACGGCACCTCAAGGGCATAATGGACATCCCCGTGATGCACGACGACCAGCACGGCACCGCGATGGTCGTGCTCGCCGGACTCATCAATGCGCTCAAGGTACGAGGTGGCACCAAAGAAACCGTCCACATCGTCATCAACGGTGCGGGTGCGGCCGGACTCGCCATCACCGATCTCCTCCTCCAGTACGGCTTCCGCAATATCGTGCTCTCCGACAGTCAAGGTGCTATCTATCAGGGCCGAGTTGACCTCAACGAAGAAAAAGAACGCCTCGCCGAACTCACCAATACCGTCTGCCATATCGACCAGACCGACCCGCGATGTAAAATCGGTGACCTTGAAACCAGTCTTATTGGCGCTGACATTTTTATCGGCGTGAGTAAGAGCGGTGTCCTCAAATCATCGATGGTACAACTGATGAACGAACGACCAATCATCTTTGCGCTCGCCAACCCAGTACCTGAAATATTGCCAGATGAAGCCACAAAAGCCGGTGCATTCATTACCGCTACCGGTCGTTCTGATTTTGATAACCAATTGAATAACGCACTCGGTTTCCCCGGTATCTTCCGCGGCGCGCTCGACCATCAAGTAGCGCAGATCACCGACGAGATGTTGGTTGCCGCCGCAGTCAAACTCGCCGCACTGGTGAAAAAACCAACCGTGAAAAAAATCATCCCGAGCATCTTCGACCCAGGCGTCGTCAAAGCCGTCTCCTCGGCGATACGGTAAAATATTTTTGATTAGTCTTCTCTTTTCTCTGTCTGGTTCCTTGCACGAAAACCAGGAATAACAAATTCCGCGATAACATCTCCCATCAAGACTTTTATCTTTTCATCCTGAATATTCTTTCGTTTTTGTATTCTCTTCTCAATAATAAATTCTTGGGTAAAGCCTCTATTATTCTCAGGAAGATCATCCAACTCTTTATCGGTTATATCTTGAGCACCTTTTCGAAGTTTATCGATAATATTCAAATAGACCTCCGGATAATTTTTCCGGTAATATTGTAGGGCTGGTATTCTCCTCTCGGCTTTGTGTAGTGTGGAGCGCTCATCGGCAACACCAATCCACATATCGATAAAACAACGAAACCGCCGATCGGCTGGAATATCTATAGAATCCTCAGGATTAGCCGCTGACATTTCGTTCACCGAACGAATACGCTCGAGAAATATCTGAAAAGCACTCAAAGCTTCAAGTGTCGTCGCTGTTCCAATATCGACATGTAGACTATCCCGGAGACCGAATGCATTAAGCTCCGTGAGTTTCCTTCCTCCTACTCTTGACTCAAAAATCCCGATAGCCTTTTGCATCTCTTCCGGATCTGAAAAGCGAAGGATGCCTGCTGTCTCATCGCCTCCGTGGCGGAAAATTTCAAATCTTTCCGGAAACTCGTCCATCGTTTCATTGACGGCTTGCCCGACATTTTTTAACAATTCATCCCCATACGTATGACCTATACTATTAGCGAGACTCAAATAAGCCATATCTCCGATAAAAACAGTCAACGGTGTATGTGCTAATTTTTGTGGATCCTGTTTCAGGATCATTTGGGTGAATTCGTCAAAGGACATATTCTCCCACTGCTGGGCATCCTGTTGCAGAGTTTCAATAAACGCCTGTTCCGTGAATTTCGTCAAATCTTTATAAAAAAATGGCCGCGTTCTCACTCCCATGACCATGTCATAGGATAATTCGTGTATCTCTTTCTTTTGGGATTCTATCGTCTGCTCCTGGGCAGCGAGAAGTTTTTTCTGCTCTGCGCTTTCCCTTTGTGCATCTTGCAATTGTTGTTGGATCTGCTCATATGTCGGCTTTTCCTGCTGAGAATCAGCCGCTTCGCTAAAAGATTTTTCCGACATAGTGTTTTGAACAAAAAAAACTCCCGTCTATGGATTGGATTTCTTCACCTCTTCCAGCACTGGAACGGGAACAGTCAAAAGCCACTCCATGATAGCATCACTCGATGTGAACTGGTCAAAAAATTTCCCTATATCGTCTTCATTTGGATTTCCTGCTCCGGTAATCTTTCTTCGATAGGAAAAAATCGCGACCATAAGCTCAAGTGTTTTCCTGTTGAGATCCGGAAATCGTGGTTGTGAATAAATGGGAAATTGCTCCATAAAAATATTTCAGTAAGAACTCCTCCTTTCAGTATCCTCCCGTTAAACTATTCTCGCAAGTTCCACTAATAACTATTTGCGCATCCTTATTTAATCATATCCTCCAAGTCGATCACCTCATCGATGCGGATGCGGGAGACGAAGTCCACCAAGTGACTGACGGTCAAAATAACACTTCCTGTTTCACTGATGGCTCAACCTTTTCCATTGTTTTTGGATCAAAAGTTCCACTCAGCATCGCAATCAAACATTTGCCGATATGATAGCCAAGGTTACACGGCACAGCATTGCCAATCTGCTTGTATTGAGAAGACGTTGAACCCGTAAATTCCCAATCATCAGGAAACGTTTGAATGCGAGCGTATTCTCGAACGGTAAATGGCCTCGTCTCATCAGGATGACAGCGTTCTGTCTGTTTTTGAGCTGGACTACAAGTAAGTGTCAGACTCGGCTCATCCCACGAAAGCCTCCGCGCCATACCCGTTTTCCCGCCACCCATATAAAAACTTGCACCCATATATTCTTTTTGAATTTTCACGGGAAGGTCTCGCCAATATCCACCGGGAGGAATCATTTCAAGAATTTTTTTCTTTTTTTCCGGGTACATCTGCCCCGAAGACACAGGACAATCCTTCAATGCCTCACGCAATGAGAGTGTGTAGTTTTTCTCTTTCGGAAAAATAAAAGGTATATCGAGATCCTTTCGAATCGCAAGAATGATAAGCCGCTCTCTTTTTTGAGGCACATCGAGATATTGTGAACGCACGATTTTGTATTGAACGCGATACCCCAAGTCCTCCATAATTTTGACCATCGTCGCCAACGTACGGCCATCGTCATGGCGCAACAGCCCTTTCACATTTTCTCCGACAGCGATTTTTGGTCTTACCTCTTTGACGCATCGGGCAAACTCGAAAAACATCGTACCGCGCGTATCCTCAAAGCCCATCTTTTTACCGGCAAAGCTGAATGCCTGACACGGAAAGCCTCCCTGAACAATATCTGCCTTCATTTTTTTGAAACTTACCGCCGCGATATCGCCACCAATTACATTCCACTTGGGGCGATTCCTTTTAAGTGTTTCAACGCAATTCTTATCCCATTCATTCAAAAGAAGGTGCTGGAGACCGGCATTTTCAAAACCAATCGCCGTTCCCCCAGCACCAGCAAAAAGTTCGATGGTAGTATAGGCTGTCTTTTTGTTCGTTTTGAGTATTTTATAAGTATCCAAAGCAGCAATTCCTAAAAGCTTGTTCTGAAGCTTCCGTATTTCGCTCAAATCAAAAAGTCGATAATTCAAATTTGACCGCTCTGCCTTGATAAGACCTTTTTTCTCCCACCTTCGAATAGTATCCGTCGAAACGCCGATGTGCTCCGCGATTTCTGAAACAGTTTGTATGTTTTGCATAACTTTTGTTTATTCTGTACCTTCCTAGTATAACAAATAACCATTGCATAATGCAATGGTTATTCATAAGCCCTCGTTGGGATAATTTCACTACCTTGAATAGGCTTTCGAAAACAATTCTGCTAATTCCTCCTTCTTAAGGAGACTGCTATCTGGTTTTTGTAGAATATCTTGTATTACCTGAGGGAGTGCTGTGTAAAGTTGTTCGATAGCATCCGGATATCCGCTCGCCAAAGCATAAAAGCTTCTCCCATCAATTATGCGAATATGGCTGTCGGCTCGTTTTTGCGAGTGCAGGTTATTATCAGAAGGAGTGAATGATTTATCATACATCTTTCCTCCCTTGGGAATAATTTCCACATAATACGCCGTACATCCGCTATACTCCTTGTTAATCAATTTATGTAAGTTAGTATAAATCGCCGATTTATGATTCCCTTTCGTGGTATTGTATTTATTCTTGATTTCGGCGATGATTTTCCGCTCCGAATTTACGATATCGACGATACTGCCCGTTTTCAAGTCTTTCCAACCGGGCATTGCACCGAGTATCGACTGATGAAATGTTCCAATGGCATTCTGAAATGTTTTTTGAATCTGCCTCGATTGTTCCTGCTTCAACCATTGCTCGAATGACACACCTTGATATGATGCATCAAAAAGTGCCGAGAATGGATCGATTACATTTTTATGCAGCTTTTCTTCTGCCTCGCTCGTTGCCGCTTCAGCAACACTCAAAACCCGCTTCACCTGTTCGTACAAATCTTCATTGGAAATAAACGGCAGTAGATTTTTCTCAATCATAGAAAAAATTCATTATCTATTTCAAAGACTACTTCATTTTATCATATCCTCCAAGTCGATCACCTCGTCGATGCGGATGCGGGAGACGAAGTCCACCGAGTGACTGACGAGAATGAGTGTGCCACGATAGGCATCGAGCGCATCAGCGATCACGGGCAAATGACGAAAATTGATATGATTCGTTGGCTCGTCGAGGATGAGGATGTCGGGCTGCATCGCGAAGAGTTTGGCGAACATCAACAATCCTTTTTGACCTTCGGACAGGGTCTCAACTTTGTTTTGCACCAGCTCGGCTGGCAGCAGAAATCTCGCCGCGTTCTTGTAGACCTTCTCCATATTTTTTTCCTCCATCACCGAGAGCAGTTCTTCGGCGATCGTCTGACCAAAATTGAGTGTCGAAAAATCCTGCCGGTAATAGCCAACCTTTGCCTCAGTATTGAGAGTAACACGCGCAGGATCACCGCCTGCGAGCGCCTCCAGTAAGGTCGATTTGCCAATGCCGTTTGGTCCGATAATAATCAGGTGGGTATTTTTTTTGAGGGTCAATGCAAATGGCACGACTTTTTCCTCGTGGTTGCGGATACCCGACACCGAATGAAACTGTACCATCACACCCGTCAATTCCCTGTTACACTCGATCTCAAATGACGGCAAGGTCTTGTCCTCACGGCGGACATCTGCTTTATTCTCCTCCAAATCCTGAGCGAGATCACGCATTTTTTTGGCCACGGAACGCAGCTTACCACCCTTGTGTGCGAAGACTTCCGCCTGACCCTTCTTCTCGCGGATGGTGCGCTCGAGACGGACATTTTGCTGTTGTTCCTTCTCGATCCGGCGTGCAATTTCCTCCACCACATCGGAATAGTCTCCTGCATACTGCTCAACTTTGTGAGTGAAAATATCCAGATACAAAACACCCTGTGTAAAAGCGTTGAGGAAATCCGCATCGTGCGAAATCACAAGACAGGTCTTGGGATAGTTGATGAGAAACTGCGTGAGGTGCGCGATACCCGCCGCATCGAGATTGTTGGTTGGTTCATCGAGGAGGAGGATATCAGGTTTTTGGATGAGCGCACTCGCCAGGAGCAGTCGTGCCTGCTGACCACCGGAAAACTCTCGCAAGGTTTTGGTCATCGCCGGCATAGGAAGGTGCACGACTTTCAAAACATCTTCAATGAGCACCGGCAAATTCCATTGTTTGGTTATAAAAAACTGCGCGAAATATGCCTCGATCGTCCAATCGAGCTGTTCACGCGGGAGAATCTGCTTGGCGATGGCGACGGTCGCATCTCGATCAATCGAAATCCGTCCCGATTCCGGCTTCAATTCACCGGTAATCAATTGAAACAGCGAGCTTTTCCCAGCGCCATTCTGTCCCATCAAAGTAATCTTCGTTCCGCTCCGAACCGAAAAACTCACTCCGTCCAAGAGTGGTTTTTTGTGACTGTATTCAAATGTGACACTATCAAATCGCACAACAATGCCATCTGCCATAAAAACAA
>JBAWZR010000014.1:0-18025 GCA_037142915.1 Candidatus Moraniibacteriota bacterium
TCCAACATCATCCCGAAGAAACTTTTTTTTCCGCCTACGGAAGATGCTGCTCGTCCGAATAATTTTGAGAGACGGACGACATATACCTTTCCACCGACTGTCAAGGATGCCTGCTCGCCGACAAATTTCGTTTGACCATATCGTTGTACTGGAGCGAGAATATCCATTTCAGTGTATGGCTTCTCTCGATTCTCCTCACCGCCAAATACATAGTCAGTCGAATAGTGTATGAGAGTCGCATCGAGTTCTCTAGCAATCATCGCGAGATTTCGTGGCAGATCAATATTCAATTGCTTCGCCTTCGTCCATTCTTCATCGCTCGTCTCACACAAGTCTACGGCATTATAAGCAATAGCGTTCAGAATAAGATTCGGCTGTATTTCCAAAATTTTCTCCCTCAAAACGACACTATCAGTCGCATCGATCTCCTCCCGATCCCAGGCTATCACTTGATAGGTAATCTCACCACCCGCTTCGCCACGCCAAAGCTCATCAGAGCGACGGCGGGTCATGCTGAAAGTTCTAACTAACTCTTGCCCGAGCATCCCTTTTGATCCGAGTATGAGTACAGTTCGCATAACTATTTCTGATATTCACCCGAAAGGATCCGCTCCCACCACGAGCGATTCGCGACGAACCACTCGACGGTTTGCTCTAAACCTTCCTCGAAGGTCACTGCTGGTTGCCAGCCGAGTTCGTTTTTAATTTTCGAAAAATCGATCGCGTAACGACGGTCATGACCCAATCTATCTTCAACATACGCTATATTTTCTTGCTCATCTTTTTTTAATATTTTAAGCAACATCTTCACGACATCGATGTTGGCACGTTCACTCGCCCCACCTACACAGTAGGTTTCACCCAGCTCTCCGTTTCGTAAAATAAGATCGATCGCCCGACAATGATCCTCCACAAAGAGCCAATCGCGCACCTGCATCCCATCACCATACACCGGCACTTTCTTATCATTCAAGAGATTGGTGATAGCGAGCGGAATCAATTTCTCAGGAAAGTGATAAAAACCATAATTATTTGAACAGTTGGAAATCGTGATCGGGAGTCCGTGGGTATGCCACGCCGCCCGTACAAGGTGATCCGAACTAGCCTTGGAAGCGCTATAGGGACTGCGCGGATCATACGGCGTCGTCTCATTGAACGGTGCATCACTTGGTGCCAGCGAACCGAAGACCTCATCCGTCGAGACATGATGGAAGCGTTTGTTACCATTCTGTCGTGCGGCATCGAGGAGGGTCTGCGTCCCCAAGACATTCGTCCGAATAAATGCGCTCGCATCGATGATAGAACGATCGACATGCGACTCGGCGGCGAAGTGTACCACCGCATCGACATCCGCCACTAGCTTATTGACCAATTTCTCATCACAAATATCTCCTCGCACAAAGGTATACCGTGGATCGTTTTCTATTAATTTCAAGTTCTCAATATTCCCCGCGTAGGTGAGCGCGTCAAGATTGACCGCTGAATCTTCGGGATATTTTTTGAGAATATAATGGATAAAGTTCGAGCCGATAAAGCCCGCTCCGCCAGTAATTAATAATTTCATAAAAAAATTTAATACACAAAATCTCGTTCAATCTCTTTCAAAAGTTTCTGCTTCTTGTCTTTTTCTGACAGGAGATATTCAGTCATTCCTTCGATCTTCGGCCAGGCGATACCACCAACATCAATATCAGGATCATTCCACAACACGCCTCGATCGTGTTCGGGAGAATACACATTGGTGCATTTATATGCAAACAAGGCCGTCTCGGACAGTGTCAAAAAACCGTGCGCGAAGCCCCGCGGTATCCAGAGTTGATGATGGTTCTCGTCCGATAATTCTACGCTCACTGATCGTCCAAATGTCGGCGAGCCGCTTCGAATATCTACCGCCACATCGAACACTCGCCCCTCCAACGCCTGCACCAACTTCCCCTGCGCGAAAGGAGGCGCCTGATAATGCAAGCCTCGCAAAGTCCCGCGTGCTGATCGTGAAACATTATCCTGCACGAATGTTTCAGTGATTTTCGCACCATCACGATATTTTTCCAACGAAAAACACTCGAAGAAAAATCCTCGAGCGTCACCGAACACATCCGGCTCAATCAAGAGCACCTCTGGTATCGCCAGTGGAGTTACTTTCATAGAAATTCAAAACGGGATTAAAAACGACTCCTCTTTCCTAAGAAAAACCGTTCCGAGACGCTCTCGGGTAACTTTGGACAGTACTCGGTCCACGGGCGCCCGGGAGTGGGCTCGAAACGGTTTTCAACTATACCAAAAGAGTCCTAACAATTCAAAAGTATTCAGTCTACAATCGGATATCATTCATCACATCCTCGAGACTGCGTTCTTTCTTTTCTGGTTTCTCGACTTTTTCCTCGGGCTTTTCTTCGACAGCGGTAGGAGTAGCCGCCACCCGATCCTCACGACGAGGCCGTTCCGAGCCCTCAGGTTCGTTGATCTTCAAATTGACTCGGGCATTGTTGCGCGCGCCGATGACACGGAGCAAAGTCCGTAAAGCCTTGGCAGTCGCACCCTCGCGCCCGATAACCATACCCATATCCTTCGCGTTCACATCGAGCGTCACGAGTACGCCCATCTCGTCGATCTTACGTTCCACTTTCACATCCTCTGGATTATCGACCAACATCTTCACCACATACTCGATAAACTCCTTGTCTCGTTCTACCATAACTGTATTCTTAGCAAATTACTCCGTGAGATGAAGCGAATTATTTTGCAGAACTTACATGCTTGAGTGCAGTTCGAGGCGCGAGTGAGGAACGGAGTAAATCGTACAGGCGTACGATGTCGAGTACCGGAGCTCGTAACGAAGAAATGTGCCAAGCATGAAAGTTCTGCTTTTTTATTTTTGTTTTTCATCCACAACTGTATTATACCTCGCGGCCATTTTCCCGTCAAAAAATCCCATCCTAAAGGAAAATAAGCAAAAAAAATCAGCGCCGAGAGAAAGATGATTTTTTGTTGCTTTTTATTAGGCAACCATCTTTCTCCCAAGCGCCTTACTTGCAAGTCACTTATCTTGAGTAACTCACCTCCGCCTTTTCACCAAAAGCATCGGTAACGTAGTTAAATGACCACCAGCCGATCATCTCATTTTTATTCGAGAGGCTGAGGAACTCCGTTGCCGTTTGCGGGTGCATTGGGATATTCGACCCATCCCAAGTGTCCCCATTTCTGGTAAGAATAAACATCATTATCCCTTTAATTCCTTTTGGAATTGTAATTTCTGTCATGATCTAACTCCTTCTTATTTTCGTTTAAAAAATTGTTAAGCCAATAATACTAAATAATGGCCTTATTATTCTATATCAATCCACTAAGTTTGTCAATAGGCTAAACAGTCCCTCTACAGAGGCTATTTTTGTCGTAAGTTATTCTTCCGTCGCATCTCGTAGATGTACACCGCGGCGGTCGTAAGCACCACCATAACCCAATCCCAAGCCTCGATCGGCCGCATATACAGATAGTCACGGAAGAACGGCGCATACAGAAGTAACCACAATATCAAACCTGAGAACAGCATTGCCAACCACACTGACCAATTACGGAACCATCCCAATTCACTCGGATGGAGTGTCTCGCTCCGTGCCTGCATTAGATTGGCCATTTGTGACACCGCCAGCACTACATACGTAGCCGAGACCGCCTGCAGGTAGTATTCCACATTTATATCGAGCGACTCTCCCCAATGCCATCCGTGTCGCCACAAGGAAAACAAGAAAGCAGCAACAGCACCAGTCGCCATAATCCCGCCCATCGAGAGCAGTCGGCGCACACCCGCACCATCGATGACGCTTCGATTCTTGGGCATCGCCTTACTGTGTTCTGGTTCCGCTGGTTCGACACCGAGCGCGAATGATGGGAAGACATCCGTCCCAAGGTCAATCGCGAGTATCTGTACTGCCAATATCGGTGTCGGAATATGCAACAAAAATCCGGCGACCACTGTAAACAATTCACTCACATTAGAAGTAAACACATAGTGCACGAACTTGCGAACATTGGCATAAATCGTCCGGCCTTCCTTCACGCCCTCCACGATTGACGCGAAATCATCATTAAGCAAAACCATCGCTGCCGCCTCTTTGGAAACATCCGTCCCAATAATACCCATTGCCACACCGATATCTGCTTTCTTGAGTGCCGGAGCATCGTTCACACCATCACCGGTCATCGCGATGATCTCTCCATTCTGCTGGAGCACTGTCGCAATACGCAGTTTTTGATCGGGAGCGATACGCGCAAACACCACATCCTTACCCTTCGTTCTCCGCCACAATTCCTCATCGTCCATTTTTTCCAAATCTCGCCCATTGATGATCTCATGCGGACGCGATTCATCGATCAATCCGACGCTCTTGGCGATCGCCTCCGCCGTGATCGCATAATCCCCCGTGATCATAACGACTCGCAAACCCAAAGCTCGACATTCTGTCACCGCGCGACCCACATCAGCCCGGGGTGGATCGATCATCGCCATCATCCCCACCCAAGTCAGACCAACTTCCATCGTCTCCGAATAGTGCGCTCGCTCCACACCCGCCATATCCCGATATGCAAACGCCAGCACGCGCAACGCCCTTACTGAAAAATCATCATACTGTTTTTTGATCTGAAGTCGCAACGCGTCCGTCATCGGCACACGCTCACCCGTCGTCGTAAGGTATTCCGTCACCAATTCGAGGAGAATATCCGGCGATCCCTTCACGAGCGATTGGATCGTGTCCCCTTTTTGCATCACGACGCTCATCCGCATCCGCTCCGACGCGAATGGCAATTCCAATATCTTATTCCAACCATCGGCAAAAAAGTGCGGCTGCAAATTATACTTCTGCCCCACCACGATGATCGCACCCTCGGTCGGATCACCGACAATCGTGTACTTATCTTTTTCTTCCGATACGCTCGCGTCATTACACAGTGTCCCGATACGAAATAACAATTCCCCGTTCGGGATCGTCAATGGATCTATCGAAACACCCTCCCTGCGAAATGAACCACGAGGCGTATATCCCTCCCCCGTCACCTCGTATATCACGCCATCCGTCACTACATCCGTCACCATCAATTCGTTCCGTGTAATCGTCCCGGTCTTATCCGTACAGATCGTCGTCACCGAACCGAGTGTCTCCACCGCGCTCAATTTTTTCGCCAAGACATTTCGCTTCAATAATCGCTTCATCCCCAACGCTAGTGCCACTGATATCGCGGCGGGCAAACCCTCCGGTACGACCGACACTGCCAATGCCAGAGCGAGTGAAAAATTTTGATACAAAGAGACCTGCCCCCAATACTGCCCGATAAAAATCACGATTGCAGCGATCAACACTGACAGGAATGCCACACTCCGTCCGAGTGTCCGCATCTTCTTCTGGAGAGGCGTCATCTCACTAACTACATTGAATGTCATCTGCGCCAATCGTCCGAGCTGCGTCCGGATACCCGTCTCCACTACGACCACCACCGCTGTCCCCGTCAACACCGACTCACCCATAAATAACATATTCTCAATGTCCGCCAACGGTGTTTCCTCTGGCATCACTTTCGTCATCCGCTGTTCCGGCTTCGATTCACCACTGAAAATAAATCCGTCCACGCGGCAATCATACGCCTCGATGATCACACCATCCGCCGGCACGCGCGCACCCGCATCGACCAACACGATATCCCCGGGCACCAATTCCTTGGCATCAAGCTTTGCTCGTTTGCCATCGCGCATCACCGTCGCCGTGTCCGTCGTCAACCGTGCCATCCGATCGAGAATCTTCTCCGCTTTCCACTCCTGGAAAAACCCGACGATCGCATTCAGCAAAACGATAATGGCAATAATCGTCGCGTCACGCACTGCGCCAAAAATAAGCGCCAACACACCCGCTACGATCAGGATCTGCGCCAGCGTATCCATGAACTGCGCCCCGAACAACTTCAACCAGCGATGCTCGCGTTTGTGTTCCAATTGGTTGCGTCCATACTTCGCCTGCCGCCCTCTCACCTCATCCGTAGTCAAGCCTTCACGCGTCGTTTGGAGCTGTGCTAGAACATCCTCCGCCGCTCTCGCCTGCCACGCGATATATTTTGCTTGCATTTCCTCCTTTTTTTGTGGTATATCTTGAGATGTCGACATAGATTTTCACTTGAAATAAAAACTTTCATTCTTAGTATACCTGAAAAAACTCGCTTCTAAAAACTCTTTATGACATTTTCATCACAACAAACAGAAAAAAATTTCCTCATCGCTATCCTCGGGCCGACGGCTAGTGGTAAATCCTCGCTCGCTATTGCCATCGCTCAACAATATAATGGCGAAATCATTTCCGTCGACAGCCGGCAGATTTATCGCGGGATGGATATCGGAACAGGAAAAGTGACTCATGAAGAAATGCAGAACATTCCCCATCATCTCCTCGATATCGCCGACCCGAACGATGAGTACAATGTGACTGACTTCGTGCGTGATGCTCAAACAGCCATCAGTGATATCCAATCACGAGGCAAGCTTCCCATCCTCTGTGGCGGGACGGGGTTTTGGGCGCAGGCACTCCTCACTGGTCAATCCTTCCCCACTGTCCCACCCGATCCAGCACTACGAGCGAAACTTTCACAACTCACTGCCGAAGAACTCTTCGCTCAACTCGAACAACTCAACCCAGAGCGCGCGGCGACCATCGACCGACACAATCCCGTACGATTGATACGAGCTATCGAGATAGCACTGCATTGTCATCCCGCACTTGATGCGGGATCCAGGTTTAATTGCATTCAAATGCAGCCTGGATCCCCGATCGAGTCGGGGATGACACAAAACAAACAACTCAAAAATATACTCCACTTCATCATCGTGCTCAATCCGTCGATGGAGACACTACGCGAGAAAATAAAAACACGTCTCGATGAACGGTTTAATCAGGGTATGATTGAAGAAGTGCAGCGTCTGCATGAGCAAGGCGTACGTTTTGAAAAACTCGAAGCTTTTGGTTTGGAATACCGTTGGATCGCCCGATACTTGCAACATAAATTCGACGAAAAGACGATGCGCGAAAAATTGTACTTCGACATCGTCCACTACGCCAAACGACAACTCACCTGGCTCCGTCGGTGGGAACGCCAAGGCGAGACGATCCACTGGTTTACCGAAAGCGATGAAGCGCTCCACTTCATCAAAAATTCTCTCAGGGAAAAATAAAACAGGTAGCTATGATCATGGTCATACTACCTGCTCTTAAAAAAAGTTTTTTATTGTTAACATTGTCCCTATCATTGCAATGTATTTCCGGTTGCTTTATAAATAATCCGGGAGATTTCTTTCCATGGAATCTCCTCTTCATAATTCACGGCATCCGAGAATAGTGTGTATACGGAATTAAATTGAAATTTTTTTTGATCAATTTCTCCTATACACTGAGCGGCACAGCCTACTTGATGATTCTCATCTCTTACCAGGCACCTGCCGCCAAGAACTGAAATTACCTCCTGAAATAATACATCCGGAACATTACAGCCAGTTGTACAAAGCGGGCAATCTCGACAAGATCGAACGGCTTGGTTCGGATATGAAATAGGCGTTTCTTTTCTTTCTACTGCTGATTCCGTTTTCATCGGAGTCTCCTTCTCTAAAATATTCTCAAAACTTACGAATTTCCTACTTGTCCCTCTACTACAATTGTTAAAACTTCCTGTCTACCTTTATTAATACACAGGAAGATTTTTTTGTCTAGCCAGAAAGAACAGCCTACTCATAACTATTGCCTTCCAACCAACAATTTCAAGTTTTTCCAACCCACCTGGTTCAAGCGCAGTATATGCTGCTTTATTCTCGTGTTTTTCCAATAATTCCAAGACCTCTGGTCCATATGTATACGTATGAAGACCTTTGGCTCTCACCTCAGTCAAGCATACCAATTTACCATTTTCGATTCCACAGCCATGCCCAGCAGGAATGTTTATTAAACATCCTGAACATTGACCCAGAGTTTCCGAATTATTCGGCCACTCATGCGCTTGTCCGGAAATCCCAATGCCCCTTTCACCTTTTTTCCATTCATAGCACATAAATAAAATCCTCCAAAAAAATTGTTAAAAAACTGGAAACGCCCAGAAAAAAACCGCCAAGACGGCGGTTTTCTTTCGCTTATTCACAAGTCTTCTTCAGGTTGTGACAAGTTGTTCGTTTCATTACTCTCAGTATACTCCACCATCAAGCACTGTCAATAACCGTGTCTTTCAAAGAAAAAGTCATACAGAGAACACTCATCGAAACCAGCACGCTCAGAATAAACACAATGGTCAGAGGGAACCAGAGCAACAACACTGCCCCCAAAATTGCCACCACGATATTGGCCGTCGGACGCGTGGTGCGAAAAAAAGCGATAATGTCCCCATCATCACCATCGATTTGCTTATAAAAATACGCATCTCGTAATACTTCGATCGCTGCGGCTCCGATACGCGTCACGAATAACACCACCATCCAAAACCCCAAGGAAGTGCTACTCGAAAAAGCGGCCACACCGGTCGAGACTGCCAAGATCGCCAACGCGATGAGAAGCATCTCCTTCTCTCCCCATCGCTTATCCGCGAGTACTCCCAACGGATACTGGATGATTACGAATGGCAGGAGCATCACCGTGAATATCAGACCAATCTGCGTCCAACTGAAACCGAGATCGAGCAAGCGCAGTGGCATATACACTATCATCACCACATAAAAAAACTCGAGTGCAAAAGAGACACCATAAATCCGCAGGATATCGGGAGTGGTACGAATTTTTCGCCAAAAACCCTTCCACGCGACCTCTCGCTTAAAATGGAAGTTGACTGAATGCAAGCCAAGTATGATCCACAGAAACACCAGCACATAGAGAAATGCACTCGCAAGAAAAATGCCCCAAAACCCCACCCGATCCATCAATTGGGAGGCGAGCAACGGCCCTGCGAGAATTCCCGTATTCATAAGCATCAAATGCCAGCCGCGTATCCGTCCCGAACTATTATCTGTCGAGAAATCCTCCAGAATAATATCTATCACCACCCATGCCACCGAATTGATAACGATAACAGTTCCCAAAAGTGCCATACCAAGGAAGGACGGCGACAAAATCGACAACACGAGCATCGCCAGCGCCAGGAAAAAAAGTAGCAGACTCAAGAGTGTCGTTTTACCGAGACGGCGGATAAAACCAGGGAGTAAGAATAAGAGTCCTAAGACACAGGCGAACACTACACCATAAAACAATCCAACATTCTCTGTGCCACTGGCGGCACGCAAATAACTCGAACTCATATACAACCAAAAAGCGTCGGAAAAACCCAACAGCAAAACAACTCTGCTCAGAAGGCGTATTGGATTTTTTTCTTGAATTGTTTTTTGTTTTGGCATATTTTTATTACGGTTGCAAACATCCTGGTTGGTATTTTTTTGCACGCGCGTCATCTTCAGAAGTGAAACACACACGATTCTCCGGTTTGATCCGCTTCACCACCGCACACCCAGCCGCGTGATATTTGTCCGAATTACGACTCCCGACGAACGGGCAGTTGGCAGGGAGTGAAATCGTCGAAACAGCTGTCGTAGAAGTTTTCGCATCTGATGATGGCGATGGCAGTGAAGAAGCTGCTGCAGACACACCAGCAGCAACCACCGACTCAGCAACGATTGGCTTTTCGATCACGATAGGCGGCGAGGTATGCCGAATCCCCTGCACAAAACCAAACTCAAACCCGCATACTCCCACGCCGATCATACCCAGCACAAGCGCTATCTCTCGCGCATTCGCTCGCAACTTTTCCTTCACGATCTGCCAGTGTCTTCGCATAGTCATTTCATTCATACTTTCTTCCAGTGTATCGCACAATACTATTAGAAACAAATTTTTTTCTGTAAAATTGGCAAAAAGACGGTTTCACCCTATACTGAAATCAGTGCTAAAACGGCTCTGTTTATTTGTAATGATTTTCATAGTATGTCCATTTCTCTCCCTACCGTCTGTATCGTCGGACTCGGTTATGTCGGGTTACCGCTCGCTGTTCGCTCAGCCGAAAAAAACTACCCCGTGATCGGTTTTGATATCAACACAAAAACCATCGCATCACTCCAATCAGGCAAAAGCCATTTCTATGATGAATATGTCGATGCCAATCTGGCGAAATTCCCCTTCGAAGCGACGATGGATGCCACACAAATAAAAAAAGCTGACATCGTCCTCGTCTGCGTACCAACACCGGTCGATGAGTTTCACAATCCCGATCTTACGCCAGTCATCTCCTCGATGCAGACTGTCGCTGCCAATCTCAAATCAGGCGCGCTGGTCGTCCTCGAGTCCACCGTCAACCCAGGCGTCAGCGAAGAAATCGTTGTACCGATATTCGAAGCAGCTGGCTGGAAAGTTGGTGAGACCGTCTACATCGCCCACTGCCCCGAGCGCATCAACCCAGGTGATCCCAAATGGAATGTCACCAATATCCCGCGCGTCGTCGGTTCGTTCGATACGGCCGGACTCACCCTCGCACTGAATTTTTATCGCACCATCGTTGATGGCGAGATCCGACCAATGAAATCCATCCGCGAGGCCGAAGCAGTCAAGATCGTCGAGAATTCCTTCCGCGATATCAATATCGCTTTCGTCAACGAACTCGCCCTCTCCTTCGACAAACTCGGTATCGATGTCAAAGACGTCATCGAAGGCGCCTCTACCAAACCCTTCGCTTTTATGGCACACTTCCCATCCTGCGGCGTTGGCGGACACTGCATTCCCGTCGACCCCTACTACCTCATCGAACGCGCCAAACGAGCTGGCTTCGATCACAAATTTCTGCGCCAAGCGCGCGAGATTAATAACTTTATGCCAGAGTACACTGTCGAACTCCTGCAAGACGCACTCAATGCCGTCAAAAAACCGATCAATGGAACAAAAGTCGGTGTCCTCGGCCTCGCCTACAAAGCCAATATCGCCGACCTCCGCGAGTCGCCCAGCTTCGAGATCATCAAACACCTCAAAAAGCACCAAGCAGATATCATCACCTTCGATCCATTTGTGCTCGAGAAGTCTTCGGTCAAAACACTCGAAGAAATTCTCGATCAATCCGAAGCGCTCATCATCGCTACCAATCATCGGGCATTTATCGAAACACTCACTCCTGAGCTGCTCGAAAAACACCATATCTCGGTCGTGATTGATGGCAAAAACTGCCTCAACAAAAACGCTTTCCGTGAAAGCAAAATCATCTATAAGGGCATCGGCCGCTAAACTCTATGTTTCATCTCATCAAAGGCATCATCTGGCTCATCGGACTCATCGTCGTGTCGAGTTTCATCTTGCGATTTTTTCACTATGAAATCAATTGGACAGCCGTCGAGAACAGTTTCCGTTCCTGTTACGAGACCGTTTCTGTGCCATGTCAAAACATTCTCGTCAACAAGGCGACCGAAACCGATCGTACCGAGTGCAATGCTCGCTGTCTGGCTGGTTTTTCATCTTGGGTGAACCCACAAAAAATAAATCCATAAAACTTTTTTTGTGTCATCCCTGGCTTGACCCGGGATCCAGGTTCGGTTGCATTCAGATGCAATTCAGTCTGGATCCCGCATCAAGTGCGGGATGACAAACTTCCTGTTTTTAAATATTTCAATATATGAAACTTATTGTCAATATCCCCGCCTATAATGAAGAGGATGTGCTCGGTGCAACTATTCAGCATATCAAGCAAAGCTTCGAAGCGGATTTCTACCAACACGGTCTCGGCCAAGTTATCACCGAGAAGTTCATCCAAGTCGTTGACGATGGTTCAACCGATCGCACCGCTGCCGTCGCCGAGGAATCAGGCGCTCACTTCGTTATTTCCTACAAGCCCAATCGACGCCTCGCGTATTCCTTCAAACGCGCCGTAGAAAACGCGCTCGAACAAAACGCCGACCTGATGGTAAATATCGATGCGGACGGTCAGTTTGATGCCAACGACATCCCCAAGCTCCTCACTCCCATCATTGAAGGCCACTACGATATGGTCATCGCCAATCGGTTCGGTGGGGTGAAGGCGAAGAATATTCCCTGGATTCGGAGCTTCCTCAATCGCTTCGCCGCTGCACTCGTCAGTTTTTTCCTCAATGCTAAGACCGAAGATCTCACCTGCGGATTTCGCGCCCACAATCGCGAGACACTTATGCGACTCAACTTGGTTAACGACAATTTCACCTACACACAAGAAACCATCATCGACGCTATCGGCAAAAACCTCAAACTCAAATGGGTCCCGATCGAAGTCACCTACTTCGCCGACCGCAAACCCAAGATCACCAAATCGCTTTGGAAATTCGTCAATAACGGTTTTAAAATTATTCTCAAAGCCATCCGCGATGTCCGCCCGATGAAGTTCTTTGGCATACCTGGTCTCATCCTGATGATCATCGCACTCATCCTTTTCGTAATTTTCCTCAGCCTATACTTCCAGGACTTCAAGATTTCGCCCTATCGCAATTATCTCTTCGCTTCCGCTATCGCTTTCCTCGTCGGTCTCCAATTCTTCGTCCTGGCACTCATCGCCGATATGATCAAGTCCAACCGCCGCCTCACCGAGGAGCAACTCTACTTAGCGAAGAAAAAGTTGTACAAGAAATAAATTTCTTTGTCTAGAAAACACGGCAATGAAAATCCTCTTCGTTTCGCGAGCGTATCCACCTATCACCGGCGGGATAGAGAACCAGAACTTCGGCATCGCCACCAGCTTGGCGAAGATTGCTGATATCACTATTTTTGCTAACCACGGCGGCAAGAAAACGCTGTGGTGGTTTTTGCCATACGCTTTTCTGCGGATCCTATTTTCGTTTTGGAAGTATGATGTCATCCTGCTTGGAGATGGCAGCCTCGCACCACTCGGTGTCCCTATTCGTTTTCTCTCATTCGGTCATACGAGAGTCGCTGCTATCATCCATGGACTCGATATTACTTTCTTTCGTAAAAAAGGCCTTTTAAGTGCAGTCTATAAATTCATCAATATCCCGGCATTAAGAAATATTGATCTTCTTATCGCTGTCGGCAACCAAACTCGCGAAGAAGCGCTCGCTATCGGCGTCGCATCTGATCGCTGCATATTTATTCCCAATGGCATCTTCGTCCAAGATCTATTCCAACCACAACATACCCATGAAGAATTGGCTCGTGTAATCAATGCACACACTGACACGCCAATAGATATCACCAACAAAAAAATTATTTTGAGAATTGGACGGTATGTCAAACACAAGGGCGTCGAGTGGTTCATCCGGAATGTCGTCCCGTATCTACCAGACGATACCCTCTTCGTAGCCGCAGGTGCCGTCGTCCACAAAAAAACCGCCGGTGATAATGACTATTACCCGAGGTGCGTAGCGACCATAAAAGAATTGGGATTGGAGAATAAAGTCAGACTCCTCACTAATCTCCCGTGGAACGATATGAAAGTCCTTTTCAATACCGTCGATCTCGCCGTGTCACCCAATATCCCTGTCCGTGGATCAATGGAGGGTTTCGGTATCAATGTTATCGAGGCCGCGTCGTGCGAACGCGTCGTGGTCACCTCCAACCTCGAGGGACTAAAAGATGCTATCATAGAAGGAGCGAATGGTTTCCTCGTCGAACCAGAGAACGATGACGCTTTCATTGAAAAAATTACCACCCTTCTGCAAGATGACGCGCTCCGCCAAACTTTCGGCGCCAAAGCACGCGAGTTTACCATTCACCATTTCAATTGGGAGACTATCGCAAGACAGTATCTCGAGGCTTTGGAAAATATATCAAAAAAATAGCCGCGCTTTATGCCTTTCGCACTTCAAACATCCTGGTTCCTCATTGTTCTCTTTGCGCTTTTCACCATCCCGGGCTGGCTTTTCTTGCGCGCCTTTTTCGATACACATCACTTCACGCTGCTTGAATGGAGCCTCCTCTCCGTGGCCACCAGTCTTGCCAGTCTGAATTTCCTGATGCTGATTCTCTTCTACCTGTTTCATATTCCCCTTACCACGCTCTCCCTCACGGTCGCGCTCGCGATCGAGATCAGCCTTTGGATTTTCATCGCCTATCGTCGACACCGCCCAGATCATGGTTTTGCTCCCAGCCATTTCTCTCCTCGTGAATATCTCCTCATCGCCGCTATTTTCATCCTCGCACTCGGCATTAAAACTCTGTTTCTTACAAACGGCGTCGCCCCGAGTGCCACCGACCTCGGACACCATACCTATTGGGCGAGTGTCATCTCTCACACCGGCACCATCCCAACGTATACCAAACAGGATATAAACACTCTCTCCGACGGTCACTATCAACTCGGTCAACCGAAGCCGATCGCTGACTTCATCATCGGTGAACACCTGCCATTCGCCGCCCTCAACCTCCTCACCGGTTTGGATTTCTTCTCCGCTTTTCCCATCCTATTTCTCTTTTTCATCAATCTCTGCTCTGATCTCGCGCTCTTCGTTTTGGCATGGCGATTTTTCTTCTCGCACCTCGCCATCCCGAGGGCCAAAACCGTCGCCATTTTCACGCTCCTTCTTATCGGTCCGTTCTATGCAATTTCATCCCCCGAAACAAAATTCGTGAGCGGCGGAGTCGTTGGCAATGTCATCGGAAATTTCTTCATCCCCATCCTCTGGCTCATCTACTACCGTGCCCTCAAAGAGAAAGATAGTTCACTCCTCACGCTTGGATTTTTCCTCACCTTCGGACTCGCCTACATCCATCACCTCTCCACGTTGATGTTTCTCTTTGGTCTCGTATTCGCGCTCATATTTATTCTTCTCTCCCATCTGAAATACCTCCGTGCCACACTCCGCGAGTGGATTGGCCTCGCCTGCAAACCGGCGCCACTGCTCCTTGCCTTCGCCGCCATCCTCTTTTTCTTTTTCGTGATCGCGCCAAGCTATGCTGACCCAAAAGCCATCGGTACCGCCATTGGCAGCCCTACCAAGGGCACACGCATCGGTCTACCGTTTCTCGAATTCACCAACGGTACCCTTGGTATACCCCGAATAGCATTTGGCATCATCGGTGTCGGATTGGTGGCGTTTCTCTTCCGTCGCCGTAGGATCGTTGCCGCTGTCCTCACTGGTTGGTCTGGGAGCCTCCTCTTGCTCTCACTCGCGCCGCAATGGGCATTCGTCAATATTCCCTCGAATCGGGTTGGCACCTACGCTATTTTCCCACTCACTCTCCTCGCCGGATACACACTCTCGCGATGCCTCCCATACCTCACAACTCGTCCATCCAAGTCCTTCACCCAAACATCACTTCCGATTTTCGTCGGTGCATCGATACTCATCACCTGGAGCGCTGTTTTTTTCGGCAACGGCCTCTTCGACAACGCACAAAATATCTCTACTGCCAACAAACAAAAAAATCAATCGGTCGTCGAGACCTTCTCAGCTGCTTCCTTCGTCGATTCTGTCATCACACCGACCGACCTCGTCCTGAAGGATCACAACTATCTCACCGCCGATTCGTGGATCAAACATTTCTTCCTCCGCGATTATAACTTCCCTCTTTCACGCGGCTACTTCAAACGCTACAGTGACGCGACCAAAACCCGCGAACAGTGCACGCTCTGGATGATCTCCACTCCCAACACGCCCAACGGCAAACAGTGCTACACTGATCTCGGCGTGAATTACATTATAGTCAACCCGCAATATGACCAAAAACAATTCGAGCAGACCACCGATTTCTCACTTGTCTATCGCTCCAATGGCGTTGCTGTTTACTATCGCCACCCTTAAAAGAATTCGTTTATGAAATCATTTCACTTCACCGATAAATCACTCCTTATTTTCTTCGTCGCGTCCTTCGTCGCCGCCGGATTCGTCCTCGCTTTCGCATCACAACGAGCACTCGACTTGAATACTAACAAAAACTGGTGGACGGTTTCCTTCGCCAACCCGACCGACGCGACACTCACCTTCGGGATTGCCAACCACTCGCCGACGACCTCGTTTTCCTACACGCTTACCTCCTCAAACGGAAAAAAGACCGATACGGTCTCCGTCAATATCCCCACAGGAAATACCCAAACTGTCGAACCAGTCACACCTGACGGCTTCGTCGCCCCCTTCCGTGCCTCCGTCCAGCACGACGGTATGACTCAGGAAATCTACAAGAATTAATCTTGAGAAATCAACTATCCAGCAGACATTCACAAGGCTTCTGCTTGAGGATAATTTTCTGCTCTTTAACCGTATTGATAAATGTTTTTTGATCACCTAAACCGATAGCCAACCCTTTCTCGAGTGGCGTATGGTGTTGGTATCCGCGCCGAGAAAATTCTCTTACGAGCGTCTCGTGTCGGATATACAGGGCTTTTTGTTTGCCCACCCAGCGCAAAGTTTCCGGGTGATGCGAATACCCTCCTTTGCCTTTGTGTTTCGTCAAAATATTCCACAATCCGTGCAGCTCGCGATGCTCAGCGAGTAAATGTTTCCGACACAGGTGTTGCGGATGTATATCCCAGACGCGCATATCTTTTCTATTTAATCTCAATCAGTACTTCATTGCGATTCATCCAGGGCGGGGTCCACGGGGCATTGTATCCGGCGTATGCAGGACTGCCCTGCGTCACAACTCCATCCTGAGCGAGCGCTGAAAGCAACGCTTCTTGCATTTTTTTGACTCGTGCATCTGATCGATACCCTGAGAACCGCATCACGGCATATTTTTTGGCAGGAATCATCACGATTTTTACCCGGGAGTCACTCGGCGTCGGCAATGTCTCAAGCGTATAGGAATGAGGCATTCCGAATGATATCACCTGCGAGTCTCCATCAGTTGTCGCGACCACCGGAGCCGTCATGGCGATATTTTCCGAACCATTCTCTACTCCTTCTTTTTGAGCGACCACGGGAGCGGTCATGGCGATACTTTCTTTTCTAGTATTGCCACCGAAAATATATCCCGCCACAATTCTAAAGCCGACACTCATAGGATCCTCCTGGGAACCCGGCACCGTCGTCTGTGCCACGATATGCGCTGGGTACTCGCGTATTTCATACCCATTCACTTTTTTCACCACGGTATACTCCACCTGTTCCACACGAGAGCTGAAAAATCCCCAGGCAGACCAAAGCATAATAACGACAACGAAAACGATAAGTATGTTGGGCATAGTGTTATACTTTATTTTTATCAATGCGCAAACGAGAGGATTCGTCCGGCATTCGCCGGACGCCCCGCGCATGCCGGGGCGAACTCACGACCCAGCCCCTCGCGAGGAGCTGGGTGACAGTTTTTTATAGCCCTTCAGAAGGCGGAAGCGGTGAGATTCGAACTCACGATACCCTTGCAGGTATGACAGTTTTCAAGACTGTTGCCTTCAACCACTCGGCCACGCTTCCTGCTTTTCCCTCTTATCCTACCAAAACATCGCTCTCTTGTAAATGAAACTGTGTTATACTGGAAGAAAGTTCATCATTGATTCTTCTATGTCACAGCAACCGATTTTCGAATGGCAGGTACACGAAACCGAAACGCAGGCTCCCAGCCGCAAGCTGCTTTTTTGGCTCGGCGTGGCATTACTCGGTATCATCGGTTATGAACTCTTCGTCAACAATCCGATTGTGGCGATCACCTTCATCCTCATTGGTATCACGGGCTATATCCTGCTTCATCGAGAGGCACGATTTCTCCATTGCCGGATTTTCCCACAGGGTGTCGGGGTCAATAGCGAGCTCTTCCCCTTCGATCAAATGGATCACTTCTGGATTTTCGAAAACGAACCTGGTTCCAGCTTCGTCCGTTTCAAAACCAAAACACTCATCGAGCCCTTCGTAGATATTCCGCTCGGAGATACCGATCCTCAAGAACTCCGACAAATACTAGGCTCATTCATTCCGGAAGAAAGGATCGACCTCACTTTGGTTGACATTTTCTCCCGAATGCTTCATATTTAGAGCGTACCCCGCTGGTACTCGTTTTTTGTTTGCGCTTGTAGCTCAGTGGATAGAGCGTCTGGTTGCGGTCCAGAAGGTCGCAGGTTCGATTCCTGC
>JBAWZR010000015.1:0-17843 GCA_037142915.1 Candidatus Moraniibacteriota bacterium
CATACAAAAAGATGGAGTTGGAGGAAGTGTCAAGAAACACCTCCCAAAAACAGGAATTAAATGGTATACTTTCAGTGTGAGTCTTTTTGTGCTATCATTTCTAAGCACTTAATTCTTAAAAAATATAAATATGCCACTTCCTACCGGTAAAGCGCGTTTTTGGATGATTTTCTTTTCGGTCTTCGCCTTCCTCGGGCCATTTTTTGCTATACTCGGCATCGAGGGGAGCAAAAAACTCTCGGCGATCCGCAATGAAAAAGATACCTATACCAAAGATCTCGCCGACACCCTCGCCGAACGAGAACAGTATCTCGCATCACTCGATGCCCAAAAACAAGCCTGGCAAAAGAAGATAGCCGATGCGAAAAGCCAGTATGATACTCTCAAAACGAAACAAACCGATGCTATCGCCAACAACCAAAAAACCGTGAATGTCAATGTGCCAAAAACCACCACATACACGCCACCGCCTGTAGCAACACCGGTAGCTACTGCGCCCAAGGCCACCAAAACTACCAAAACTTCCTAAAACAAAAAGCGTATGTTTCGATATTTCTCTCTATTCTTCGTGGCATTGATCATATTTTCAGCTATTGAAGTCTTCACATTTCGACATCATCTCTTCACTCTCGGCACAGTCACCTCCCACGAGTCAATAGCTCTCGCTGAGAATGATACTGAGAATGAATCGGGAGATGACGAAAGAAAAACTTCTACAACAACTTCAAGTTCTTCTTCGACCACCAAGACTGTTCTCGTCCCACAGGCTCCGGTGACTGTCACGACGTGGGTACCGGTGACCAAACAGATACCGGCCGATGGCTATGGTATTGATACCGACAACGACGGACTCGTCGATGCGCTCGACCCGCACCCAACTATCCCCGAGCAGCTCTTCTTTACCGACACCGATGGCGATGGCGTGCCCGATAGTGACGATCAGTTCCCGGGACGCAATGATTTTTTCGCCTTTCCTGATGATGGCGATGCCAATATGAATGGCATAATTGATTCTTTTGAAACTGTTTATAGTCCATTTTCAGTGCAATAAATTTTTCAAAAAATATGCCTAAAAAAATAATTCTTAGTTTTCTTTTCTTGGGAATTCTCCTCGCCGTTTCACCAACAGTACAGGCGGTTATCGTCGATTCCGATCAAGACGGCCTAAGTGATTCCGCTGAAGTGCAAGTCTACCACACCGACCCAAACAAAGCGGACACCGATGGCGACAGCGTACCGGACGGTCAGGAAATCCTCGAGGGCACCAATCCGCTCGATCCGAATGATTCTACCATCCGGACAATCGACGAACAAATACTTGCCACACAAACACAGTTCTTCGATCCCGATAAACTCGCTTGGTATATCGGTCGAGCAGCCGGTATCGCGGCCTTCATCCTCTTCACGATCAGTATCGCCAACGGACTCCTGATGTCCGCTCGCGTCAGCATTCCTTCATGGCCAGTCTTCCTTAGCTATGAAGCGCATCGAACGCTTTCTTGGAGTGCCTTCGCTCTCCTCATTCTCCACATCATCAGTCTTACTTTTGACAAATTCTTTCATCTCTCATTTGCCGAAGCACTTATCCCCGGCTGGCTTCATCGGGAATTCCTCTCGACCCTTGGGATAAATCTCACGCTTGCGGTCGGTCTCGGTATCATCGCCCTCTACCTCATCATCATCGTCTCGGTCACGGCTGAGTTCCGTGCCAAGATCGCCCCCGTCTGGTGGCGAAAAATCCACTACGCGAGTTTTCTCGCCTATCTCATTTTTCTCGCACACGGCATTGCCTCGGGCAGCGACTCCAAACAATGGTGGATGATCTGGATCTATTCGCTCTCAGCCACTCTCGTCTTCGGCCTCACGCTCGTGCGAATCACATTAGCACTACGGAAAAAATCACCACAAGAAAATTCTCCTATCCCTGAAGTTACTGAGTAATATCACTCCCACGCTGTCACTTCTTCTTCGTTTTATCGGGAGCCGTCTTATTCATATCCGGCGTTACCGATGATACTGGCGGCGGAGTCGATATGAGAGCTTGATCATCGCCCGCGAGGCGATAGTAGATCTTCCCGTCGTCCCGTGTATCGACATACTCCAACCGCGCCCGATCCTGCGGATCTTTAATTTGCTTAATAAAAAACGCTTGTAATACATTCACGGTATTTTCGAGCGAAATATGACTATCCAGACGCAACTGCCAACCTTCATTTGTCATCACGGTTACCGTTCCTGAAAACCGTGAAGGCGTCGTATAATCACCCTGCACCGTGATACCGATTTTACCCTTGAGTGTTGCTTCGAGTTGCTCGAGAAAAACGATAAAACCCGGATTCAAAACAATCTCCGACACATCGACTGGCGCCGCACTTGTGTCGATCAACCGTATACGCCGCCACGAATCATTCAAGGCATCTTCGTTGGCGATCACCCGCCCCGCTTCATCGAGCACGAAACACGGTCCACCCGAACACACTATCACCGCTTCATCACGCGTCGTGATGGTTATCTTGACCGATTGAGGAAATCGTTTCTCAAATGCAATCGATTGAATATGAGGATACTGTTGCTGCACCACGGCTCGGATCTGCTTTTCAGGAAAAAGAAAAAAACTTTTTATTACTAATAACCGCCACCGTCTCTCATTCATTTTTTCATCGACGAGCATCTGGAGTTGTTGTTGGGTGGATTCATCACCACCGACTATCGTCACCTGCTCTATCCGCATCAGCGGACTGACAACTGCCACATAGGTTACCACGCCGACAAACACTAACACCACCAACACCACGATACTCCAACGGCGCCAAAAAAACTGCCGGTGCTCCAGCTGCGACTGCTCAAGCTCCCGCTGCTGGCGTCGCAATCGCCGCGGCACAACCGAAAATGGTCGCCGTCTCAATATCCGCTTATCCACAGGCGATTCTTTTTGTTTTTTGTGTCTCCACCACATATATTTTATGTGAAAACTCTACACTCCGAGAAACAAAGTATCTAATACCAGCCTCGAACTTTTTGATTGATTCTCCAATACCTGTTCTACAGCAAAAACACGCTCCGCTAATTTCCATGCCGCCCTATCGTTTCCCTGCGCCGCCCGACTATGGAGGAGTGTCAGCCACCATTCCAAAAGACAGATCGTCTTCGTGATATCTTTTGCCATACTCTCCGACAACTGCAATTTCTGCTGCACTGAATAGGAAGGTAATTTGGAGAGTCGTTCAAACAATTCGAGATCCCGTTTCATCTTGACCGGCGTATCGATACATCGGCGCACCAATCCCGGTCGACCGATCTGCCATATCCATTCTAGCACTGCCTTTTTACTCGGCATCCCCGATCGCATCAATGCCTCATCTACCAAATGAAAATCCACCTTCTGACAACGCGACAACACCGTAGACAGCAGTCGCCCAACCCGATGGGTCACGAGAATAATGATGAGGTGTTCCGGCGGCTCTTCGAGTGTTTTCAAAAGCGCGTTCTGACTTTTCTCCGTCAACCGATGCGCGTCGCGGATGATGAGTACCCGATACTTCCCTCCACCGGACGAGAGGGCTGCCTGTTTCACTGTATCGCGGACTGCCCCCACGCCAATATCCTTGGCTCGCGTCACGCCTTTTTTCGTCACCAATTCCGGCTCGATGACCAGACAATCAGAATTATTTCGAATCAATTCCTCCGCCCACGCTCGCGCCACCAAAAATTTGCCGATTTCCGATGGCCCCGAAAAAATCAAAGCCTGCGGCATCCGCTTGCTCTGCGCCAACTTCTGCAGATATTCCCATTGTTTTAGATGCCCGATGAATGTCGGCATAGCTATTCTTTCATTACCCGTTCCACTGCGTTTCGTATATGTGATTCGAAATCCTCCCGAGTGCAACGCTCCACCGTCTTCCGCATCGCCTGCTCATCATATTTTCCCTCTCGGTCGAGGAACCGACGCACTCCGTCCGCCAAAACTTCCGGTGTCTGATCAAGAAACAATTCTCCCGTCACACCTTCGGTCACAATCTCTTTCGCGCCACCCACTGCGTAGGCGATCACGGGTGTCCCCGAGGCAAGCGCTTCCGTCATCACCAGACCAAAATCCTCCTCCGCGGGGAAAATCAACGCCCGTGCCTCCCGATACAACCGCGCCAATTCCTCATCGCTCCGCCACCCAATCACACGGACATTCGGTTGTGCTATCGCCCGCAACGATTCCAATTCCCTCCCTCGACCCGCCACGATCAACGGTAAATCTAATTTATTGAAAGCCTCCACGGCGATATCCACCTTCTTGCTCTTCGCCAAGCGCGACACTACGAGAAAATATCTAGAGGAAACCATATCTAGCCCTGGATTTTCCAAATTCTTCCTCACTATTTCACTCTTTTCATCCAGCATTCCTTTTTCGAGGTTCAATGAAACCGGAGGATACGCTACTTCCGCTTCCCGATGATAATACTTCTCGATCCGCTCCCGCGTATATTCCGAATTAGCGATCAGGACGTCCGGTCGATCCGCCGCCTGCGCATCCCACACACGGAGCCAACTCAGTATCAATCGCGTCGGCAATCCCCATTTCACTATGCCCTGCTCTTTGAGATAGCGTTCGTTATAATCCCACACATAACGCATTGGCGAATGAATGTACGCGATGTGCTTGGTATGGAGCCGTGTCACCACGCCCTTGCCCCACGCGCCGGAAGACGATATCACTATATCGAAGTCCCGCAAATCCATCGCCTCGATCGCCGCTGGGAAGAAAGGCAAGAGCCATCGGTACCGCTTGCGCAACCACTTGGGGAACTTCTGCACGAATGACACCCGGATATCCCGACCCGCCAAAAACCCACCCATCGTTTCGCGATCATAAAGCAAAGTATAAATCGGTGCCTCGGGGTACATTTCCGCCAGTATTTTCAATACCCGTTCTGCCCCGCCCGAAGTCACCAAAAAATCGTGCACCAAGGCCACTTTCGGTACTTTCTTGTTCAATCGTTTCAATCGTTCTTGACTTTTCGGCATAGGAGTAGTTCTGTCAATTCATTCGCGCAGTTATCCCAACTGTACCGCTGCACATTCTCCCTTCCATTGGCTATTATAGCACTTTTGAGCGCAGAATCCGAAACCAGCCGATGCATCGCTTCGGCTAGCTCTTTTTCACTCTCGGGATCAACCAAAAGCGCCCCCTCGCCCGCGACAGCCGGCAAAGACGAAGTATTCGAGGTAATCACCGCCGTCCCCACGCTCTGCGCCTCCAAAACCGGTATCCCGAACCCTTCATAGAGCGACGGGAACAAAAACACTTCGGCATTCCGCAACAACTCCCACTTTTGCTCTTCCGAAACATACCCAAGTTCAATGATATTTTCTGCCTGCTGACTACTGACTACTTTCTGCTGAATCTTCTCATACCCATATCCCGGCTTGCCCGCCAAGACTAATCTCGGCGGCAGTCCTGTTTCTCTTTTGAAGATATCAAACGCTGCTATCATGCGAGAAATATTTTTCCGTTCTTCTATTCGGCCAATAAATAAAAAATAGGGTTTAATGTTTTTGGCAATATCTTGTATCTGCATTGTCATCCCCGACTTGATCGGGGATCCAGGTTGAGTTGCATTTAATTCAATGCAATCTGGATCCCGGCTCGGGGGCCGGGATGACACAGTTTCATCATACCCTTCACCGATGACAGAAATTTTTTCTGAGGGCACACCATAGAGTCGTATCACATCCCGGCGAGTATTCTCCGACACGCACACCACCTCCGACGCCCAGCGCACTGAACACCAGATCGAAATCCTCATATACCAGCGATCCCACCACGAATATGCATTAGGACAAAACTCGTACTCCAACCCATGTATCACCACCACGGTTCGCCTCGGATGCACTATTGGCACTGTATGCGCGGGCACGAACAAAACCTCCGGCGCGTGCCAGAACATCTCCCACGATAGCCGCACCTGCGTCCAGAGTCGCGGCGCCCACAATTCCCTCACGCTCCACTGCGTCGGCAATTCAAAATCAATCGTATACCCTTTGCGCATATACAAGACCACCGACTCATCGCGTAACTCATGACGCAGGTGCTTGATGACCTGATACGCGTATTCCTCGATCCCCGTCCGTCGTTTCAAAAACGCCCGCGAGGCATCAATCCCAATAGTTACTTTAGTCATAGAGTATTTGTCATTCCCGCGAAGGCGGGAATCCAGGTTCCACTACACCTCATATAGTTTCAAAACGGATTGAGGTTTGTAAAGTCTTTAATTTCTTCAATTTATTTTATTATTATATAAAATTTTGTGGTGTCTGGATTCCCGCCTTCGCGGGAATGACACAAATTTACTTGCCCATCATAATACTCCGCTTATACACATCAAGATTCTCCAGCACGATACCCGTCCCCTTGGCCACGCAGAACGCCGGGTCATCTGCCACGAAACACGGCACTCCGATCGTCTTGGATATCAATTGATCGAGGTGTCGCAACTGCGCCGTCCCGCCCGAGAGTATCATCCCTTTATCCATAATATCCGCGGCCAGCTCCGGTGGCGTCTCCTGCAATACCTGCTTGATGACATTGATGATTTCGCGTAACTCATCCTGGATCGCCTCGGTCACTTCATTGGTCGTCACGGGAATGGTCTTTGGCAAACCACCCATCAGATCCCGTCCGCGAATATCAAACGTATCCTCCTTGGCAACTGGTATGGCTGACCCGATTTTGATCTTCACTTCTTCGGCGGTGCGCTCCCCAATCGCGAGGCTGTACTTGCGTTTGATATAATCCGATATCGCGAGGTCGATCCGATTGCCGCCAACGCGAGCACTCCGAGCTGCCACGATACCACCGAGCGAAATGATTGCAATCTCCGATGTTCCGCCGCCGATATTCACGATCATATTCCCCTGCGCCGTATGAATCGGTATACCCGCTCCGATCGCCGCGAGGATCGGCTCCTTGACCACATAGGCCGTCCGTGCACCCGCCTTGATCGCCGCGTCAATAACCGCTCGCCGCTCGGTCGAAGTCACGCCTGCCGGTATCGAGAGTACTACTTCCGGTCGGATCAATCGCACCCGGCCCGATACGCGATAAATAAAATATCGGAGCATCGCCTCGGTGATCCGGTAGTCCGCGATCGCTCCATCACGCAACGGCTGACTTGCCACAATCGTGTCCGGTGTCCGGCCTATCATCTCCTTCGCTTCATTGCCCACGGCCAAAACTTTATTCTCCTGCACCGACACCGCCACGACGGAAGGCTCGTTGATGACCACGCCTTTGCCAGGAATAAACACAAGCGTATTCGCCGTGCCCAAGTCGATACCGATTCGTCGGACAAACATATTCGACCACCACATACAATAGTGTAATTATAATTCCACTCGTTCTATTTTTGCGCCCAATTTCTGCAAGCGCTCTTCGATGCGTTCGTAGCCGCGATCCACTTGATAAATATCCTCGATGGTCGTCGTACCATGCGCCGCCAGAGCCGCGATGATGAGTGCCGCACCCGCTCGCAAATCAAAACTTTTGATCTGTGTCCCATGGAGCTCAACCGGCCCGTGAATAATCGCTTGATGCGGATTGAGCACCGTCGCCTTCGCACCCATTTTCTCGATCTCCGGTACATAATTGAACCGACTCTCAAAAATATGATCGTGAATCAAAGTCTCACCATCCGATAATGCTGCCAATACCCCAAAGAGTGACAGCGTATCCGTTGGGATTCCAGGATATACTTCCGGCTTCACCCTCCCCGGCGATACGAGATGTCCAGCTGGGATCACCGTGATCGCATCTGGCGTGATCTCAAAATCCATCCCAAACTCCCGCATTTTTTTCAATACGAGATCGAGGTGTTCTTCGTGCGCGTTCTTGACCGTAATCTTACTCCCTGTCGCCGCGCCAAGAATAAGAAAAGTTGCCGCTTCGATCGGATCAGGAATAATCGTGTACTCGGCTCCCCGCAAAGCTTCCACTCCCTCGATGGTGATCGTGTGTGTTCCGAGTCCCTCGATCTTCGCACCCATTGCCTGTAAGAAATGTCCGAGATCTTGCACGTGCGGTTCAGCGGCGGCGATTTTCAATACGGTTTTCCCTGGCAAAACCGATGCCATCATCAGCACAATCTCCGTCGCCGTCACCGAAAAATCCTTCAGTATGATTTTTCCCGAATGTTTTTTGGTCGTATCGATTTCATAAAATTTCTCATGCTGTATCACCTTCACCCCGAGCGATTCCAAAGCGTCGATATGCGTTTCGATTGATCGTACCCCAATGGCGCACCCGCCCGGATGTCCCAAAGAAAACTTCCCACAGCGGCCTGACAACGATCCCAATAATAATACCGATAGCCGCATTCGTCGTGTTGCGTCCAATTCAATCTTGGTCGGATCGATTTCCTTCGCTTCAATCCGCACCGAGTGTTCGTCTAGCCATTCCACCTGTACTCCCAGCGTTTGGATCAACTCCAATAAACGAAAAATATCCTCGATTCGAGGCACATTATGCAACACGCATGGTTCGGTCGTCAACAAACTGGCCGCAATAATCGGTGCCGCCGCGTTTTTGGATCCGCGTACTTCAATCTCCCCTTGGAGCGGGTATCCACCCTCAATACGAAAAATTTCCATAAAATAAAAACAAAAGGTAGTAGTCCTTCTTTCACATACCCTGAGTATACACAAAAGAAGCCTTTCTTTCAAGGAAAAGTCTTGCGATATCTTTTATTGACTGGCTTTTTTCGCAATATATGGAGCATATTGGTCACGGCGACCACCTCCGCTATCCCCAATCCTACGACGATCAGTATCTGCTCCATACTCCACATCGAGATTTTTCGCATCATCTTCGCCCACCCACTCGTCGCCACCGGTACTGGCACAGGAGTTATTCCTATTGTACCCGCCACGGTAGTCGCCTGCTCTTTGAGTGCAAGCGTATCCGCGACCGGAGTTGGAATCGCCACTCCCGGCTGCGTCCCAAACTCCTCAACCGCGATCAATACCTGTCGTCCATCCTGCTCCGTTGACCACACGGCAATTCCCGTCTCAAGATATTTATTGCTCAAGATATTCGCCCGGTGGGTCGGACTCGCCATCCACGCGGCGTGCTCATCCTCCGCACTGACAAATCGAATCGCCAGATTTTCTCCCGCGTAGTGATACGAATAACCGGCTGCATCGATAAAATCCCACGGCGTTTTGCCCGTTGGTGATGTGTGAGCAAAATATCCTGCTTCGGCCATATTCTTCGCTTTGGCTTCTGCTGCCTGGGTCAACTGATTATTAAGCGTCAGGGCTGGCAAACCGATTGCCACTCGATCCGCATTCACCAATTCCAATACTTTGTCCGGCGTGATCGTCGAAGCGTGGCAGTCACCCATCGGCACACCCACTATCACTGCCACTAGAAGAAATATTCCTTTGGCAAAATTCTTTTTGAAGATATTCGTATTCATACTAGAATTGTAGCACGGATCGTACTCACCAAAAAACCACAAAACAAGTGTTTGTGGTTTTCAAGAGTCACCAGACGCATTTCCGATGACATTTTCTGGGGGAGTTTACCGAGCTACCGGCAATTCGGGTATCGCTGGTATCGATGGCGGTGTCGGTATCGATGTTGGTACTGGTGCCGATCCTGGTGTTTCCGCCGATCCTGATTGCAGTTCTTCTGGTACTTGCACTACCGGTAGTGTTTCATTGATATCAATAGAGGTAGCGGAAAACTCCTTCAGTGTTTTGATATTCTCCTGAGAAAAAACATTGATCATCGCCCCAACGGCAATATCCGCCAAAGATGCGGGACTACTCATCATAGGACTTGGTGGCATCGGAGGTGCTGAAGGGAGAGTATCCTGCGAGGCAGGATTTGTTTCTGCTGCTTTTTTGGCATATTCATCCATTTCGGCTTGATAGGTCTTCGGATCTTTCACGGAGTGTTTGAAAATTTTGGTGTCAGCTGTGACCGTGACGATGCGATCAATGAGTGCGGCGTCGTCAAAAGGATTGGTCATCGACACACGCAGAGTGATGCGATTGCCTTTTATCTCGGTAACCGTACCGGAAATATCGCGAATATCATCGGAAACAGGCATTATGACTCCACTTTTTAAAGCCAGTTCTTTTGCGGCATCAAACCCCGCTTGGTAAGAATTGCTTCCATTTGTTTGAGCAGTCATATTCTTGAGGAAAACCCACGAGATGGCGCTCCCGATAAGAATGCCGATCACCAATCCGCCGAGATATGGAATGAACTTTGGAGAAAGTCTCTTTGTCGGTTCTATTGTTTGATTTTGATCCATAGGTGTTTTAGTGTTTTTTAACTTTGCCGGAAAAATGGTTGGCTGAGTTAGTATCGCACGCACAAGACAGATACTGGTTCATGCAGTTGGAGGCCACTCCATTCCTGAACCATACCACCAGCATACCCCTTACTCTTGCACCACCGAGATCCACACGCCATCACCCATCCAATTTCACCAACTGGATGATTGGTACCGCAAGCTGCAAACCCTTGGTCGCCAGGCGCATTATTTATGTTATTCACATCCGTAGCGATTGCCGCAAGCGTCCCTGCTCGTAATTGACTCGCCCACATGCCAATGCTGCGAATATAATAATCGTTAGCACCCACATTACGCTTTTGCCATGAGTCCCCAGCCTGATTTATGGCCAACAGCCAGTTTGCATCGCCCCCGAGGAAGCCAATGTTATTACCGTCGGCGTAGATATGTTTCACTCCATTTGGTGAGTCATTGTCTTTCAAGGTGAGGGTTGAATACGCCCCACCGGCTTGAGAGATAGTGAGTCCATTGTTGAGGGTCAAAGCTCCCGCTTTGAACTGCGCCCCGGAGCCAGTCGTAATTGGTCCGGCGACATTGCCCGCAGGAGGCGTTGCAGATGGATTGGTCCACGCTTGGGTGAATTGAACGCCAACTCCGACCGTCATCCCAACGATGATAATGCTCAACCAATGTGTCAGCTCTTTTTGGAATGATCGCTGGGACTTTTTATTTTTCATACGGTTTATTTATCTGGGATTATTTTATTGATTACTCTTACTGGTAGTATATACCCCTACAAAAAAACCATCAAGACTACCTGCGTTGGAGGTGGGTCAAAATACTGTTCACCGCGATGGCGCCCTCGGACGCAGCCGTCACGATCTGGTGAAAACGATTGGAGTTAGTCGTGATATCTCCCGCCGCCCAGAGATTCTCGAGTGATGTCGATTGATCAGCTTCGGTCACGATATACCCGTATGTATCTTTTTCTATCCCAAGCGTGTCGACGAGTTGTGTATTTGGTTTGAGACCAATTTCAATAAACACACCGTCAACCGCCAGTGCAGTACTTTCTTTGTAGGGTTTGTCCAGTTGCACATGCTCTACTTTATTCTCACCTTCGATCGCCGTCACATTCGTTTCATAGAGGATCTCGACATTCGGTAATTTCGCGAGCGATTCCTGCCAAAAACGCTCGGCCAGCATTGTTTTCTCCCGCACAATGATATACACCCGCTCACAGACTCCCGCCAGATACACACCAGCACTGGCCGCACTGTCACCACCGCCCACGACTGCCACCGTCTTCTTACGGAAGAAAAACCCATCACAGGTCGGACAATACGAGACACCTTTCCCCGCCAACTCGTGCTCACCCGGAACACCCAAGTGTCGATGCTGTGTACCGGTCGCGAACAAAATCGTTTTTGACTCGATGGTTCCACCCGATGCCAAAGCGATGTGCCAGGTATTGTCGGCTTTCTGCTCCAGCCGCTCCACCGTCTCCGGTCGGATTTCCGTGCCATAACTCTTCACGTGTTCGGCTGCCGTGCGCGCAAAGTCAGAGCCCAGGATCATCTCCGTCCCGAGCCAATTGCCGATCTCGAATGTCTGCGTGAGCAATCCACCCGCCACCTCGCCCAACACAAGATGCTTGATGCCGTAGCGTGAGGCATAAATACTCGCCGACAACCCCGCCGGCCCCGCCCCGATAATCACCAAGTCAAATGTTTCCATAAAAAAATATTTTCATCCAAAATAATTCTCCACTGCAAATTCGAATTGTTTCAAGAACAACTCCTTGAAATACGCTAAATTATTCTGCTCATAGAACAGCAATATCGCCTTCTTGTATTCGATTTCATCCATACTCCGATACGATAATGGACACAAATCAAACGCCTGCAGAACGGCATTGCCCGCCAACCGACTCGTTCGTTTATTCCCATCGACAAACGGTTGGATATAAGCGATAAGCAACATCAAGATCACACCCTTCTCAAAAACATCTTCTGTCATATTGACCACTCGACAGGCCTGCTCCAAAGCTTCCCGGATCTGGAATTCGTTATCCAAAGGCGTATACTTCGTACCCGTGATGCGGACAAGTGTTTTTCTTAGATTTTTCGTTACGCCCAACTCATCGACGATCAGGAAATGGATATTCTCAATCTTCCGCAACGACACTATTTGGAAATCCTGCACATTACTCCGGATATACTCCAACGCTTTCTTGTGATTGAGAATCATCGTCGCCTCTTCCTGAGAATGTCCCTCGGCTTGTCTTTGATTTTTGATTAGCTGTTCAGTCTCCAACAAACTGTAGGTGTTCCCTTCGATCTTCGCCGACTTCCAACTGAAATCGATATTCAAGCGTTCGATTTCTTTTTTCAGTGCGTCGGCGGGCATCACTTTGAGCTTCTCCCTGTATACTTCATTCAACTTTATCAACTGCTGTTTTTCACTCTCAGTAAAAATATCTTTCAACTGATCGAAAATATCAAAATTAAAATGCTCTCGAATATACCGCTGATCCGCTTCGACAGAAAAATACTCTTCAACATTAATTTTTTTCACCAGATCATAATGCATTGACAATGCATAGTGCACCCCGCGTCCGGCACCTGTGCGCTCAATCAGACCAAGATCAAGAATTTTCTCCAAATCCCGAGAAATAGTCACCCGAGTCACCTCACCCGCCACCTGCCGGATATGTTCGAAAATTTGGGCGATTGAAACACTCTTCTGTTCCTCGATAAAAGCCAAGATAGCATCCTGCCTTTTATTCAAATCCTGCAATGACATATATTTTTTGTAACATTTTTATGTCCTAATTGTATCATTTTTGATACGATAAGCAAACTCGGAATGATACAATTGCGCGATTTTTTCGTACAGTTCACTCCACTTCAAGTCGTCCCTCTTTTTGGGACAACTCATTTTACTCTTCAAAATTTAATACCAACTCCCGGAATTGATCGCCACGGTCGAACTCGTTTTGGAAAATACCGAAGCTCGCCGCGCCGGGAGAGAGGAGGACGACATCGCCTGATTGCGCTTTTTCTTTCGCTTGATCTATCGCTACTGCCATCGAATCGACGAGTGCGATATCTTTTGTATCGAACTTTTGTTGCTGTAATGCTTCCAATAGCTTGTCAGTCGCATCGCCCCGAAACAAGATCGTCGCCTTGGGTGGATGCATCACGAGGGTTTGTGCGAGCCTGGTGAAGTCGAGATTTTTATCCGCGCCGCCGGCAATCAATATGATCGGCTCGCTAAAACTTTCCAACGCATGTTCCGCTGCCTCGGGCACAGTCGCTGTCGTGTCATTGTACCACTCCACTCCGTGCCACTCGCGCACTCGCTCCAGCCGGTGCCTCACACCGGTAAATTTCGGAAGCGCCACGCGAATATCCTCCACCGACACGCCCACCATAAGAGCACCAGCCACCGCCGCCAAGATATTGCTCCGGTTGTGTTCGCCTCGTAGAAGAAGGAGTTGCGATTGATCAAACAATATCTCTTCCTTCCCGGTTTCATCACGATACACGACACTGTCACCTTGCCAAAAAACAAGCGGATTTACACCAGTGTCATCCAGAGAAAACTCGAGCTTCTTCCCCTCACCACAGCCGTACGCGAACCGTGGCTTGCCGGAGGGATGAATGAGTATATCGTCGGATTTTTGAAACGCGCAGATCATCCGTTTGTCCTCGAAATAATCATCCATCGAAGAATAATAATTCAAGTGATCGGCAAAAAAATTGGTGAAAATAGCGATATGCGGGCTCATATGATGCTTGCGGAGAGCCGACAGCCGCCAGCTCGACAACTCAAACACAACGAGGGTCTCCTCATCGATCCAATCAAGCAAGCTCAAGACCGGTGTCTGTCCGACGCCAACTTCAACGACTGTCTTTCCCTCCTTCGCCGGGCCGGATCCGACTTCGGGATGACAGAGGTCAGACGAACGCAACAAAAACGCGAGGAGAGTCGCCGTCGTCGTCTTGCCTTTGGTGCCCGTCACGCCGATGATCGTCCCCCGACAAAATTGGAAGAAAAGACTCGCATCCATCTCGACTGGCACGCCCGCTTCCTGCGCCGCCTGCACGAATCCATTCGTCCATGGGATGGCGGGATTTTTGATCACGAGATCGGTATCGATGAAATCCTCCCGACGATGTTCGCCGAGCACATACCGGATATTCGGAATATCTTTCAGAGCCTCGATCGATGGTGCGAGCATCTCTGCCGTCTTGGCATCCGTCACGATAATTTCGCGTACACCGTGGCTCACCAAAAACCGCACCGTCCCGACTCCGCCCTGATTTAATCCCAGACCGAACACCGTCACTTTCTTCCCTCGTATCAGATCTTCCATATATATAAGTTTTACACGCTCGACTCACTGCCACCAACAGAGTGGCTTGCGGCGAATCACTTGACCGGTTCTCTCGCCCGTCATCGTACCATCCGCCAGCACCACTTCGCCATTGACGATAACCCAGCGGATGCCCGACGGATACCGATACGGATGAGCGATCGTCGCCATATCAATGATACGCTCAGGATCAAAAATAGCAATATCCGCCCAATTACCCTCCATCAATTTCCCGCGTTTCAACAGCCCCAAACGCTCAGCTGGTTGCAGTGTAATCTTCCGGATCGCTTCCTCCCACCCGAGGAGTTGCTTCTCTCGCACGTACCTCCCCAAAAACCGAGGAAATGAGCCAAAATTTCGTGGGTGCGTCGCTTCACCGGTTTCCACATCTCTCTTGGATAGACCGAAACCGTTCGAGCTGACACAGGCAAGCGGATGTTGGATCTCCCGCTCGATGTTTTTTTCGCTCAATGCTTCGAGAGAGATGATCGCCCGTCCATCGCCCGCCACTAGCACATCGATCAGGATTTCCTCAGGTGTCTTCTGCTGTTGTTTGGCCATCTCGGCGATATTCTGCCGACAGGTCATCGCATTGACCGATGACGACAAGAGTGTCGCTTTGGTATAATCCAATGGATTTTTCTGGAGCTCCTGTATCGCTTCTTGACAAATTTTCTTATCTTTGAGCCGAGTCAACATCGATTTCTTGCAGCCCTGCGTCACCCAATCTGGCAACAGGGTATAGAGTATCGACGCGGTCGAAGTATATGGATACACATCAAATGAAATATTGACACCACTCGATGCGGCCGTCTCCATCAGATGCAATGCTTTCTTGAGCAGGGGCCAATTCTTTTCACTTAAAATTTTGAGATGGGAAATATGCATGCGCGCTCCGGACGACCGTGCCAGGAGGATCGCTTCCTCGATTGATTGGATACTCTCATCGGACTCATCGCGTAATTGGATAGCACACATACCCTTGGCTTTCTTGGTGATCTCCAACAAAGCCATCAGCTCGGGGTGTTTCGCCTCACGAGCATGTGAGTACGGCAGTCCGAACGACACTCCCAAAGCGCCTTCATTGAGCGATTGGTGGAGCATCTTTTGGAGAATCTTGATTTCGTCCGATGTGATCGGTCGGTTGACATCACCGAGCACACCCCGCCGGAGCGTCGTGTGTCCGACCAGTGTCCCGAAGTTGATGGGCAGATGACGCCGCTCAACTTCATCCAAAAATTCCCGCATCGACAGCCAGTTCAGATTCAGCCCACCGATATCGACCCATTTCTGAATCGTTTGGAGCATATTCCGATCGACAAACGGAGCGAGCGACGAACCGGAATTCCCACCGATGATCGTCGTGATGCCCTGTTGTACCAGACTCTCCAAACCGTTCTCCGCGAACAACTGCCAGTAGGTGTCGGAATGATTGGTGATATCGATAAACCCAGGGGTCACAAAACAACCGCCCGCATCCAAAACCTGATGAGCGGGTTCGTGCCGCAAATACTCCATCTTGCGGATCACGCCGTCCTTGATGCCGATATCGCCCGTGAACATTTTGCGCCCCGTGCCATCCAGTATCGTGCCATTAATGATGATGATGTCGTACATAATTTGTTTTGGAAAAACTTTTCTAACTTACTCTAACAAATTTAAGAACACGCCTAGGGGTGTCATCCCGGGCTTGACCCGGGATCCAGGTTCGACTGCATTTCAATTGCAATACAGCCTGGATCCCGCATCAAGTGCGGGATGACAAAATTCAAATATAAAAAACTAAACTAATTTGATATTACGCGACTTTCTCCGCCAGCTCCACGAGACGATTGGAATACCCCCACTCATTGTCATACCAGGCCACGACCTTGACGAGCGTCCCACCGACTACCTTGGTGCACGAGAGATCGACAATGCTCGAATAGGGATTACCGATAATATCCGACGACACCAGCAGCTCATCCGTCACCATCAGGATACCCTCGAATTCAGGCTTTTCGGCCGCTTCACGCAAGAGTTGATTGACCGCCTCCACGCTCGTTTCTTTCTTCACAACAAATGTAAAGTCGGTGAGCGAACCAACAATCGTCGGCACGCGTACCGCCAGACCATCAAAAATTCCTTCGAGCTCAGGCAAAACCTCTGCCGTCGCGATCGCCGCTCCCGTCGTGGTCGGGACGATATTCTGCCCGGCCGCCCGCGCACGCCGCCAGTCCTTGTGCGGACCATCCTGAATATTTTGATCCGCTGTATACGAGTGAATCGTCGTCATCATCGCCTTGTCGATACCCAATGATTGCGAAATAATTTTGGCCACCGGTGCGATACAATTGGTCGTGCAGGAGGCATTGGAGATCATCGATTGTTCTGCTTGCCATTCGTCCGCATTCACACCGAGCAAGAATGTCGGAACATCATCTTTGCCCTTGGACGGAGCCGAGAGGATCACCCGCTTCGCTCCGGCATCGAGGTGCGCCTTCATCTTGTCGCCGGTTACGAATCGCCCGGTGCACTCGAGCACGACATCCACTACGAGATCTTTCCATGGCAACTTCGATGGATCTGGTTCGGCTAACACGGGATAATTCTTTCCGTCAACCACGATCGCCTTCTCATCAGCCGACACCGACACATCGGCGGCATACCGTCCATAGGCGGTATCATATTTGAGGAGATGTGCTAGGGTCGCCGCGTCGGTCAGATCGTTGATCGCCACTACTTCCATATCCGGCTTCGTAATCGCGATTTTGAAAGACGCCCGCCCAATCCGCCCAAACCCGTTGATCGCTATTTTTTTCATAGGAAATTTTTATTTTATTTTTTACTCTTCTCTTTGTCTTCAGTATATCACACCACAACAAACTTCACCGTCCCAGATAGCACAACTACATCACCTCATTCGCATTTCGTCAGGTTTAACAGAGCCGTCCGCCGCGGCGGACGGCTCTACAGAAATCCCCATCCTACCGTCCTAGAGACCGTACAACTGCGTTACCTCCCCCGCCGACAATGCGCGGTATTATTTGTTTCTCACTTCGGTGGTGGATTCTGAAACTTTCAAATGTTTGTGCACCATAGAAGTGAGGTATGTTTGATACGGAATGCCATCAGCCATAGCTCGCTTTGTATACCGGCAGATTGTCATAAGTAGCCATAAAAAATTCGAA
>JBAWZR010000016.1:0-17602 GCA_037142915.1 Candidatus Moraniibacteriota bacterium
TGGAATGGGACAACCCTCCTCGGACAGAATCGTATCACCAATGTCGCAACGCCGACAGACGACTATGATGCTGTGAATCTGAAATATGTGAAGGCGGCTTCGGGTGGTGGTTGTTATGAGGATTATGGTATGGGATTGACCAAAACTAAGTATGGGACTCCGGGTGTTCCGTTTGCTGATGGAACTCCTTGTCGAGCGCCTGGATTTAAAGTTGTGTTTTTCCTCGGAGAAGAAGTTCAATGTTTTTCTGGCGGTTCCGGTCCAGATATGGTTAAACATCCCGGTACTGACGGAAGCTGCGGTCCAAATCAGCCCAATTATAAGACACAAGTGTATCTATGCTGTAAGTAATCCATAGAAATGATGCTTTCTTCGGTCTTGCGGGAGTCAGAGGCATTTGCTTCTGTTGTAAGACAATAAGAAAGTAAATATTGAGATCATGAGGAACACTGAAAACCGAACGCTGCGAGGCGTTTGGTTTTTTGCTTGTTTGACAAGAACTCAGGCGTGGTGTATACTCTAATTAAGAACAAAAGCCCCCAAAGGCTTTTTAAAAAACCCAAAAACGATACCTATGCAGCCAATCATCACATTTTTTCGAGAAGCGAGGGGTGAGCTCTCCAAGGTGGCCTGGCCATCTCGGCAGGATATCATCCGCAATACGATCATCGTGGTCGCAGTGAGCTTGATTGTGGCGGCGTTCCTGGGCGGTTTGGATGCTGGTCTGGCGTTCTTACTCAAGGCAACTCTGGCTCGTATTGGACAATAATTATTTTTTTGATATTTTTCTGAAGAGTTTTTTGTAGAGAATAATCCTAAAAGTTGTATTTATGGCAAAGCAATCACAACATCACGGACGAGCCTGGTATGCGGTGCATACCTATTCCGGTTACGAGGACAATGTCTCTCGCAATCTCAAGCAGCGTATCGAGTCAATGGATATGCAGGAGCTCATCTTTGATGTGATGGTGCCGAAGGAAAAGGAGATCGTGATGAAGGCGGGCAAGCGCGTGACGATGGACAAGCGTATCTACCCGGGGTATGTGTTGGTGGATATGGTGGTGACCGACGCCTCGTGGTATGTGGTGCGCAATACACCCAATGTGACCGGTTTCATCGGGCTTGGTACGACCCCGACGCCGATTGACCCGGCCGAGATCGAGGGCTTGAAGAAACGCATGGGTGTGGCCGAACCAAAATACAAGATGGATATCCGTGTCGATGAAGCCGTGAAGATCACCGATGGACCGTTCAAGAATTTCGATGGCAAGGTACAGGAGGTAGATGAGGCCAAGGGCAAGATCAAGGTGTTGGTATCGCTCTTCGGACGTGAGACACCGGTAGAATTGGACTTTTTACAGATCAAGAAAGTATAATGTAAATTATTTTATTTATTGCACGAAAGCGTATGGCAAAGAAAATCAAGACGATTATCAAATTGCAAATCCCCGGTGGTAAAGCCAATCCGGCACCGCCTGTCGGCCCAGCTTTGGGTCAGCACGGTTTGAATATCCAGGAATTTTGCACGAAGTTCAATGAGCAGACCCGCGATCGGATGGGTGATATCATCCCGGCCGAGATTACGGTGTTCGAAGATCGGACATTCACTTTTATCTTGAAGACCCCGCCAGCCGCGGAACTTCTGAAGAAGGCGAGTCACGCCGCCAAGGGCGCTGCCAATCCACTCAAGGAAAAGGTGGGAACGGTGACACAAGCACAGTTGCGGGAGATCGCCCTCGTCAAGATGGAGGATCTGAATGCGAACGATGTGGAAGCGGCTATGAAAATTTTGGCCGGTACCGCCCGCTCGATGGGTATCAAAATTGAGGAATAATAATTTATATTTTTGTGGGAGTTCGCCGCGGCGAACATTAATACCACGACACACGAGTATGCAACATGGAAAAAAGTATCGCGCAGTGGTAGAGAAGTTGGATGCGAAGAAAATTTATGCGGTAGAAGAAGCCTTTGCTTTTTTGAAGGCAAATACGACGGCGAAGTTTGACGAGTCGGTGGAAGTACATATCCGTCTCAAGATCAATCCGAAGAAGAACGACGAACAGGTGCGGGCGACTTTGGCCTTGCCTCATGGCGTAGGCAAAGTGAAGCGCGTGGTGGTCGTGACGAGCACCAAGGCTCCCGAGGCCGAGAAGGCCGGTGCCGAGCTGGTGGGTGCGGAGAATATCATCGAGGATATCAAGTCGGGCAAACTATTGGCCGGTACGCACTTCGATATCATCGTAGCGACACCAGAAATGATGCCAAAGCTGGCGACCGTGGCCAAGATCCTCGGGCCCAAGGGACTCATGCCGAATCCGAAGAACGAGACCGTGACGACCAAGATCAAAGAAACCGTCGAGGCTCTGAAGAAGGGAAGCAAAGTGAGTTTCAAGAACGATGATAGTGGCAATGTACATCAGGTGATCGGTAAATTGACGTTTACCGCCAAGCAATTGGAGGAAAACTGCAAAGAAGTCATCGACACCCTGCGTCGCTCCAAACCGGATGCGGTGAAGGGTAAGTTCATCACTTCGATCGTCGTCTGCTCCACGATGAGTCCGGCCTTGAAGATTGAGATGTAATCACCGGTATACTTTTTCCGATTTTCTTCATTTTGATTGTATTGACCCCGTTTCGCTTCATCGCCATACGGGGTCAATTTTTTGTAAGGAGAGTCATTTGTTTTTGTAAAAACAGGCTGACTGAGACAGTCTTACCGTACTTTTTCGCGCGGTGATTTGGAGAGGGTGTTATACTGAGAGTATAATCCCCTTATTATTTTTTATGTCGTATTTGATGAACCCCTTGTTGCTACGGCGTTTGGTGGTGTTTTTGGTGGTTATTCTCCTTGTATTCGCAGGGTGGTTTTTATATCGGAGTTTTTTTTCGAAGAGCCCGTTGTCATCAGGAGAATGGTCGCTTCAGCCGGTAACGAGTGATGCGACAGGTGTGGCAGTGACGAGTGATTTTGTCCTGCGATCGGGGAGTGATGTGGCCGCATCTCAGGTGAAAGCAATGCTTTCGGTGAAACCGATGACGGAGTTTGTATCGACCCAGCGCTCAAGCCGGGAGGTATTGATTCATTTTGCCAAGCCGCTTCAGGAAAATACGGTGTATGCTTTCTATCTGACGGATGTAAGTGGTGCGGGCGTGGCACAGGCGGCGGAGACGGTTTTGGATCCGAAACAGAAAAAATCGTGGGCCTTTCAGACACAGAATCCATTTCGCGTGACAGAGACGTTGCCGAACGATAAAACGAGTGGAGTACCGACGGATACGGGAATCGAGATGACGTTCAGTGTTTCGGGTGTAACGCTACAAACGATGGAGCGTTTTTTTGAGATTAGCCCACAGGTAGACGGACGATTTGAAACGCACGACAAGACGGTGGTGTTTGTACCGGAGAAGTTGCAGCCGGGGACAATCTATACGGTCACGGTGCGTAAAGGTATTACATTTAACGGGGGCACGGAAACGCTCAAGGAGGATACAGTCTTTCGTTTTGAGACGAAGCCGGAGGAAGATACGCAAGGCGGCGGTTGGTCGGGGTTTGTACGCTCAAGTTACGAATCATCAACTCGCATTAAGCCGGCAGTGGATATATACGTGAGTGATTTTGATGCCAAGAGTGACACGGCGCAGGTGCGAGTATTGGCAGCCCCAGACGAAGCGTCGTTTTTGGCTGAGTGGAAACGATATCGATCAATGCCTTCATGGGCTTCGTATGGTCGGGACGCATTTCGTTTTCATACGGATGGCTGGGCTGAAGCAGCTCGATTTACCACACCATTTCATACATTTACCCAGAGCGCCTCAGCGTATGTGGAGTTTCCGGAAACTATGCCAACCGGGAAATATGTATTGGAGGTAATGATTGGATCAGGCGCTCGTTCTAAAACATTGCAGACGGTGTTTCAGGTGAGTGATGTGTCAGCCTTTGTGTCTACAAGTGAGGAGAAATCGGTCATTTGGACGAATGATGTCACGAGCAAGCGACCTATTCGAAATGCGGAAGTGGTGTGGCTGGAGAATGATACGGTTTTGGGCCGAACCAATGACCAAGGTTTATTGTCGGTGGATACGCCGAATGATTTGCGTGTATCGGCAGATGCGTCGAGCTACTCGTTTTTGAGGGTGCGTCAGAGTGATCAGCAAAGCTTGATCGTTCCGGTAGAGAATAATGTTGACAGCAGTTACGGGTGGTGGTCTGATTCGCTGGACAGGGATAATTATTGGAGTTATCTCTCTACCGATCGTAAGCTCTATCAACCGACGGACACGGTCGGTTTTTGGGGTGTAGTGCGCGATCGAAAGCAGCTTGATCGGGCAATTCCGCTGACCTTGGTGGTGAGTTCTGGTGAGAACGAAGTGTGGCGACAGTCGTTGACGACATCGAAAGTCGGAACCTTTACAGGAGAAATACAGCTTGAGAATTGGGATACCGGTTCATATCAACTTGAAGTATGGTTGGGCGAGACATTTATTATGGGAAAGTGGGTAGATGTACAGACGTATAGTAAGCCGGCATATCAGTTATCGCTAGAATCCGATAAAAAGGCTATTTTTGCGGGAGAGACTCTCACGGTAAATGGTCGGGCGAGTTTCTTCGAAGGAACGTCGGTACCGCAGGCGGGTATTGTAGTGTCAGCGGATGATTTTTCTCGCCTTTCCGCGCCAAACGAATCCGATAAGCAAGGAAAGTTTACAATCCAATATACACCCAAGGAACCGAAAAAAGAGAGCGGGCGCTACGGTGATGGATACGGGTCGCAGCGATCAATCGATGTTGCTGCGGCTGGACCGGAGGAAGGCGATATCTCGACCAGCGTTTTTGTTCGGGTATTTGGTTCGCGATCGGGCTTTGATTTGGAGAAGACAACAATTCATGACGGCCAAGCGGTTTTTAGCGGAACAGTCAGGCGAGTACTGCTTGACCGATTGAATAATGGCACAGCTCGAGATGATGCTGATTTTTGGGGGGACAGTTTGGCAAACCAAAAAATCCGAGTAAAGGCAGCGCGAACAGTATGGGATAAAGTTGAAACAGGAGAGAATTATGATTTTATCGAAAAGCGCATTGTGAAGCAATACGAATGGAAAACTCGCGAAGAGAAGCTTGATGATACTGAGATAACCACAGATAGCGAGGGAAAATTTTTCTACCGACCGAATATTGACGCGCGATCGATGTTTCGAGTGACTTTTGAAGTGTCCGATGATCAAGGTAATGTTTCCAGTATCTCTGATTATGCATACGGCGACGAGTCATCAACCAGTGAGGATGCTTATACATTGAGTGATCGTCTGGATTCTTCGAAGAACAAAGCAAAGACGTATCATGTCGGCGATGCGATACAGTTGGTGTTGGCTAAAGGTGGGAAGGCGGTCGAGAGCGCAGAGGGACGAAAGTTTCTCTATATGCGGGAACAAAACGGTATTCGTGAGGTAACCATAAGTGATCGGTCGGAGTATACAACCAGCTTTAGCGAGGCCGATATTCCTAATATGGTGATATCCGGGGTGTACTTTACCGGTGAGACCTATGTGCCGGTACCGGAATTTTTTGCGACTTTTGAGAGGGATGATCGGAAGTTGACGATTCAGGTGGTGCCGGATAAATCAATGTATCAGCCACAAGATGAGGTTCGGGTGCGAGTACGAACGACCGATCCGGATGGTAAGCCGAAGCCGGCCGAGGTGAATCTTGGAGTAGTTGATGAGGCACTTTTTGCCTTATCGGAGCAGTCGGTGAATCCTTTGATGAGTCTCTATATGAATGTGGGGGATGGGGTGATTTCGACGTATGCATCACACCAGTACCCCGAGTCGACACAATTGGCGGAGCGCGGTGGTGGAGGTGGCGGGCGTTCGGTGTTTCCGGATAGAGTTTTCTTTGGAAGTACGATGACGAATGCCGATGGTCAGGGAGAATTCGTATTTAAAGTTCCGGATAATCTGACGTCGTGGCGCTTGACGGCGCAGGGGGTGAGCGCGGATTTGTTTGCAGGGGATGCTAAGGGGACAATCGCGGTTAAACAGCAATTTTTTGTTGATGTAGTCGTAGCTAAGGATTACTTGGAGTCAGACCGACCAGTGGTAAACGTTCGCGCATATGGCGAGGGATTGCAATCTGGCCAAGCAGTGCAATATACCGTAACGGGCGATGAAGCCTCCGGTTTGACAGAACAAATATTGAACGGGACCGCATTTGAATCGATGGATATCGTGTTACCAAAGTTGGTCGAGGGGAAGCATACTCTTACCATTGCCGGTGTCTCCGGAGACCTGAAAGATACGTTAACTCGCAGTTTTAGTGTAGTAAAGACTCGTCTCGATAAACAGCAGACACAGTTCATTGATGTGCAATCAAACTCGACAATTGAAGGCTCGGACACCGGTCGGACGCGCATTGTTTTGAGTGATGCGGGGCGCGGACAGTGGTATTCGAATTTGATTGGGCAGGCATTGAGTGTGAGTGATCGAATTGATCGTCGGTTGGCGCGAGAACAGGCCAAAAAACTTTTGCAGATGTATTTTAATGAAGATGCCGGAGCTGAACCTATTGACTGGAGAGCATATCAGGATGCTGAGGATGGCGGTGTAAAACTGCTTTCGTATGGTCAGTCGAATTTTAGCCTGAGTCTTCGAATTGCCTTCGCGCAACCGGAGGGAATTGATGTATCTGCGTTGGCACTCTATTTTGAGGAGCTTCTGACAGAAGAAAAAGGAGTAATGGTGACGACGGATGTTCGAGCACAGGCATTAGCAGGTCTGCTGGCGCTTCGCCAACCGGTTTTATTTGATGTACAGAAGCTAGCAGAGGACGCTTCATTGTTAGTTGATACACGATTAGCGATCGGACTCGGCTTGGTTATTGCGGGGGACGAGGAGACTGCGCGAAAAGTGTACTCGTCATTACAAGGAGGAATTCAGGCAGGAAACGGTGAGCGTTGGTTGGCGAGTGATACCCCTAATGAGACTTTGGCTATTACCGCTTCGTTGGCAGAATTGAGCGGGTTATTGGGTGAATCCGCAACGCCAGAGTATATACGATATCTTGATCAGCATCCATCCAAAGAAATTGTTGTCGACTTGGAACGAACCGTCGCTTTAGCGCCTACTTTAGCTCAAGTGAAGCAGTCAGTTGTCGCCTTTGACTATACGCTCAACGGTCAAGTGACGCACGCAACACTTGAGAAGAACGAAACGCTTTCCTTGTCGCTTTCTCCGGAAGATCGAAAATCATTGCGTATCCAAAATATTCAGGGATTACTCGGAGCTACGGTTAGTTATGCCGTGCCTTGGCAGTCAGTCGATACAACTCAGAACGGAGTGAGTTTGGAGCGAGAATTCGTAGTGGATGGGAAGGTAACAACTGAATTACGTCTCGGTGACCGGGTATGGGTGACTCTGCGACCGAGTTTTAGGGGTAGTGTGCCTGATGGCTGTTATCGGGTGACAGATGCATTGCCTTCGGGACTAAAGGTGACAACGGTAACGCCGCTGGATTTCAATTGGAATTGGGATGATGACGAGGGGGATTCGTTGTGGTATCCGTATGCAATTACGGGACAGAAGGTGAGTTTTTGCACCACAAAAAAACAGAAACCGATTGTGTATATCGCCCGAGTGATAGGTAAGGGAATGTTTACAGCGGAGGGCGCAGTCATTCAGTCGGAAAACGATCCGATGGTGGTGGCCGCTTCGATGCCGCAGATAGTTACAATTTCGGAGTAGTTATTTTCACATCATGACTCAACAACGACTAAACATACTTGTATCTATCGCCGCGTTCTTTCTTTTGGGTGCAGGGGGTGTTGTTTATTACGCGACGATAGACTCAGTGTCAGAAGGTGGGACGGTCGCATCATCGAGGTCTCCGATTATCAAAATGACACCCGCTCATCCCGTGTATCCATTTGATCGGGTGGGATTATTTGACGGCTTAGAACGTGCGAAACAAAAATCAGAAGTGCTTCCTGTCGGAACGCGTGGCGGTATCATCCCTCACCATACACTCCCGAGCGCATTTTTGGCTGAGTTTTTTTCCGGATTAAGATCGCAGGCGCCAACGACAATTGTTCTTATCGGACCAAATCATTCTAATCAGGGGGATGCACCAGTACTGTCGAGCGATTGGGATTGGGAAACCCCTTTCGGAACGCTATCGACGGATTGGGAATATACACAGAAGGTGCGTGATCGAGTCGGATTTATCGCCGTAGATAATACTCATTTGAGTAGCGAACATTCGGTAGCCGGGGTTATGCCGTATATTAAATATTTTTTACCAGAGGTGAAGGTGGTCCCGCTTATCGTAAAATCGACACTCACTCGAAAACAGTTGGACCAATTGAGCGAAGCGATTGCCGATCAAACCGATGATCACACGGTTATTGTGGCGTCGGTTGATTTTTCGCATTATCTGACTGCCAAAGAAGCGGAACACAATGATACGATTACGGCTGGTATCATTGAGAAATTAGATACGGAGGCTGTGCTGCTGCTCAATAATGATTTTGTCGATTCGCCGGCGTCCATCGGGATATTTCTCGAAACGATGAAGCATTTCGGCGCGGTTCAGAGCCAGCTCTTAAATCATAGTAATTCCGGTTTTTTGGAACACACGCTTCGCCCGACTGGTGGTGTGACGAGTTATTTTGTGTATTCGTTTTATTGAGTTTGGGCTGCCACATTTTGATTTAGGTAGAATAGTGGTATGTGTCAATGCTCATCGCAGGGCAGTAGAAAAAATACAAGACGGAGTAGATTTGCGGTATAACTCTGTCATTTCACAAGAAAACGCAACAGGACGAAACTTTGGCCGGAAGGGCTAAATATGGTATAATTTAGTGGTAAATCAGGTTATATTTTCTTGTTATGGCGCATTTTGAAATTGAGATAAAGAGTTTGCTCGGAGCGAAGGAGAAAGCCGAAAGCCTGAAGAAAAAGTTCTTGCAACGCTTTCCTGACGCACAGTTGAAAGGGAAAAACTCACAGTTGAATCATTACTTTCATGGTGGTGATATGGATGCATTGTTCGAGCAGTTGAAGCAATATTTTTCGGATGAGCAGCAGAAGTCTTTGCAGAAGATTTTACATGAGGGGAAAAATCACTCGATTCGTACGCGGCAGGCGGATGGGAAAGTCTTGTTTGTCGTGAAAGCCTCGATCGATGATACAACGAGTTCGAACGGAATCGCGCGGATGGAATTCGAGGAAGCGATGCCGATGACACTGGATGAATTGGACGAGTTACTTTTGCAATCAGGCTTGGAATATCAGGCCAAGTGGTCGCGTGATCGAGAGGAATACACGGCGGGTGATATCGCATTGTGCCTCGACCGGAATGCCGGGTATGGATATCTTGCGGAGTTTGAGAAGATCGTGCACGAGGCGGAACACGCAGACGCTGCGAAACAAGAACTCATTGCGCTTATGAATGAATTGGGCGTGGAAGAACTTCCACAAGACAGACTGGAGCGGATGTTCGCTCACTATAACGCTCATTGGCCGGAATACTACGGCACGGAAAATATTTTTACGATTGAATGATCAAAGAATTTGTCATCCCGTACTTGATGCGGGATCCAGGTTTGAATTTTGAATTCTCAAAGAAAAAAATTCTGGATCCCCGGGTCAAGCCCGAGGATGACACAATACGGTAAATATGTTTTATTCATGATTCTTAATTTTTTATTTGTATGTTTCTCTCAGACGGCGATATCAAGAAGGCAGTGGAGGCGGGAACTATTACGATTCGGGATTTCGATGAGGCACGATTGCAACCGGCGAGTTACGATGTAATCTTGGGGAACAAATTTATCCTGACGGACTTACACACCACGACCGCGATCGACCCGGCGCGCAAGGTGTATGCGGATACGAAAGAAGTACTTGTGGCGGATGACGATGCCTTCGTATTGCATCCCAATATGTCAGTACTCGGGACGCTCAAGGACTATGTCGGGTCAAATGAATATCTTATACAGATTTCGGGCAAGTCGTCGCTCGCTCGGATCGGACTCGTGGTGCACAATACCGCCGGTATTATTAATCCTGGACATTTCCTCCACATCACTTTGGAGTTGGCGAATTTCAACACCGTGCCGATCATCCTGCGGCCGGGGATGGCGATTGCTCAGCTCACTTTCTCCAAACTCTCCTCACCGGTCAGTCGCGATTATACCAAGACCGGGCGCTTCAATGGTGACAACTGGAAGAAGAATTTCGAACCAAAGAAGTAGAATTGAATTCCCCCTCTCCTGAGCTGAGGAGAGGGCAGGGGTGAGGTTGAATTATTAAAATAAATTATATGGCGATCAAAAAGAAGTATCCTGAATATCAGTACTTAGACTTATTGAACACTATTCTTGAAACAGGGAGTGACAAGGAATTGTTTTTTACACCCGAGATTCTCGAAGAGTACCGCAAGAAAGGTGAGCAGCCGCCAACTATCCGTTCAATCTTTGGCTATATGATGCGGTTTGATTTGAAGGAAGGATTTCCGTTATTGACGACGAAAAAAGTTTTTCTTCGCGGGATCATGCACGAGCTCCTCTGGTTTTTGAAGGGGGATTCAAATATCAAATATTTGGCTGATAATGATGTGCATATTTGGGACGAGTGGGTGTGGAAGCGGTACCATAAATTACACAGTCAAAAAGGACTTCCCGATCTGAATCAAACCGATTTTATCCAAAAAATAAAAGAAGAATCAGTGGAGAGTGAATTCGTGAAAGAGTGGGGCGACCTCATCACGATTTACGGGCGGATGTGGCGGCGATGGCCAGCGAGCGATGGTCGTGAGATCGACCAATTGGGGTGGGTGATTGATGGCCTCCGTGATAAGCCGTTTCGTAAGTCATATGTCGTCTCTGCGTGGAATCCGGATTTCATTTACTCGATGGCCTCGGAAAATAATGCAAACGAAGTACCGCCGTTTTGTCATACGACATTCCAGTTTTCGGTAACGGGAGAGAAGACATTAAATCTGGGTCTATATCAGCGGAGTGCGGACACCTTTCTTGGCGTGCCTTTCAATATTGCGAGTTATGCATTGTTGCTCCAAATGGTGGCACAGGTGACCAGCCTTGAAGTAGGTGCGTTCGTGCACTGTATCGGTGACGCACATATTTATAGTAATCATTTCGATCAAGTGAAGGAACAATTATCGCGTGAACCACGACCATTTCCGGCGATGAGATTGAATCCCGAGCGGAAGGAAATTGATGATTTTGTTTTTGAGGATTTCACGGTGGAAGGGTATGATCCGTACCCGGCGATTAAGGCGGAGATCGCCAATATTGGCGGTTTCGAGAAGAAAGATCCGAAGCAATTCACATTAAAGAAGTGATCGTATGACTGAACCGCGAATCAGCATCATTGCCGCTATCGCTCGAGAGAACCGGGCGATCGGAAAGGATAATCAATTGTTGTGGAGTATCCCCGAGGATATGAAACATTTTCGTGAGTTGACTTCGGGGCACACGGTGATTATGGGACAGAAGACATTCGAGTCGATCGGCCGAGCCTTACCCAATCGGACGAATATCATTTTATCACTGGATGAAAACTTTTTTCATGAAGGTGCGATAGTGTGTCATTCGATTGAAGAAGCTGTAGAAAAAGCACGGGAAATTAAGCGAGAGGAAATATTTATTATTGGCGGCGGGATGGTATATGAGCAATTTTTACCTTTAGCAGAGCGGTTGTATCTGACTTTGGTAGACGGGCATTTTGAAGGAGATGTTTTTTTCCCGGAGTACGGAGACTTTACAAAACTCATCAGTCGTGAGAGAAAGGAAGATGAGAAGTATGAGTATGAGTTTGTGGTTTTGGAACGCTAACTGTAAAATATACCTATGAAATATAATGTCACCATCGGCATGGAAGTCCATGCGGAATTGAAAACGAAGTCGAAAATGTTCTGCGGGTGCAAGAACGGTCTTGGTTTGGAAAAAGAACCGAATGTCAATATCTGCCCCGTGTGTACAGGACAACCCGGGGCGCTTCCGGTGCCCAATCGCGAGGCGATCGAGATGGTGCAGCGAGTGGGACTGGCGATTGATTGTCATATTCGTTTGCAGTCCAAGTTTGATCGCAAGAATTACTTTTATCCCGATCTTCCTAAGGGCTATCAGATCTCGCAGTATGATGAACCGTTTTGCGAAGCGGGCGCGTTAGTCGCTTTGGATGGCAAGCCAGTGCACATCACGAGAATTCATTTGGAGGAGGATACAGGCAAGCTCAACCACCCAGCCGGTGCGGATCATACGCTCGTGGATTACAATCGTTCGTCGGTGCCGTTGATGGAACTCGTGACCGAGCCGGATATCACGAGTGGCAAGGAAGCACGGGCGTTTTGTCAGCGGTTGCGACAGGTGTTGCGGGCGCTCGATGTGTCGGACGCCGATATGGAGAAAGGACAGATGCGCTGCGAAGTGAATATCTCGCTCTATCCCGAGGGCGCGGATCGGTTGAGCGGTACGAAGGTGGAGGTGAAGAATATCAATTCATTTCGCTCCGTGGAACATGCGGCGGACTATGAGATCAAACGACAGACAGCGGCGCTCGAAGCGGGTGAACAGCTCATTCAGGAGACGCGTGGCTGGGATGATGTGCGAGGCATAACGGTTTCGCAACGCAAGAAGGAATCAGCGCACGATTATCGGTATTTCCCTGAGCCGGATATTCCCCCGATGAGTTTTTCTGAGGAATATGTGGAGAATTTGCGGCGGCATCTGCCTGAGCTCCCACAGGCGAAGGAGAAACGGTTCGTGAAGGAGTACGGCGTGACGGTGGACGAGGCGGCGATTTTGGTGGATGATAAAGCCTTTGCGGAATATTTCGAAGAAGTAATGAGCGAGTTGGTGGACAAATTGAAATCGGGTGAAATGAAAGCGGACATCAAGAAGGCGGGGAAGCTCGCGGTGAATTATCTCCTGACGGAATTGCGCAAGCATTTGAGCAAAGCGAACGAGACCATCGCTGACATCGCGATTACGGCCGAGAATTTCGCAGAGTTCGTGGCGATCGTGGCGGACGGGACGATCAATTCGAGTGCGGCACAGATGGTGCTGGAGACGATGTATGAGGGCGGTGATACCGACCCGTCGCATATCATCGAACGATTGGATTTGGTACAGCTCTCCGATGTCGGTGAATTGGATTCTGTGATCGCGCAAGTGTTGGAGAAAAACCAGAAATCAGTGGATGATTACAAAGCCGGCAAAGAAAACGCCCTCCAATTCCTGATGGGACAAGTAATGTCGGCAACGAAGGGCAAGGCCAACCCGCAAGTAGTGTTGGAAATGTTGCGTGAAAAATTGAGCTAGTAGCAGCTTTAGATCCGCCTCTAATTAGAAAGGAGATCAAAAGCGAAGCCGAAAATATAATATTGATTGTGGAATTAATTTAGTGTGGTACAATTAAATTGTTGGATTATAATTAATAGAGAATAATTTATATAAAAGTTATGAGTACATTTTTTTCGCGAGTCACAACATTTTTTTTCTTGGTGTTTGTTTTGATTTTGGGGTCTTCCTCATTCGTTAGGGCAGAGGTGCTTACTCCGGAGGAACAGCAAAAAATTGCCGCCACCACACCTGCCGCTCCGACAGAAAAGATACCAGTGGATCCGAATGCAGAAATAAAGGTGCCAAAAACGCCTGAGAATTCAGCCGTTGCCATACCGGAAAGCCCCACGGCACAACCTATTGAAGAATCCGCCGAAGAACAAGTAGTTCCTGTAGACTCACTTTCAATAAACACCGCCGAAGAAAACCTCGCCAATATCTCTACTACTCGGGTCGTCGGGATTGTCGTGGGATTGTTTCTTATCGTTGGATTGCTCAGTTTTTTCTTCCGGAAGATGAATAGAAGGACTGTGTGAATACAGAGGAGAAACCAGGCACCTCGGGCGTCTGGTTTTTCTTCTGACGGTTCTCTCGACATTTTTTTGAGTTTTCGTTGTATGCTATACTAAAGTTAAATCAATATAAAAAAATTAAAGTGACTTGTCGTATGTTGCGAAACTCATTCTTAGGGCTCATGGCAGTGGTGTTGAGTCTCTGTTCCTTCCAGAGCGCGATGGCACAAACACCTGTCGGTACGCCGCCTCCTGCCACTTCGACAGGGATACCGCAGGAACCACCCAAGACCGAATCTCCGAAAGTCATACTGGAAGCCTCTATTGCCGATACCCAGATTTTTCGTCAGGATGAAAACGGTTTCGATGTCGGTATGACCCTCATCGGGGGAGAGAAAATCTTTCCCAATGGGCGAATCGGTATTGTTCTCAAACAAAAAAACACCGTCGTTGATCGAATGATTTCCGCAGAGCTCATCCCCACCGTGGAAGCGAAAGCCCGTGTCCCGTTTAAGCTCTCCTATTGGTATCCGGCCGCTCTCTCGGGCGACTTTTCTGTTACTATCGAATTGTATTCCACCTCCGGAAAATTCATCACCGCTACTCCCGCCGGAATGGTGACCATCCTCCCGAAAAATGTCGGCGTTCTGATCGATGCAACCACCTGTAATCTGCGTGTAGCTTCAGGTACTGAGAAATATACCCTCACCCAGGGTGTTCCGCTTGATGCGACGGAAGCACTCGAGCTTGTGTGTACGCTGACCAATCTTTCCAATGCGGACGCAGCGGTTACACCTGTATTGACGACCCATCGGCGTTCTGTGTACGGATCCACCCTGGGTACGCTGACTGACACACAACAAAATTTCACTCTGGCCGCCAAAGAAAGCAAAACAACTACACTCACTGTACCGGTACCGCAAGACCCGCAGGCCTACGATGTCACCGTGACACTCAACAATCAAGATGTTGATGCGCCATTTTCGAATACCGTTTCCGCTCATTTTGTGGTGCGTGGCCAAAGCGCGACTATTCAGACAGCAACTCTCGATAAAACGACATACACAAAGGGCGAGAAGAGCACCATTGATTTTTCCTGGACCGGACCAGTGGACAACTTCCCATCGACAAGAACCATTGGACATGGCAGTACGCTGACCAAACCAAGTCTTTCTGCTGAAATCCTGTCTCAAGGACAATCCTGCGGCACCGTTCAGACCATGGATTTGCAACCGGATTCGAAAACCATTTCTTTCCCGATTACGAGTGATTGTCAGAATCCAGTAGTACTTCTCAAAGTAAAAGAAGGCAATAAGACTCTTGATACCTATGTCTTTTCCGCTGATCAAAAAGAATTGATCGATTCGACACTCTCATCGAAGCAACAAACGGATGAAACTGGGAATGAGGATAACCGTTTCCTCGGCGCCCTCATCACGACTTTGGCGCTCGTGGTAGTGGTTGTCGGTAGTGTCATCGTACGACGACGGAGGATGAATCGGGGCATGCGCATGATTGCTTTTATGCTCCTCGGTCTAGGAATGGTGGCCGGGATGGGGATGCAACGAGTGGAGGCGGCTTCGACGAGTTGGACATCATGTTATGGGGGTTATTGGTGCGCACACTATAGTGCAAGTACGAATAAGGATACATATTTTCCGAGTGAGGGTATAGCGATGAGTACGAGTAGTTATTGGGAGGGTTGCGGCAATTCGGACCCTATGCATATTTGTTATGGTTTCGGGAACTACAATACCTGCAATGGCAGCTCTCTTACGGCGCCTGCAAGTCCCGGTACCCATACGATCAATACTTACGGATACGCTGTAAGTATTGATCAAAATGGTAACCCGTTTGTTTTCGGTGAAGGTTGGTCCTCCATGAGCATCACCGTTTGCGATACTGCCTTCACTCCCGATCCAAGCACGGTCTGCACCGGCACCTCATTTACCCAGACGAATACTTGCGGGCAATCCCGAACCGCGTGGGGAACCAAGTCGTGCAACAACCCTCCCAATAATCCCACCATCAAACAGGTCGCCGGGAACAATCATCTCACCGGGAGCCCCCAAAAGTTCTCTGTTGTCGGTACCGATCCCAACAATGACAATATCATATATGGTATTGATTGGGACAATAACGCCACGGTCGACCAGTGGGTGCCTACGTGGGGGACATATGTCGCTTCCGGTACCACCAAAACCACTACCCGTACCTGGAACACTCCCGGTACCTATACCGTCAAAGCGCTCACTCGCGACGATAAAGGTTGGCAATCTGCCGGTTGGGGATCCACTACCATTACCATTCTCCAATCTAATCGCGCTCCTGCCGTCACCTTTTGGGGACCAAAATCAACCAATATCAACACCAACACTGGCTATGGAATGCGAGGCACTGACCCTGATGGCGATAACCTCCGCTACTATGTCAGCTGGGGAGACGGACAAGCTGGTTGGGTTACCGGATGGGTTGGTAGTGGAGCCTATGCCTACCCTGCGCATAGTTGGTCAACCGCCGGAGTAAAAACCATCACCGCCTACGCCTATGATTCACATGGCGTTTGGTCTGCCCCAGTACAACTCAAAGTAACCGTGATCCAACCTAATGGTGCCTGTGGTACTGCCAATTTACACCTATTCGCTTACAATGAAACGAGTTATGGCGCATACACACAATGCTCCTCTGGTTTTCTCAATCCACCAGCCTCTGTTTTTCCTGCACAAGGAGCCTCGACGACCTGGAATTGCTACGGTATCAGTGGAGGTACTTCTGCTATCGGTTGTACCGCCTCACGAGGCAATCAGCCAACCCTCAAGATCTGCCTGGGGGGTTGCATAGACGGGACACCAGTATCCAACACAACGAGATCCCTGATTGGGAATCAATCAGAAACACTGACCGCTTGCTGGAATGACTCAACTACTTGTGACAAAGCCAACATGGCTCTCCCACCAGAAATCAATTGGACAAAGGCAAATGACCCAGGGAGTCGTCTTACTATGAATCCACTCAACGCTCTGAGTACGACCGTCACTTCAAGCGGTGGTTTGGGAGTAACGGGCATCACGGTGACTGCTGCCAAATCAGCAGAGAAGAAAACAGTCACTTACAATATCATTTGTAACCAACCCTGCACTTTCTCTCCGGGGGAGGGTCCGAGCAATGTCTGTGAAGGAAGAACTGCCACCGGAACTAGATGTAATACCACTTGTAACGAGCCGGGTACGAAGAAGTGCGATTCCACTTGGCGTGAGGTGGCTCCGTAAACAAGAGTGAGCCTTGCTCCAATAAAACCCTCTGATGCCGGATGGTATCAGAGGGTTTTGTGATGTCTTTCTTTGACGGAAGGGGGTTTTGGTTGTATGTTAAAGAGAGTAAATGACCTTTTAGTTTTTATTTCTATGCAACTCGTTACCCAAAAACAACCAGTCACGCGCGCGCAACTTTCGGATTATTCTCAGAAAATGTTCGGAGGTTTGGTGAAAGCTGTGCTGGATATTGAGCAGGAAATTATGTTTGTGGATGCGGAGATGCACGCCGATGAAGAAATGCAATTACTTGAGAATGGATCGAAGCAGGACAATCTCTGGGGGATTAACTTGTATCCGGAGGAAACTGGCGATGATTTTATCGAGTTTGATTCGATGATCAATGTTCGTCCGCGACAGAACAATCGAAGTCGAAGTGTCGAAAGCGAGGAGCTTCAAGAAAAAATTCGAAGTATTGTTT
>JBAWZR010000017.1:0-16288 GCA_037142915.1 Candidatus Moraniibacteriota bacterium
TAATTTTATCTCTGAGAAGCCCTCTGCTCTCAGAAGATTTATGGCTAGAGAGTAGAGCTTTTGTTTAACCTCTAATCCATAAGTCAGGTACGTTAAGGAACCCTTGATTTCGTTTTCTAGCATTACTAGCTCTGCTTTTTGCAAATGCTGTTTAAAGAGTTGCAAGTTAAATGCCATATCCGTTATCTGTTGTTTTTTTAATTTGCAATAAGGCTAAGGCGATCTTCACTGTTGGCAGGTTTATGATCATTACCAATCGCCACGAGAACCAATTCGGTAATGGCCTCGATTGCATGTGGAATATTCGATGGAACCAAATAAATCATTCCTGCAAACATTGGATGTCGTTCATCTCCGTATACGAGAGTGCCTGTTCCTTTCGTGACCATAAGAATGTGCGCTCCTATGTGTTTGTGAAGCGAAACTCCTTTTCCTGGCGCAAATCTAATTATATCCGCTCCAAATTTATTAGATTTTGAATCGTCTACGAGTAGGGGTAATGCTGTCCCATCGCTGTGCTTCATTTGAATGGGCTGTTGTCCTTCGAAGGAAGCAATATGCAATGTTGTTTCATTGAAGTCTGCCCATCTTGCTTGCTTTAAATTCATATGTAATTTATTAAAATGTATTATTGAAAAGGCACTCTAACCCTTGCAAAACAAGGCATTTTGCAATAGTATATAAATGTGTAATTGTACAGTAGCATATATATGGAATTTAATCCAGCGAGTTTTGAAAAGAAATGGCAAGAGACGTGGAAAGATAGTTCAATTTATCATTCGGATAATTCGACGAGTAAATCACCTTGCTTTGTCGTTGATATGTTCCCTTATCCTTCCGGAAGCTCTATGCATGTTGGTCATCCTCGGGGATACGTAGCGACCGATGTGTATGCTCGTTTTAAAAGGATGAGCGGGTTTAACGTTCTCCATCCGATGGGTTGGGATGCTTTTGGTCTGCCCGCTGAAGAAACTGCAATCGAAAACAAAGAATATCCATCTGCTACCGTTGAGAGAAATATCAAAAAGTTTAAATCTCAATTGATCATGCTTGGGCTTGGTTACGATTGGTCGCGAGAGATTAACACAACCGATCCCAAGTATTATGTCCATACTCAGCGAATATTTTTGGAGTTTTTTCGGAGAGGACTAGCGATGAATAATACTGTGGCAGTGAATTGGTGTCCAAATCTAGGCACTGTTCTGGCGAATGAAGACATTGTTGACGGTAAAAGTGAACGAGGTGGACACCCTGTATTTCAAAGACCCATGCGTCAGTGGATACTTGCCATTACAAAGTATGCCGACCGGCTTATTGATGATTTGGATTTGCTACCTCATTGGCCGGATAAAGTGAAGAATGCTCAACGAAATTGGATTGGTAGGAGCGAGGGTTATGAATTTAGTTTTTTAACCAATGTAAATATTGATATCCCGGTTTTTACTACGAGGATTGAAACTTTACCAGGAGCAACATTTTTGGTTATCGCTCCGGAAAGTGAACTTGTTAAAGAAATTACTGTTTTATCGACGAATGCTCAACAAATCAACGAATATGTTCTACTGAGTAGCCAAAAGACAAATCTCGAAAGGCAGTCGATGAACGATAAAACAGGTATTATCGTTGGAGGCGTCACCGCAACAAATCCTTTCACGAGGACGGAAATGCCAGTTGTGATCGCCGATTATGTTTTAGCATCATATGGTACAGGGGCAATTATGGCTGTCCCCGCTCAAGATGAGCGCGATAGTGATATGGAAAAATCCCTTGGTTTAGAAAAAAATAGTATCATCGCGAATGATGTGATGGTGAGTGCTGAATCTTTGAATGGCAAAACTATTAATGAGACTCGAAAAATAATTTCTAAGATGGTCGGTGCAAATATTCGGAAATGCTATAAGATTCGTGATTGGGTATTTTCTCGCCAGCGTTTTTGGGGGGAGCCTTTTCCGATTGTTTGGATTCAAGGTCGGTCAAACTATGAGCAGTTATCTAAAGGCCCCATTGGTGAGTGGCTGCCAAGTGAGCCGGTTGTTTACACTGCTGACGACGCAGTAGAGCATTTTGCTGTCCCTGTTATACCAGAATTTCTTGATGCAATGCGTCTGCCATTGGTAGATTCGTATCAACCAACAGGTGCCTTGGAAGGACCGTTAGCCGGTATTGATGAGTGGGTAAATACCTTTATCGATCCAAAAACAGGCATGATTTCGAATCATCCAGACAAGTTAGGTTGGATACCAGCTTGCAGGGAAACCAATACTATGCCTCAGTGGGCAGGATCTTCTTGGTACTGGCTTCGTTATATGGATCCAGAGAACAAGGATGTGCCTTTTTCGAAGGAGCTTGCGCAGTACTGGGGCCCAGTGAATGTTTATGCTGGTGCTGATCATGCTGTCGCACATCTGATTTATGCCAGGTTTTGGCACAAAGTGATGCAAGATGCTGGTATGGTTAATTTTCCTGAACCATTTGAGAGATTGGAATTTCTTGGTTATATTCTTGCAGAAGATGGATCAAAAATTTCAAAAAGAAAAGGTAATAGCCGAAGCCCTGAAGATGTTATAAAAGAGGTTGGCGCGGATACCTTCCGTCTTTATGAAATGTTTATAGGTCCTTTTGAGAAACCAATTCCTTGGAATGACGAGGGACTTATCGGGGCACGACGATTTTTGGAGAGAGTTTGGAAGCTTTCGCAGTTGGTTATAAAAAAGAACGCTCTGCATTCGGATTTAAGGTCAGTTGCGGCTATTCATAAATCAATACAAAAAGTAGGTGATGACATCGAGGGTTTTAAATTCAACACGGCTATTTCAAGCCTTATGATGTGCTTAAATGAAATACAAGAAACGGAATTAACTATCTCGGATTTTAGCTTGTTTATTTCTTTACTGGCACCTTTCGCTCCTCATATAGCTGAAGAAATTTGGTTAATGGCAGGTAATGAAAAGTCAATACATATTTCGGCGTGGCCGGAGGTAAGGCAAGACTTGATTCGCCGGAACAGTGTTATATTGCCCATTCAAATTAATGGAAAGATTCGTTTGCGAATGACTATTCCTATGAATATGGACGGAGACGGCCTTAGGAAAATTGTTTTGAGTAATAAAGATGTTCAGAAATACCTTTTGAATAAAGAACCGAAAAAGTTTATATCTGTGCCTAATCGTATCGTTAGCATTCTTGTATAAAAATCTTCGTCGTTACCGCTTTTTAAGAAGACCATCTCGGCCTCTATGTCGGCAAGCAGATGATCGAAGCGATGGGTGGCCGGATCTGGGTGGCGTCCAAAGGCGACGGCCTAGGCTCAACCTTCATCGTGGAAGTCCCCGTGGCGTAAATGTAAAAGAGTTGTTGAGGTTGAGTCTTTTGGTATTGACACTTCTTAGTCTTTCTGCTATCGTTAACTCACGGTCATTTCCGACCGGAACATGTTCTTTGGAGGTTTTCAATGGCACAAAAAATTATTACGGGAGCTGAACGCTCCCTGATTCTCACTGAGCTTGGCCGATTTTTTGAGGTAGCTGCGGAGTATCGTCTTAAAACTGGCGGTAAGTCAGCAATGATGCCGAAATGCGTTGTTGATAGCGCTTGGCATGATTTGCTAGATAAACCGCAAGAGCTGAGGGATTTAGTTGACCTCCATCTCGGTATCGAGATGGAGGTCGCCCATCTTAAAAGCTCTGGCAATGGTTTACTCGACTGGGTTAGCGTGTATGAGTCTCGCTTTGGCAAACTCCCGCTTCCATGGTTCGTGAGACCGGATGATTCGGTTGACGACGAGGCACTCGCTCATTACGAACAAACCGGCGAAGTGCGTATGTCGTGGGATTGTACACCTGGCATTACCAAGAAAAAGGCCGCCTGATCAACGTTTATCAGGCATTAGTTTAACTTTGTTGAGAGGAGGGGAAAACAAGGCCCCTCCTCGTTTTTGTTTTATTGGAGGCAACGATGAATATTTTTCGATCGTTATTTGTACCGCAGTTACCAGGATTTGAGGCGTATATTGCTGCGATAGAAAGTCAGTTTTGTCCGTTTCTTGAGCCATCTGCAACGCGAGGATTGACTTCGTACAGTGTGTATGAATTGGGGAATGGCGATATAGAGCAGATTTAGGCATTAATGTTTTGTATTGGACTTCTGCATACGGAGAATTTACGTCGTGCAAGAGCGGAAGTGCCATTACAACAACGCGCTTTGGTTTGTGAGAATATCATTTTTCGATTCGAAAGCGAAGATTCTGTTGATGGCGCTGAACTTTTCGGGTGGCCTCATTGGTTGCTTAAAGTCCGGTACACTCAAGCAGGAGTGCTTTTTGGTAAGTTTTGGAAAAGCGAAGAGGCAATGTCACGGGATTCTATTCCTATACCGTCCCCGCCATACCATATGCTTTCCATTCGTGGGTCAGTTAAGCAACGCGACCCGGCGTTTTTTACGAAAGCTCCGGAGTTGCTGGATACACTGATCGCCGCAGAAGATAGTGGGCAGTTTGTTTTTGAAGATGTTGAGAGAAGCGATGAATTATGTCGCTTAATTCAATCTCATTGCGAAACGACGGAAGACTTACTCGCAGTGTGCCGCAGAATTTTGGAGTCGTTTGATTTGTATCAATGCCTTTATTCTATAGGGGCAAAAAAAAGAGAGGTAACACAATGAAGACATTAAATGCTTTTGCCGAGTCGCTCGGTTTGGAGGTGATTGAGACTATTGCGAACCGTCGCGGTTCGTTTGTATTGAAGGTTTGTCGAAATAGGGAGGTTTTTGCCTTGAAGAGCTGTGACCCGAGCGTTGAAGATACCTATGACCGAGGCGAACTCATTCGCCGTGAAGCCAGCGTATTGCAAGAGCTTGGAAAATTGGCAGGCGAGCAATATGTGGATCACGGAGAAGATGCGACTTACGGATCATGGTTACTTCTGCGATGGATTGATGGCGAGACGGCATCGACAATAGGAGCGAGGATTCGGACTTTGGATCAAAACAAGGTTTGTTCAAAATTACTGCGACTGTTTGTTTCCATTGTAGAGACTTATGCGGAAGTTCACCACAAAGGCTTTCTACACGGCGATGTTCAGCCACAACATGTTTTGTTCGAGAAAGATTCCGATTGTGTGATTTTGTTGGATTGGGGTTTAGCTCGGAGAATCGGTGGACACAACCTTCCTTACAAAGGGGGATTCGTACATTTTGCTGCTCCGGAAATCGCTCGGGGAATGTTAGAAGAACGCGAGACGATTGAATACGGTGTTCTCGCTGAAATCTATTCCCTGGGTGCGCTTTTTCACTTCGTGTATACGGGCGAAACGGCAGTTGACTACGGTTCGGGGACTATGGCGCAAATACCATTTCGGCAAAAGCTGGAGGCGGTTGCGGAAAATCGCTTGCGGATTTTTTCTGAGCCGGTCAATGAATGCGAAGCACGACTACAAGCAATTATCAAACGATGTTTGATTGCCGATCCGACTTCGCGTTTTGAGTCCGCTGATACACTGCTCAAAGCTTTGCGTCAGGTGGGGATTTGAATCCAATAGGAGGTACTATGAGTAGTAAAATAAAAAGTCTTTCGACATTGGTTTGTGTTGGTGAGATAAGGGCACTTGTTTTCGACTTTGACGGTACGCTTTACGAGTCAAATGCCGGAATAGAACAGCAGTTGCGACCATTAATGGTTCGACACGCTGCGCTAGCGTTGGATGTTTCTATCGAAGAAGCTAAACGCACTCTTGCTGGATACCGAGCCAAATACAAATCGAGCGTTCTCGGATTACACAGGCATCATGGTGTGGATCCGGAAACATTCCTTCGAGATATGTATGACGAACTTGATCTTACTAGGATGGAAGTGCGTCAGGGACTTCGTTTCGAACTTGAACGGCTACGAGAAAAAGTTCCGTTGATTGTTTTCACTAATTCCAATAGGAGTTTTACTCATCGAGCCATAAAGTTGCTTGATTTGGTTGAGATATTTGATATAGTCTTTACCGTCGAGGACAATGGCTTTATCCGAAAACCCGAAATCGAAGCATATGAAGGTTTATTTCGCAGCTTGGATTTGATACCAGGGCAGGTGGCAATGTTTGACGATATTGTTTCTAGCTTACGGGTCATGAGCGATTTCGGTTCAAGAACGATTCTTGTTGGAAATGGTTTGCGGCCGAAACCGAGTTTTGTGGATTTGCACACAGGCGAAGAGCATGAACAAGCTCCGGAATTCGTCGATGCATCAACTCACGACCTGGTTAGTTTCTTGAGGAAAATGAACGCGGAACTTGAAAAGTAAGCTCCGCTAATAAGAAAAAACATTGACTTGAATCAAAGTCTTACCCCGAGTTTTCGAAAGGAAACTCGGTTTTTTTGTATATTTTGGAGAAGAGAAACGGGGTTTCGTCATGTGCTATAATTACCTATATTAGAGTATCTTTTGATATTATCTTTCTATGAATCAAGAACTTGTCGATTTTCTCAAAGAAAAATATCATCCACATGTCATTGTATTGGCCGGCTCTCGGGCAAACGGAACATATACCGCGGACAGCGATTGGGATTTGTTTCTTTTCTGTAAGACCAAAGGTGTTGGCGGTATTTCGAAATGGAATGATCAAGAATTGGATATTACTTTTCACGAATGGCCGAAACCGGAAGGATGGATCTTCACCAATCCATACAGTCCAGTGTTGCCGGTAGAGGTATTATTTGACGATACCGAGGGAGTTTTCGATACGATCCTCAAACGAACCAAAGAGGTGTACGAGAAAGGATCGAGAGTGGCATATTCGGCCGGGTGCGAAGAACGACTACGAAAATTAGATCGGTGGGTTGGAAAGTTGGAGAAGTATCAAGATAATCCTGAAGTGTGTTTCTATTACACCGGCATCGCCTATGAAGCTTTTATTCGAGTCTGGTTTGAAAAACGAAACCTCTGGCCATTGCCCCCGGCGCAAGCGTTGCCATTTATCAAAGAAAAAGACCCGGAGTTTTGGGAGTTATTGAGTCAGTTTTCCAAAGTGAGTGAACAAGAATTAGTAAGAATCGCTCATGCTATTACAGAAAAGAGTCAACAGACATCTTTATGAAAACCATCATTGCCATCGGGGGAGGAGAATTGAAGGATTTGGACACGCTTTCGACTGATCGGGCGATTGTGAAGTTGGCCGACAAGAAACATCCCAAAGTGCTTTTCATTCCGACGGCGAGCAATGATGCCGTCGGATACTGGGAGACTTTTCAGAATGTGTATGGCAAGAAGCTTGGCTGTGAAACCGATGTACTGTATCTTGTGAAGGAAAAGCTTTCCAAAAAAGAAATCGAGCAGAAGATTTTTTCTACTGATATTGTCTATGTCGGTGGCGGCAATACACTTCGCATGTTGCGTATCTGGCGAAATTTGGGTGTAGACAAAATGTTACGCCAAGCCTACGAGAAGGGAATTATCTTATCCGGTCTGAGCGCTGGAGCGATTTGCTGGTTTCGGTATGGCTCGAGTGACTCGCGGAGGTTTATGCAAAACGGAAAACAGCAAGAGATCCTTATAAGAATCACAGGGCTCGGACTGGTACCACTGACACTCAGTCCACACCATATTCGCGAGAAGAATCTTCGCGAGTCGGGGATGAAAGCAATCATGAAACGAACTCCCGGGATAGCATTGGCTCTGGATGATAATTCGGCGATTGTCATTCGAGGTAACCAATACGAAGTTCTGAAATCGAAAAAAGATGTCGGTATTCAAAAGGTGTCTTATAACAAAGGAAAAGTGGAGTGGAAGCCTTTGAAAGTTTCGGGATCTTTAGTGGAGTTGCTGGAGAAGAAATAGGTATTTTTTGGGCCTGCTGAGAATGGTAACAAAGGCTCAACCTTCATCGTGGAAGTCCCCGTGGCGTAATGTAATAAGGTAGGAAGTAGTTCAATATTTTGCATGAATTGATCATCTGGCAAGTTATTGCGATTTATCGGTAGTAGCTTTTATCGTTGAATGACTGGATAAGACGAGATAAGCGTTTCGACCAATTTTTTGATCTGATCATATGTTTTTTTTGAAATCTCGCGCGTAGCGAAAGAAGGATTTTCTATTTTCCACCATATCACTTTTTCATTATCACGCAAAAAATCCGGAATATACGGTTCTTCTGCCATCGAAATGATAACGTCAGCGTTTTCTGCCATGTGTGGTACAAGTTTTTTTGTACGATGATTCCGTATATACATACCATTTTTCTCCATGATCTCAAAAAAATCAGGGGAACGGAAACGAGTCTCGATAATAACCCCTTCCGGTTCGTCGCTGGAGCCGACATAGGTACCGGCGGAATCGGCGTCAGTTGTATTCGTGAGCTGGTTATATATTGCAGCGGCCATTTGGCTACGGAATTGATTGTTTTTGCAAATAAATAATGCTTTCATAGTGTATGAGAAAATAGTAGCTTTTTTTGGAAGTTTTATTTTGTCACTATTTTATCTGTGTTATTTAAACTATTTTTTCTATTCTATTGAGAATGCTAGCAAAAAAAAGACTAGCATGCAAATTATGCTAGTCTAATGATCTGTGCAGAGGAAGAGCTCTCATCAGCTTATAGTGATGGTTCAGGCTGACTATTCGCCTTAACTTTTGTCAAAATAGCCTCTATCGCTAAGTCGATATCGTTGATATTTTCATTATTAATAATGATATGGTTTTGACTACGAATAGAAAACTCTTCGAAAACAGCTTTAAACCGAAGGTGCATTCTTAGTGTTTCTTCAGTTGAAAGGATATGGCCATCTCTTCTTGTTGAGTACAGTCGTTTTTCGACTACCTCGTATGGACAACGTACTTCAATCCACAGCACTTGCACATGTTGACCCATGCAAAGAGTTTCCAGCCGAGTACGGAGTGAATGCAAATGAAACACTTCATCCATTATTATCATCGGTAGTCTTTGATCAAAAAGTTCAAAGACATAGAGTAGAGCTTTTTGGTAATAGATCCATCTGAGTTCAGGTGGATCTATTTGACTTCTGACAAGGGTTGGGTTAATGTCGGTCTTTTTAAAGTCGTCAAGTTCGACAATTCTTGCGCTCGTTTTTTTGCTGAATTCACTGGAAATGGTTGATTTCCCCACGCCCGGTAGGCCAGTGAACAGTAGAAGTTTTTTCATGTACAGCCTCCTTAATTTGATTTGAATTTTAAAGAAAACTAGTCTTGAATGAGACCAGTTTGAGAAGTTGAAGTATTTTTCAGCATCTTAAACAAGACTCATGTATCTAAGCTACAATAACCATATAAATACCCAACTAAAGTATTTCTAAGTGTCAGTATCTCCATGCCAAGAGTGTACCTTTAAATGAGACACTTTGTCAAGATGAATTTGACAGAAAACGAAAATGATGCGTATACTAAACTCAAGTGCCAATGCTATTAACTTAGTTGGTACTCATTACAAAAATTGTCATTTAACAAGAGGTGATATTATGAACATCTTTAAAGAACTCAGTAAGCGAGGTTTTATTGCTCAGTGTACGAACGAGATTGGTGTACAGAAGGCTTTACAGAGTCCGGCCGTCATTTATGCGGGGTTTGACCCGACGGCATCCAGCTTGCATGTTGGTAGTCTGGTTCCAATTATGGCCATGGCGCACCTTCAGAGAGCTGGACATCATATTCTAGCTTTGGTTGGTGGTGCGACGGCTTATATAGGTGATCCGAGCGGTAAAACGGATATGCGTAAAATGCTGACACCTGAAGAAATAGCTGTTAACATAGACGGCATTCGTCGGCAACTTTCCTCCTTTCTTTCCCTTGATGGAACAAAAGGAGAGGTTGTCAATAATGCGGACTGGTTCCTTCCCATGGGATATATTGAGTTTCTCCGGGAAGTGGGGACATATTTTCGCGTTAATGATATGATTCGGTCGGAATCATGCCGTATGCGACTTGAGCAGGAGTCAGGGCTTTCGTTTCTGGAGTTTAATTACCAGATTCTTCAGGCTTGGGACTTTTTGCATCTTGCTCGCACGAAGAATTGTGCGATTCAACTTGGAGGCAACGATCAATGGGGTAACATTACCGCAGGAGTGGAGTTAGTGCGTCGGAAGAACGCTCGTGAGGTATATGGTCTGACATTTCCACTCCTTACGACCGCAAGCGGGAAAAAGATGGGGAAGACGGAAGCTGGTGCTGTATGGCTTGATGCCTCACGTACTTCGCCGTATGAGTACTACCAATACTGGATCAACACGGAAGATAAGGATGTGGAGCGATTTTTGAAGCTGTACACATTTCTTTCATTTGAAGAAGTAACATCTCTTTGTGAACACATTGGAGATGATATTGATTTATTGAGAAATGCTAAAGATGTTTTGGCTATGGAAACGACGGCTATCGCCCATGGAGTTCTTGCTGCGAAACAAGCAAGAGATGCCTCTCGAAAGTTGTTTTCCGGAGATAAAGATCCATCACTTGCCGATGGCGCGCCGAAAATAAACATTCCTTTCGAGGAGTTGAAAAAAAGCGATTTGGTTTTGGTTGATTTGGTCTATCTTTCCGGATTGGATATGTCTAAATCCGATGCACGTCGTTCCATAAAGCAAAGAGGTATTTATGTGGAGGGAGAGCAAGTGGGTGGCAGTTTGGATCAAAAGATTCCTTTTTCGCAGGGTACACAGATTCTTCTTCGGAAGGGGAAGAAGCAGTATGTGTTGGTAAACATTGTTTGAGGTTATTTTAAGGTAAAGGGGTGATTGCAATGAGTAAAAAGAAGGTTGCGTATCTTGGGAATGATAATCAGACTTTCGGTTATCAGGCCATGAGGAAGTTTTTTGGTGATAGGGATATTGTTCCAATCGGTTGCAGGACTCACCTGGAGGTTTGCGAGAAAGTCGGAAGATCCGAAGTGTCGTGCGGAGTTGTTGCCATTGAAAATGTTCTCGATGGCGTGGTTCCGGAGACGGCTCGTTCTATCGAGAGGGTTGATGGTCATTACGGACTTAAGATTTGGGGGGAGGTTATCCTACCAATACGAATGTACTGCGCCAATCAAACCGGGAGTTACAATGGTGTTCAGAGGGTTGTTTCGCATCCATCGGCACTTGGGCAATGTAGTTATTTTGTTGGAAAACTTTTCCGGAGAGGAATCGTTACCGAGACATGTTCTTCTACCGGAGTTGCTGCAATTAGGGCTCGGGACGATGCGTCGGTGGCCGCACTTGCCTCAAGGGAGGCTATCGATGAGTGCAATCTCAAGTATCTGGAAAGCGAGTCCGTCACCAATCACGTCAACTCTGCAACGAGGTTTTTCATTTTAGGAAAACAGCACGCGCGGAAGACAGGGGATGACAAGACATGTTTTTTGGTGAATCTTGATCAAGCACGTCCAGGTGGTCTGGCGGATACGCTTGATGTGTTTGCCAGTGAGAAAATAAATATCCTTCTTATGTACCCCATTTCCATTTTTGGAAAACGATGGGAGTACACCTGGATGATAGAGGTAGGAGGACATATCACGGATGAAGCGGTGAGTCGGGCATGGGATGGTTTTAATGCACTGGGATTGTCTCTTAGACCCATGCAATTTCTCGGATCATATCCGAAAGGAACACTCGGCTAGGGGAAATGGTCTTGTCGAGTTTAGACTTTGTGTTACGATGAAACCATCTGGCACAAAGTTTTTTTATGTTTTAATTGTATTCAGGCTATTGCGAAAAAAAGTTAACACTCATTTTTATGCAAACCTTCTTTGTACTACAATCCAAGATTCATCCCATCGTCCGAGCAATTTTGCTGCAGGGCGATAAAATGGTTTTGTGTCGAGCTAAGGGGAATGCACGATTTTTCCTCCCCGGTGGGCATATCGAGAATGGCAGCAAAGGCTCAACCTTCATCGTGGAGGTCCCCGTGGCGTAAGGATTTTTTTTGAATTTTAGCGATATTTTGTCAATTGCTGTTGATACCATGGTCTTGCAAAATGCTATGGTTTGACATGTCAGCTATTTGATGATATGCGAGAGATTGATGATGATGTTAAAAATGGCTATTGGTCATTGCCTGTCAGTTTAGCTCATTTTAATGGGTGGGATATTTCTACGAATGAAGGAAAGCGTTTATCCATTGAAACATCACGCTCTTTGGCAGAGGGGTATATAAAAAAAGCGAAGGAATTGTGCGGTAATCAATTTCTATCGCTTTTGGATCTTGTCGAACGTATTGAAAAAGCGGGAGCCAATATCCAATATTAATTAGCAATAAACAACGATTTGCAAGGAGTCTAACGGGGCATGTATTGAAAAGTACATGCCTCTTTTTAATCGAAAAAAACTGTTTTTGTGTCATCAAACACTTGATCTATTATCTCTTTGACGAGTGGGAATGTTTCAACCGTAGATAAATCTTTTTTTGTAAACCAGCGATATTCCATAGTCTCATTCGTGAGTTTAAGTTCTCCGTTTGCAATGGTGCAGAGGAATACTATGAGGAAAACTCTTTGTACCGTATCGCCCAAAGCAAGAATGTAAGATGGATCGGTATAGACACCAAGCAATCGTTCTGTGGAGACTTTGACTCCAAGCTCTTCTTGCATTTCACGCTTGAGACACTGCTCAATCGACTCATCGAGTTCAATTTTTCCGCCAGGAATTGCCCAAATGGGACTATCTTCTCTTTTATGAAGAAGGATTTCGTGGGAATTATTTATAATGACACCGTGTATAGACGGTATAAGTGGTTGATTGGGTTTTGGAGCCTGAGGATTTCTGTAGTAGATTTTTATCATATACATATAGATTTAGAATATTTATTTGCTTATCATAGCATATTTTTGATGTAAACTCATCATGATACCTTCAATCAAGGAGATGAATTCGGGGCTCCAAACATTTTGTTGCTTTTTTCGGCTTTTTGGCTTATACTGAGAATGCTTTATTAGAAGCGCTTTTCGATTTTTTAGAAGCGCAGTTTCTGTTTATTTTCCTGGAAAAAGTTAAAAAAAATAATTAATGTATTGCATTTATGGCAAAGATTCTCCTTGTGGAAGATGATCCGATGATTTCCGAAGTCTATATGACGAAGTTTAAGGCTTCGGGTATCGATGCAGACCTGGCGGAGAGCGGGCATGCCGTTTTGCAGAAAGCCAAGGAGAACAAGTATGATCTCGTGTTATTGGATATCGTGTTGCCGGAGATGAACGGTATGGAGGTGTTGGAGGAGTTGCGCACCAAACCCGAGTACGATAAGGACTTGAAAGTCGTAATGTTCAGCAATTTGAGTGAGAAATCTGATCGGGATCGAGCGCTGCAGCTTGGCGCCAATGGTTTTGTTCCGAAGACAGAATTTTCGCCGTCGCAATTGGTGGCCGAGGTCTCCCGATTTTTGCGGCAGTTCGAGGAGCAGAAGAAACACGCCCTGCGCGCATCTGACGGGACGGCAGTGGAGTCGAAAAACAAAAACATCTTGTTTGTCGAAGATGAAGCGGTGTTTTGCGATATGTTCGGTGGTCAATTGGAGAAAGAGGGTTACTCGGTGACCTATCTGGATGGAGGGATGAACGCTGTCCAGGCGGCGGTGGAAAAACCATTTGATATGGTGGTGACCGATATGGCGATACGCGAGATGAATGGTCTGGATGTTATCCGGCTGGTTCGCGAGAGCTCTATCAATAGCGCCACCCCGATTATTTTGTTTTCAGCTTCTGTTGATGATGCTCAGTTTGCTGAAGCGAAGAATCTGGGTGCCGACAGTTGTTTTCTGAAGACTCGTTTAACACCGAGTGAATTGTTGAAGGAAGTGGGCCGACTCATTACACAGAAAAAATAATTAACGAGCGATATATGCAACGGACACTCATTGAGGAGAGCGTACAATTATTGGGACAGCAGGTGCGGTTATGCGGTTGGGTGCACACGCGTCGTGATCACGGCAAACTCATTTTTCTCGACCTTCGCGATCGGACTGGGTATGTGCAGGTCGTGGTTATTCCTGATGCGAGTGATGCCTATCATATCGCCAAGGAGCTGCGCCACGAATATGTCGTCGAGATTATCGGTAAGGTGAAGGATCGTCCCGGCAGTGCTGACAATGACAAGATCCCGACCGGCCGAGTGGAGATCGAAGCGGAGAGTATTACGATCCTTTCGCGAGTCGAGAGAGATCTGCCCTTCGAGGTTTCCGATGATACGAAGAAAATTAACGAGTCCCTGCGCCTCAAATATCGCTATCTGGATTTGCGCACCAAGAGAATGCAAGAAAATCTCCGAGTGCGAGATCGGGTGATCACTTTTTTTCGCGAGTATATGCATCGCAATGATTTCATCGAGGTCGAGACACCGATGCTCATGAAGGGTACGCCTGAGGGTTCGCGCGAATACATCGTGCCATCGCGAGTCGACCAGGGACATTTTTATGCCTTGCCCCAGTCCCCGCAGCAATTCAAACAACTCCTGATGGTGGCGGGCGTGGAGAAATATTTTCAGATTGCCCGGTGTTTCCGTGACGAGGATTTGCGCGGTGACCGACAACCTGAATTCACCCAATTGGATTTCGAGATGTCATTTGTCACAGAGGAAGATATCCTTCAGTATACTGAGACGATGTTTCTCGAGCTTATCACAACGCTTTTTCCGGAGAAAAAACTGACCGTTCAACCGTTTCCGCGGATTACCTATGCCGACTCGATAGAGCAATACGGTTCGGATAAACCTGATTTGCGGGTGAATAAAAACGATCCGAACGAATTAGCCTTCGCCTGGATCGTGGACTTCCCGATGTTTGAGAAGGACGATGCCGGACAACTGACTGCCGCTCATCATCCGTTCTGTTCCATCAAAGAGGAGGATGTCGAGAAATTTATGAAGGGTGAGGATCTGTTGTCTCTGCGTGCGATTTCGTTTGACTTGGTGCTCAATGGGTATGAGCTCTCCTCAGGGAGTATCCGTATCCATCAGCCGGAAATCCAAAAACAAGTGTTCAATCTACTCGGTATCAGTGAGAAGGAACAGGAGATACGATTTGGCCATATGCTCGAGGCTTTTAGATATGGGACTCCTCCACACGGCGGTTTTGCTCCCGGTATCGACCGACTGCTGATGCTCCTCCAAGGTGAACCGAATATCCGTGAAGTGATCGCTTTTCCGAAGACGGGAGAGGGTCGCGATCTCTTGATGAATGCCCCGATGACCATACCAAAGGAACAATTGCAATTGCTCGGTCTTCGGTTGCTGCCAGTGAAAAAGAAATAACTTCTATGGGGGATATCCGTATTCAAAAATTCTTTCGGGATGTGGTCGGAAAACTCTCCGGCCGTTTTTCGCATGATATTGGTATCGACCTCGGGACGGCAAACACGCTCGTGTATGTGCGTGGGCGAGGTATCGTAATCAATGAGCCCTCCGTCGTGGCGATCAATCAGCGTACGGGGCAGATTCTCGCCATCGGTAAGGAGGCGAAGCGGATGGTCGGCAAGACGCCGAGTCATATCGTAGCGACACGGCCGTTGGTCGATGGTGTTGTGAGTGATTTTGAAGTGACACAGCAGATGCTCCGGTATTTCATCAGTCAGGTAACGAGTGATGGATATTCCTTTTTGCGACGGCCGCGAGTGTTGATCGGTATTCCATGCGGTGTGACCGAAGTGGAGAAGCGCGCCGTGATCGAGGCGACGCTCAACGCCGGTGCACGAGAGGCCTTCCTGATCGACGAACCGATGGCGGCCGCGATCGGTGCTCGGTTGCCGGTCATCGATGCCTCCGGCAATATGGTGGTGGATATCGGTGGTGGTACGACTGAGATAGCGGTGATATCGTTGGGTGGCGTGGTGGTCGCCCGCAGTTTGCGTATCGCTGGTGATGAAATGAATGAGGACATCGTCCGATATTGTCGTGATGAATTCAATATTTTGATAGGAGAAAAAACCGCAGAAGAAGTGAAGATCGCGGTCGGAAGTGCGTATCGTCAACCACAACCGCTCACGACGGCGGTGCGTGGGCGCGACTTGGTGAGTGGTCTACCCAAAGAAGTGATCGTCACTGACGAGCAGGTTCGTGAGGCACTCTCTCGGTCGATTCGTATTATCATCAATAATATCAAGACCATCATCGAGGAAACTCCTCCCGAATTGCTCTCGGATATTATGCAGCGAGGTATTATCCTTGCGGGTGGTGGCAGTCTGATCCGTGGGTTCGATAAACTTCTCGCCAACCAGACCGGTATTGCCGTCCGGTTGATGGAGGATCCCTTGACGGCAGTCGTGCGTGGCACCGGTATTGTGCTGGATGATATGGAGACGCTCCACGATGTGCTGATCGCCGATCAACAGGACAC
>JBAWZR010000018.1:0-16198 GCA_037142915.1 Candidatus Moraniibacteriota bacterium
GGCGAGGGTTCAACCAATCCACGCTCATCGCCACCCGTCTCGCGACTGCCCTCACGCCCGGGCTGCCAATCCCACTCGATGTCGATTCCTTCAAGCGCGTCCGATTCACCCCACCTCAGGCATCGGTAAAATCCAAAACCGAACGCCTCAACAATCTCAAAGATGCTTTCTCATGGCAACCGACTGACCAGGCGCCAACCCTCACTGACAAGACCGTCTGGCTCATCGACGATGTCGCCACTACCCTCACCACGCTCGAAGCCTGCGCCAAGACACTCAAAAACGCCGGTGCCAAACAGGTCATCGGCGTCGTGTTGGCGCGGTAAACGAAATTTTATTCCCCGATGATTTGGAGAGCGATCTCCCTCGGTCGGGCACGATCCAGCTCCACGGCAAAAACCCGTTGCCACTTCCCGAGCTGCAAACCTCCCTGAAGAACATTCATCAGAGTCGCGGTCGGGAGGTGAAGCGCCTTGTTATGAGAGTGCCCGTTCTTGCATTCTCCATCACACATATTGACGGTGCGGATCTCGAAATCATCATGCATATATTTGTGTGTCCGTGGCGCGAGCTTTTCGAGGAGCACCTTCATATCCTCGATGAGCAGAGGTTCAGCCTCGTTGACGATGATGGCCATAGTCGTATGCAGACTCTGGATGTTCACGATCCCGTTTTTGATTCCCGCCTTCTTTATCTTCTGTTGGACTTTGTCCGTGATATCAATGAAATCCAGCGTCGTCGCCGTCTTCAACTTGATTATCTCGTTTGTTATTTTCATAACATTGTTCGTTAGGGTTTACTCCATAAGCAGCATTATAACCCCTTTTCCAGAAAAGCAAAACCTAAAAAATAAATGCTCAAATTTTGGATAAAACGAGAGTACACCTAGCTTTAGATTGGATCTCTTGCTCCCACAAGGAATCCTGCTCCACATACGCTAGCTAATAAAGATTCTCATTCTCCCAAAAGTTTTACAAAACTATCTTCCGAAAAACATCCGCGGTAATCCGACAATCTTCGAGAGCATCGTGAAGTCCCCTTGGTTTCGCTCCAAAGTATTGAAACAACTCTTCCGAGCCAGTGCCCCCAGTATAACCGTTTTTCAATGCGTGGATATAAGCTACAGGCCAAATGTCGAGAATATGAGTATCGTATTTTTTAAAATCGGTACCTGCTTCGATAAAATCTATTCCGGCAGCGGAAATAATTTTTCTAAAATGGAGAATGTCTAAATTTTGAACAAACGAAGCGAGAAATATGTCGGCACCAAATTTCTCATACATCATTTTTCCGACTTCTTCTGGTTTTGGCGCATCATTGATCATCTCCTGAGAGATCCCTGATGTCGGGCTCACATAACCCTCAAGGTCAGCGTAAATATAAGACACAAAATTATCCTTTTCTTCCAAAGTTTCTTTGTCCAACAAAACCGCCCCGATTTGAACCGGTTGTTTCAAACCCTCAAAATCGATTATAAGAATGTCTTTTGGAAATTTCATCATGTTGAAAATTATCTAGCCTTAACTCTCTGCATAAGATAAATATACCAATTTTGCTTCATATTGGCAATATTTTTCCACAACTACCTTGAACTTTACCTTAAATTATGCGAAAATGAAAGTACAAATGAATCAACCTAAACCAAGGCTTCGAGTCTGGTATGGTCTAGAATTTTATAAACACGCTCATCTATGCTACCACTACTCATAACCCTTTTACTCCCACTCCTATTCTGGAGTCTCTTCTGGAAAGGCCTCGCCCTCTGGCACGCCGGGCAGCGCGGCCAGGGTTGGTGGTTCGTGATAGTGCTCGTCGTGAATACGGTCGGGATCCTCGAACTCGTCTACCTCTTCGCCATCCTCAACCTGAAACCATCACAACTCTTCAGCAAGAAGGACTAATCAGACAGCAAAAAAGAATACAAAAAAACAGACGCGAAACCGTCTGTTTTTGATTGTCGGGAAGGTAAGGATCCCTGTCCGACCCTGGCAGAGAGCCTACGCATGTCCCGACAAGTCGGGATGCCTTACCGCTTTGACTGTTGCCCGGGCAGGATTCGAACCTGCGCATGGTGGATCCAAAATCCACTGCCTTACCGCTTGGCGACCGGGCAATACACTTTCATTATAAACCATCAGCTATTCCAAGTACCCACCCTTTTATTTGTCTGTTAAGATCAGTGCTCTTTTTCACATCAATTCTCAATAAGCCATAGTAATTCTCGTCTGTATTCTTTCGATTTGTTTTCGGAATATGATTTTTGAAATAAACGCGTTCTATGCCGGTATTCAAAAGATTCCCCCAAAACAATTTCGCTTTTTCAGCATCACCTGTTCGATGAATATAAATACTATAGGCGAGTCTCTCCGAACCCAATTGGCAAATCTTTCTCAGCCATGTGTCGAAAAGCAATATCATCCGGGGATCGGAATTATTGAATGAAACTTTCTGCGAAACATTATGTGTTTTCTGCTTTGTTCCCTCAGCCCAATAAAGCGTTACTCCAATAAGCCACAATTCCCTCTTCGAAACATGCGAAACTTCTTTTTTTGCGGCTTCGACGATTCTCTTCTCTCTTGATATTCGAATATTCCGACAAGCTTCTTGTGCCTTCAATTGAGCTTGCTTGCGCTTCAAAGTCAATCGTTGTTTTTGCTGTTTCGCTAATCCGATATCCCTCAGCCAGACTGAAAGAGTAGACTTTGAAACAGGGACTCTCTTCAATATCTCAACATAGGACAAGCCTTCTTTTCTGAGACTGATCGCCTTTATTTTTTCCTCCGATTTGTTAGCCATAAAAACTACAGATACTACCCACTTAGTCTACATCTGTAGTTTTTTACTGTCAACGATCTATCCACTTTTATGTATCCGATTGGTTGGGGAGGAGGGATTCGAACCCCCGATCATAGGACCAGAACCTAGTGCCTTACCACTTGGCTACTCCCCAATAAAATGTCTCGCCTTTTTCCACTTGCTTCGCCCGCTCGAAGCTGAAGCGAAGGCGGGGTTATTCCCAGAAAAAGTCCCCTTCTAACTAAAAACAAGCCCTGGTGACTTCTTTTTTATCCTAACAAAAAAGACTCGCTCTGGCAAGTCTTTATCCCTTTTCACCCTCTTTTTACGCTTTTTATAGGTACTTTTTCGTAGATCACTCCCGTTCGCCTCATTTGATGACGAACGGGAGTTGAGCTGTAGTAAAACTATTTTTGGTTAATCCGCCGTCGGACTATCGGCAGATGTAGCACCCGCTACATCTTCGCTTTGCCGGAGTTCACTTCTTACGAACTCTTCCGAAACAGGATCGTCGCCAGGAGCAAACTGTGAAAAAAATTTCGCCACGCACTGGTGTTTTTCCGTGCACCGACCACATGTGTCAGCATTCATGATAAACCTCACATCCTCATTTTTCAGAGGAAAAATTGAAAAAACTCAAAGACTTCCTGATGACATCAAAAAGCCTTCTTGTTTACAATATACACCTTTTTATATTTTTGTCAACACCTTATAAACGCTAGATCTTCAGGTAGCGGTTGAGGGCGAGGTAACCGGAGAGAGCACCAAGTGTGCCTCCGAGCGCCAAGAGGATGGCAAGGATACGCACCCAGTGATCGATATAATAGGCCAGGAGGAAGGACGGATTGATCGAAAACAGCACTGCCGAACCAATGAGCTTGATAGCAGGAACCAATAAGATAGCCGAGAGTACGGCGGCCACCAAACCATAGAAAATCCCTTCGAACACCGACGGCAGACGCATATAGGTGTTGGATGCTCCGACGAGGCGCATAATCTCGTATTCCTGACGGCGAGAGTGCATATTGATGCGGATGGTATTGAACGCCACGATGAGCGACACGAGGACGAAGATGGCGGCAAGCAACATCCCTGTTCGTTTGGTCGTCTGACTCGAAGTGGTCACAGTATCGATGATCTGTTTGTTCTTCTCGTAATTGATCCGCGCAATATCATCTTGAAATTCGGATTGTTTGAGCGCTTCGTTGATGATCGGATACTGATCGGGCTGGTTGGCATTGATGACGAGCGAGGCCGGCAGCGGATTGCCACCAATCTGGTCGAGTGCCTTGGTGATATTTGGATCATTGTTCGTGGCTTTCAAAAATTCCTGAAGCGCCTGATCACGGGAAATATATTGAATCGATGCGACTTCCTTGTACTTGCTCAATTCCTGTTTGATCTGGAGGATACGCGTCTCAGTGGTATCGGTATTGAACGCCACGGTGATATTCACTTTGTTTTCGAGGTTTTGGAGGAACACCGAGGTCGCATATCCGAACGAAACCGTGAGTCCGGTGATGAGGAGCGAGAGCGTGAAGACGGTCACGGTGGCGACGGTGAGCCAACCATTGCGACGGAAATTATTCCACCCCGCTTCGACCGTTCGTTTCAATTTAATAGTTTGAACTGACATATATATTATTTTAAATCACGTATTTACCGACAGCTTCATCGCGAACAACCTTCCCCTTGTCGAGCGTCACCACCCGACGACCGAGGGCATCGACAACATCTTTATTATGAGTCGCGAGCAACACGGTCGTATCATAATTGTTAATCTCGAGCAAAAGCTTGATGATCTCACGGCTGGAAACCGGGTCGAGATTACCCGTCGGTTCATCGGCGATGATCACGGATGGTCGATGCACGAGGGCACGCGCGATCGAGACGCGTTGCTGCTCGCCACCCGACAATTCACGCGGATACTGATTGGCGTGATTGACCAAGCCAACGAGATCGAGAATCTGTGGAACTTCCTCGTTAATTTCGGCATTCGTCTTGCCGATCACTTCGAGCGCGTAGGCGACATTTTCAAAAGCGGTCTTCTGTGAGAACAGTTTAAAGTCCTGGAACACCGTACCGAAATTGCGCCGGTAATACGGGAGTTGTTTGCGCTTGATACTGTCGAGAGATTTATCACCAAAGTAAATTTTTCCGGTCGTCGGTTCTTCCTCGGCATAGATAAGTTTGAGTAGGGTGGATTTACCCGCTCCGGAAGCCCCCACAATAGAGACAAATTCGCCCTGTTGAAAGGCAAGGTCAATATCTTGGAGGACGATATTGTCCCCAGGGAAAATCTTGTTGACATTTTCAAATCGGATCATAGGCATAAGCTTTTTATTTTCGTTTATTTTTTTCCGGCGGCGTAACGCAGATAGTTTTCCATAAAATCCTTGATATCCCCTTCGAGCACACGCTCGGCATTGCTCGTCTCGTATTTCGTCCGGTGATCCTTGACCAAGGTATAGGGATGGAGGACATACGATCGGATCTGACTCCCCCACTCAATCTTCCTCGTCGCCCCCTTCAAGCCCTTCTGCACCGCGATATCATCCAAGCGTTTTTGCTCTGCCAATCGTGCTCGCAACATTCGCATCGCCCGTTCACGGTTCTGGATTTGGGAACGCTCACTCTGACATTGTACCACGGTATTGGTCGGGAGGTGCGTGATACGGATAGCGCTCTCGGTCTTATTCACATGTTGACCGCCGGCACCGCTCGCCCGATAGGTGTCGATGCGCAAGTCTTCCGTTTTGATCTCTGCCATTTCATGCGCTTCGAGTATCGGCAAAACTTCCACCATCGCGAACGATGTCTGTCGCAACTGATCGGCATTGAATGGCGACTGCCTCACAAGCCGATGCACACCCGCCTCACCACGTAGGTATCCGTAGGCATACGGTCCGGTAATTTCCAACTCGGCACTCTTGATCCCCGCTTCATTTCCTCGCGATTCGTCGAGCAATACCGCCATAAATCCTGATTTCTCCGCGAATCGTAAGTACATGCGCAATAACATCTCCGCCCAATCCTGTGCCTCTACTCCGCCCGCACCACTATGGATCGAGAGCAGCACACTGTGATTGTCATACTCTCCACCCAGATACGTCCGCAATTCCCATTCGTCCACTTGCTGCTGCAAATCGGTGAATTGCTGTTCCAATTCCGCACGCTCGCTATCCGTCTCCGCCATCGGCCACAGTTCCTCCCACGACTTAAGGGCTTCGGATAAATCATCAAACCGTTTCAGTTCGCCTTTATGCGCCTCGATTTCCTTCAAGACGGCTCCTGCCGACTGCGGATCATTCCAAAACCCTTCGGCTTGGGAAAGTGTCTCCAATTCTATGATGCGTGATTCCCTGTGAGTGCGGTCAAAGATAGTCCTGCAAACGCAGGAGTGAAGCACGAAGTTGGGCGATCTGTTCCAGTGGATTTTCCATACCTTGAGTATAGCAAAATTCTTTCACGATGTCATCCCAACGAAAATTTATTCTTCCCGTTTGGGGAGGAATGCTTGCAGACTACCCTCGGCCGGGCGTGGGCGTGCTGCTATGGTATTGCTACGGAATTTTTTTGGTGCCACGAACTGCATCTGATGGAGTGACAGTGGTGGATTCGGTGATGTGTATGTTTTTAGCTCAGGATTGCTTGGGAGTACTTCTGGAGTGTATACCTCGGTAATTTTGGTCGGCATCGGTTGTGGTGCGTGCGGTACGAATGCTTGCGGTTCGATGGTTCGTGATGTAGTTGGCTGATGTGTTTGTATTGCTTCGCGTTGTTGCACTATCGCCCGTTGGTATTCCTTCAAATGTTGTCGGCAAAATGTCGGCCGCTGACCATCCGGCTTAAACGGCACCTGAATTTCTTCGTGACAGACCGCGCACTGAGTCGTAAACATTTCTTTGGGAGCAACCGGGATTTCCTGAGGTGAAACTGCTGGAGACGCAAAATCTTGCGTCTCTACAATTCTCGGTTGTGGTTGAGCCTGTGTAGGAGCGTCGTTTTTCGTCTCTGCAATTTGTGATGGTGATGGTGAAGACACGGGATTGTGCGGCGCTGCATGAGACGCAAAATCTTGCGTCTCTACTCTTCGCGGTTGTACTTGCGGTCGCGGTGTTTGACTTGGCTGAGCGTTATTTTTTAGAGCATAGATCGCTTGGCGTTCAGACTCGGTCAGCATCCCACTCCATCGACGGATCTTTTCCTCGACTTCCTCGCGACTGTGTGAATATCGGTCACGCGAAAATTGAATCACTGTTTCCGTATTCTGTACCGTGTTCTCGATCTCGATCGGTGGCAGAGTCGTCGCGCTAAACGCATCGGCGGCGATACCGTCGATCATCAGTTTCAAATAGATGTGGTACTTCGGCAGGTTAACGATATCGTTCATCATAAACACCGGCTCGAATTCCTTCTCGAGAAATTCGGCATCCACAGCACCCACTCGAAAGCTCACGATCGTCCCTGCATTACCAAATATCGCATCACGCACCACTTCGCCTAGCTGTGCCACATACTGATTGGCGAGCACTAGATTGAGATGGTACTTCCGCGCCTCGGACAAAATGTTGGCAAATGAATCCGTCGCGAAGTTCTGGAACTCATCGACATACAGATAGAAATCCTGCCGTTCTTCCTCGGGTATGTCCACGCGTGCCATCGCCGCCAACTGTATCTTGGTGATCATCAACGCGCCCAACAACCCACTGATATCCTCACCGATGCGACCCTTGGAGAGATTCATAATGAGAATCTTCTTGTTATCCATAATGTCCCGGATGTCGAACGACGACTGCGACTGACCAATGACATTGCGGATCAAGGAATTGGAGAGGAACTGACCGACTTTGTTCTGAATTGGCGAGATCACTTCCTGCAACACTCGATCGTTCCATTTGGTGAACTCATCAATCCAAAACGACCGCACCATTGGATCGGTCACTTTTTCCAATACCAGCTTCCGGTAGTCTTTATCGACGAGTATACGATTGACACCCAAGAGCGTGCTGCCGGGATATTCGAGGAGCGCGAGCAGAGCATTGCGCAGGATATATTCCAACCGTGGTCCCCACGAATCCGCCCAGAGCTTCTTGAACACACTGATAAGACCCGATGCCACCAGCGTCTGGTATTCCGGCGCGACTTGTTCGAGGATATTGAAGGCGATGGGGAAATCCTGATCGGCCGGGTTAAAATAGATCACATCCTTCAATCGATGCTCGGGAATCGCTTGGATCAATTTTTCGGCCGTATCGCCGTGCGGGTCGATATAGGCGACGCCGCGTCCGTTTTGGATATCCTGAATCGCCAGATTTTCGAGGAGATTGGTCTTGCCCATACCCGTCTTCCCGATGATATACATATGCCGGCGGCGATCATCCTCCTTGATGCCAAAAACCCGATCGTGGTTACGAAAGTTCGTCTTGGCAAAAAAAGTGATTTTCGGATTCTCCATACTATTTTGTATATATCAAAATAACTCTCAATCAACTGGCAGGTTGGTCGGAGCCGAACCGCGCTTCGCACCCACACGCGTCAACGACGGAGCCATCACCACCATATCCGGAATATGAAACAGTGTCGCCAACTCGGCAGAACTAAAAATATTGACCGTCCCTGGTGGGTCGCCACTACGATTCTTGTACCGGCGCAAGATTATCCGCTGACGATACCGTAATCGCCGCTTCGTGAAGACAAAACCTGCGAAGGTCTTTGATTCCCCTTCCGGTTTGAGACTATTCAGATTAGAATCATTGAATTGTTTGATCGCCCCCATAAAACCAGTCACGAACGACGACTTGTCAAAACCCTCCGTAGGACCAAGATAGAGAAAACGCATCCGCGCCTTGAACATCGTCTTTCCGATATTCATTTCCACCGCCTCCAAAATTTTCTTTTCGACCGGAGTCAATTTCGCCTCAAGTGCTGTCATATCCTCAGAATCAACGCCTTTCTCTTTGGCCATCTTGGTCATCAATTCATTCACGAATTGTTTCCCTCCCTCGTACCAACTCGGTCGCGTCGGAGAAATAATGATCTGATACCAGAGCTTGTGCCCAGGCGGGAGCTTCCCCATGATTTCAAACATATACGACAGCGGATCAACCATCTTGCCGGTCACATCCTCTTGGAAATTCCGATAGACACGAATCGGATATGAATCGTGCCGCGTCAAGATAAGGTTCGTCCCCCAGAGATTCCACTCGCGGTTCGGGATACCCTTCGGCACGCTCTCCACATAATCCGCCACCTCGACGATCTGAATATCGGGATACTGTCCATAAAAAGCCGACTCGACGACATTGCGAAACCGGGTCTCCGTTCGAACATACAAGTGGACTACGCCGCCATCACTCACGATCTCGCAACTGAACTCCGGCAGCAACTCCCCACCCAAAAATTCCTCGAGGACATTGGATGTTTTTTCGGTGGCAGCAAGCGTATCAAAAATCAATTCCATCGGGAGCGGACTTTTTTCGATATCGCGAGGCGGAATGATCTCAAGTAAAGTGAACTTCAGACTACTGATATATGTGTCCCACACGGAATCCATCCACAAAACAAAGAAAATCATCCACAGCGTGATGGGAAGTATGATGAACCAAGTATACGGGAAAATATTCCCGAAACTGTTAAGAAGAGCTTGAATCGGGGTAACATCGTAAGGAACACCGTTCATAGCACAAAAGTTATAATGATTTTATTTGTTTTCTCTCACCATATAGGCGTCTTTACCGACTTTCTGAAAATGCGTATTCAGATTGATAACCACCGTCGATCGTTTCGCTTCTCGCAAAACACTGATTTTTTCAAATATCTCATCCCGTGTTAGCGATCGTTTCGCCTCGCGGAGAATCTTCGTAATGATATCTCGGATCGTTCCTTGTTCGTAACCCCACTCCTCGAGAGCGTATATTCCCCGCCCCACCAACACGAAACGCTTGTCCTTGATCAGCTCGTTGTGCACGGTTTGGTAATGGGTTTTCCGATTGTTCTTCTGAAGGCCATTCTCATCAATCAAATCCGTGATCTCTCGGAAATGCAACGGTTTCTTGAACGATTTGAGAATGAGATAGATCTTGTCACGAGTCCCCTTGGGGGTGACATCCTCCCACTCCGCACGCCCCCATACACCAAAAACATTTTGCTTGAACATCCGTGAAACGCGAAGGTAATCGAAAACACGAGCAATCTCAAAAGCTGGCAAGCGTTTCACTACGGAAGCAAACAGTTGCTTCTCCGAAAGCGTCGAGGGATGCTCATTGAAAATCGCATCCACTGTTCGGATCAATTCATCCCATTGCTTCGGCTGAAACCCCTGCGTCGACAGACACTGTTCCCGTTGTGCAGTCTCTTTGAGCGGCGTGACTTCTACGAAATTCTCGACAAAAAACCGGATCGCGCCCACTTCGTGATTATCTCCTTGGGCAAGAATCGCATACAATGCCTCTTGTGTCAGTATACCACTTTTCGATTCAATCGTCGAAACGATACGATCACACACTTCTTTCAATTTCAGCTCTTCATTTTTCTTGCGATTCCCGATATCCCGAGCCACGCTTCGAACGATCTGACGCACGCGCTCACGAGTGATACCGTATTTTTTCCCGATAGCGTCGAGGGTTTTGGGCGCCTCGCTCCCCAAACCAAACCGTGCCTGAACGATATTCCGAGGTCGTTCGGCGCACTGATTGAGCAATCCCTGCAAGACACCGAAAAAAGAATCTTCCTGCAAAGACGTAGAAGCTGTTGAATGAACACCTATGGCCAATTGGGCCGTACGACGAGAAATAAGAGACATATATGTGGCTGCTAAAACAAAAAAATAGAATTTCGCGCATCAATGCTTGCGAATAACTAGAATACACTATATTCCATTCTTTTGTCAAGAGCCACCGATTTATACTCTCAAAACCAGTGCTTCGAGTCCTGGCATTGGTGCACCGGCCAGGAAGTCGAGCATCGCACCACCGCCCGTCGATACGAACTTCATTGCACCAAAACATCCCCATTCTTCGAGTGTCTGCACCGACTCGCCACCACCCACGATCGTCACGGCATCACTCGCCGCCATCGACGAGACGATCGCCCGCGTGCCTGTGTCGTATGGAGACTCCTCGAATTTTCCCAGTGGTCCATTCCACACGATGGTCTTGGCTGTCTGTATCTTCTCAACAAATAATTCGATCGTCTGTGCACCGATATCCAGATGCCCCTCGGCAAAATCAACCGGCAGCATAACTTTCTCGGAAAAACTCATCCCCTCTGCCTGTGCTTCGTCGGCGATCTTACTCCCGACCAACACAAAGTCATACTGCGCCTCGAACGCTTTCAATACTGGAATCTTCGTCTCGATTTTGGAACCGCCAATAATAGCGATAGCTGGATGAGCTGGACTTTGCAATGCCTCGCCGAGAAACCGCACTTCCTCCAACAAATGAAACCCTGCTCCGCTCGGCAGAAATTTGGTGATACCAGTCACACTCGCCTGATCGCGATGACACACGCTGAAAGCTTCATTGATGAATATTTCAAATGGTCGCGCGAGTCTCTCTGCAAATCCGGCGTCATTGGTCTCTTCTTCGGCATAAAACCGCACATTCTCCAACAGCAATACCTGATTTTCTGCAAGATTTTCCAATTCAACAGGAATAGCTTCACTCACGCAATCATCCACAAATTTCACCGAGACACCGAGTGCTCGCTCGACATCATCGGTCAGACACGCTACCGAAAATTTCTCGTCCACTTTTCCATCTGGGCGACCGAAGTGGCTCACGAGTGCGACCTTCGCGCCCTGCGCGACGAGGTACGCCACTGTCTGCTTGGCGGACTCTATTTTATATTTCTCTCGCACATCGCCCTTCTCATCGATCTCTACATTGGCATCAATCCGCACCAAGACTTTCTTCCCTTTCACTTCCAGCTCATCAATTCTTTTGAGTTTTAATGGTTGCATAGCATTTCTTAAAATTATTTTTTATCTCAATTCAATGATGGCCACGGCCGAAGATGGCGATGATAACACCTATGAGCGCCGTGATCATCGTGAAGATCCACGCGCGAAAGACGACTCTTGGTTCCGGCCAACCCTTCGCCTCGAAATGATGATGCAGAGGCGCGGACAGAAACACCTTGCGATGCCACCACCGCTTGCTCGAGAGCTGAATGACAACACTGCCTGACTCGAGCACGTAGATAAAAACAATAACAAACAGCGCAATGACTGAATTAGTCAGCATCGCCACCACGCCAAGCGTCGTCCCGAGCGACATCGCGCCCGTATCACCCATGAAGAACCGTGCCGGATAGACATTGAACCAGAGGAACGCCAACAGCGCCCCAGATATCGCCGCGCAAAACGCTGCCAGGTCGACTTTGTTCTGGGAAAAAGCAACGAAAGCAAATGCGGTAAAAGCGATCAAGAGCACGCCACCGTTCAGACCATCCAAGCCGTCCGTCTCATTGGAAGAAATAGCGGCAAACAGGATGACGAACATAAACAAAGGAATGTACCACCAACCGATCGAAAAATCTCCCACGGCAGGAATATGGACGATATCCCATCCAAGTTTGGAATAAAACCACCAAGCCCCCGCAGCTGCAATCGCGGTCAGCCACCAAAACCGCATAAGAAATCGCATCCCGCCACCCTTGTTCGAACCGCATCCACGGATACTCATCCAATCATCGAGCAAACCCAATAGTCCACCGGCCACGAGCACAAACAATGGCAACCATACTTCTTTGCGAGCCAAAAAATCCAATCGTGCGATCGAGGCCGAATTCATCCAAATCGCTACCCAGGGAGAAGCCCAATGCAATACCGCGATAAGAATCAATACCGATCCCCAGACAATTACACCGCCCATCGTCGGAGTCCCTTCTTTGCTCGCGTGGAGCTTGCTCACATACGTAAGTGTATCACCCGCTACGCCCGTGGTCTTGATCTTGATACCAAAACGATATTTGAAAAGGACCCTCGTCCACAAGGGCGTCAAAGAAAAAGCTAACCCGAAAGCCAACAGCCCCGTGATCAAAACCTTGAGAACATTGAAAACTTCTGGTATCGTTTGAATTTGCGCTATTCCCATAAAATTAATAAAATATTATTCCCACGTATGATTAGACATCGTCCACGAGAGCATCGTCTGGATATCTTGCCAGCGTTGCGAGTCATCCAACACTACCACTGCCACCCGATGTTTCTGACTCGGATCATACACCGCCGCCAACAACGAATATCCCGCCAACGGAGTAAATCCCGTCTTCGTCCCGATCAACCCCTGCACCTGCCCGAGCAACATATCCGTATTGAAAATATTATGTGATTCCTTACCATCTGCCGAGGTTATGGTCGCATCGGGCATACGCATAATCTGCCACAATATATCATGCTTGAGCGCCTCACTCACGATACGAGCCACATCGGCCGCACTCGAATAACATTCCGTTTCGCGTCCATCGGGTTCCAATCCGGACGGTGTACAGAAGTTCGTGTGTTCCAATCCCATCTCCTTTGCCTTGGTATTCATTATCTTCGCGAAACCATTCTGCGTTCCACCCAAATGTTTCCCGAGAGCGATCGCCGAATCGTTCGCGCTGTTCATCAGAGCCGCTTTCAAGAGGTTGTACACGGTCAGTTGCTCCCCAATCTGCAAACGATTGCCATTGCAAAACCCCGACCGAGGACATCCGACCCGAGTTCCGGGCGCATACACCTCCTCTTCATCGATAGTTACCAGCTCGTTAAGATTTTTCACTTGCTCCACCGTTATCAGAGCCGTCATCAGTTTGGTCAACGAAGCGATCTGCCTCTCCTCATCAGCATTCTGTGCATAAAGAATTTTACCCGAATCGACATCCATAATCACTGCCGCGTGAGCATTGGGTACGGCGAGATTGCGCGTATTCGGCTTACGCTGAGGGACGAACTGGACGGCATTGTGTCGTGATTCGAAAATCACTGGATCCTCCCGAGAAACAGTCGAGATACCCCGCACCGTCGGCGTTTCAGATTCATTGAAATGTGCGGACAGTAAAGCTATCTGAAAATGAAAAGGATGAGACCCGGAAAAAAACCAGCCTCCAAAACCGACTCCGATAATAAGTAACCACACTGCCGTTCGTCGCATATTTTTTTTGATATTTTAGAACCCGTTCTTCCCGCTTACCCTTCATCCATTGTTCTCTCCAAAGCAGTCAATCGCTCATCCTGAGACAGCGCTTCGTATTCCGGCAAATCCTCCTTGCGACTCAAACCGAGATACTTCAGGCAATCAAAAGAAAGTGTATAGGTATAACCCCTGATAGCATCTTCCTCTTGGCGGTCGACCAATCCTCGTAACAGCAGTGTCCGCAAAGTCATCTGACAATTCACCCCACGGATCGCTTCGATCGCACTCCGAGTGATCGGTTCGCGATACGCGACGATCGCCAATACCTCGAGTGCTGCCTTGCTCAAAGCTTCTTTTTTTGAAGCCTGCATCCATACCGAAACCAGCTCACTGTATTCCGGGCGTGTCACGAGTTCTATCATCCCCTGATGGAGAATAACCGCCAATCCACGATCGGCTGATTGCTGGTAGCTCGTCTGTAATTGCGCCACCGCCGTCTCCAGCTCCTCGCGCGAGAGTGCTAGTGTGTCAGCCAGTCGATCGAGTTCAACGGGCTCGCCCGCCGCAAACAGCAAAGCCTCGAGTTGTGCGTATATATTCACCTGTGTCATAGCGTTCTTGTGTTCAATCAAGCATTTACAGTATACCATACCCCGGCAACTGGAGAAAAAAATAGGGATCTCTCTGCTCATTAAGCAAAAAGATCCCAAATTCTCATGTCGATACTTTCAGTGGAAAGAATACTCGAGTGCCCGCAATCTCTTCATTGCGCCCATTAAACGGAGCACTCAAAATATTCCACTGTCCATTAGAACGAGACCAGTATACTCGAACGAGCAGAAGCCTCTTCCTATTTACCTGCAAAAGGAACCTATTGGAGTATTCCGTGCAGAGTTCTCCTGCTTCACCGTGTAACTGCCTAAAGACCAACCACACGATCAAGACAAGTCCCTCCACGCAACCAAAGCGCACCCGAGAAATCTTCCTTTCGATATTTACCTCCTCCGTATTTTTAGGAAGATCGAAATATCTGGCACGAACTGTTTCTGCTTGGAATAGGTTTCTCGCAACATACCGTAGGAGTACATTTCTGATAAAACAATTCCAAACATAAATTTCGGACATGGTCGTGAAAGACTCCCATAAATCCAAATTTTCTTGCGGTTCAGTGACAACCGAACCGGCCAAACGAAATTCTACACACATACTCAACCTCCTCACTGCAAAAACTGAATTTTTCTAAAACCAAACAACTTGTCATGGCACAAAAACACCGAATCTTTCGACTCGGAAGTTCTGTGCCCCGGCAAATTTCATATTCATTCCCCGCTGGCCATTTCAAAGAACTGACCCTTCAGTATACACTTTTTGGCGACATTGTCAAGGTCAGCCAGCACCACGACGGCGGAGGCGGATCTCGACGAAGAGCTCGTCCTGATCGGCGTGGACGAGTTTTTGTTTCACTAATTCCAACATCGCGAGGAATGACACAATCACATCCATCCGGTCATTTGCTTCCGAGACTACTTCGGCGAAAGACGATTCGACCCGATCCGAGAGGAATTCTCGCAAGGCGATGATCTTCTCTTCGATGCGAATGACTGCTTCTATCGCCTCTTCATCCAAAACCTGAGGCAGGGTAATCGCTCCGAGCACACGAGCAAAGACGCTCTGCAGTAATCCAGGTGCGAGTGCGTCGGAAGGGAAAAACACCGGCTCGGTCACCACCACATTTTCCCGACCGAAGAGTTGCTCCTCATTCCCCCAGAGGAGTTGCAGATACTTCGCACCTTCTTTGCACTTTTTGTACTCGCGCAATCGAAATTCCAAATCTTCCACCGCTTCCTCCTCCTCTTCATCAAAAACCAAAAATGGTAAGAGTGATTTTGATTTCAAAAGCAATAACCGCGACGCGATCGACAAAAAATCCGCCATTTGCTCCAGCGAGGCATACTGCCCGGTCGCCAACAAGGCTAGATACTCCTCGGTAATCTGCGACAAAGACAGCCGGGTGATATCCAACTTTTGCTTCTCGATGAGCGTCAGGAGCAGATCGAACGGCCCTTCGAATTGTTCGAGCTTGAGTACATACATACCCCCATATTACACGCTTTTCCCTCATTTGGCGAGCCAAAAAGAATTCATCTTCATACTGAAAAATTACTCAAACTCACGACCGACTGAACACTACTCACCTTCCTCCAATCGGCGACGGCGTTCGTCGAGGGTCTCGCCTTCGTATGTCCAATAAAGCGTCCCCGCTACTCCTCGTTTATATGCAA
>JBAWZR010000019.1:0-15772 GCA_037142915.1 Candidatus Moraniibacteriota bacterium
TCCTTGACACGCGGCGCATTCGGCGGTACCTTATACCTATACCAGAGGTATATGTATATAACTTGCCTAACAAAAAATGTATGACGCAAAAGGAACGTATCGCCATCGCCCTCAAGAAGGCGCGCACGAGCATCGAAAAAATCCTCGGTATGGTCGAGGAAAAAGAACCGGATTGCTTCTCGGTCATCCAGCAAAACCTGGCCGTTATCGGACTCTTGAAGTCAGCCAATCTCTTGATGCTTGAGAGTCATATGGATCGTGCCACCGCAAAACTATCTGGAGCCCAGGCTAAGCAAATCAAGCTTATTCACAAAGAACTCCTAAAAATCGTCCAAATCGCTCAGAATAAATAATTTTTTGCTATGCTTATTTCATCGCTCCCGTCGAAACGTGCCTGGCTCTTTCTTGGTATCGGTTTGACGTTCATCGGCGTTTGGGCCTGGCAATCGCATGCCGCCACCAATACCCCCGACCAATTATCCCCACAACCAACAGCGATTCACGCCATCACTATCGCCTCAGAAACATTCCAACCGACAGAGAGCTACACCGGTCTCGTCCATGGTCAGCAACAAGCAACTGTCACTGCAAAAGCATCGGGCTACATCGTCTCACTCCTCAAAGAACCGGGTGACCGTGTGCGGGCGGGCGAATTGCTGGCAGTTCTCGATGGCAACGAACTCATAGCTGGGAGTCAGAGTGCTGCGCTCTCCCTCGATGCTTCGCGCAACACACTCGATCAGACGACTGCCTATTTCCGCCAAAAAGTCCGTGAGGCGGAGGCGAATCTTTCCAAAGTAAAAGTTGATCAAGATAACGGCAACGCAACCAACAAAGATGTTCGCGTCGCCAAAGAAGCTCTCCAGAGTGCCACGAAATTTCGAGACCTCCAAGATAGCCAAGCGCAAGCGGGCATCGCCGCCGCCCAAGGTTCGACCCTCGTCGCCACGGCCGCACTCCAAAGCCGATTTATCAAAGCGCCTTTCGCCGGGATCATCATTGCCAAGAGCACTTCTCTCGGAACATTTGTCAATTCGGGTGCAAGTCTCTATGAAATCGCCTCTCCCGATGCACTCGAAATCAATGTCTCCGTCCCCGCTCGCCTGGCTGATTTTATTCATCAGGGAACACTCGTCTCGATCACACCGGAACACTCAGGCCAATCGATAGACGGCGTGGTGTTCTCAGTGACTCAAGCAGCCAACCCGGCTACGGGCGAAATACCGGTGCGCATCCGATTGATGACTAATACCAGCCATCAATCTCTCTCCGTCGGTCAGTATGCCACCGTCACTTTTCTCGCTGCTAAACCCCATACATCTCTTCTTATCCCGAGCACGGCTCTCCTTCGATCCTACGGTGATACCTTTGTCTTTATTGTGAAGGATGGGACTGCTCGGAGAGTTCTCGTCACGCTCGGTCAGGCTGCCGGCGATCGACAAGAGATCCTCTCCGGCCTCACCCCGGGTGACCAATTGATTACCGAGGGTTTACACACGCTCCGCACCGATATGCCGATTACGCTCATCACTGAACACTGATTATGCCGACTTCACCCACTCCACTTAACTTCGTTGGGAAAACCGCTCGGCTCTTCCTTGAGAATCGTACGGTGTCCGCCCTCACGATCGGCGTCCTTATGCTCTGGGGCATACTCTCTTTCGTTTTGATGCCCAAGCAATACAATCCCGAAATCGTCGCACCCGCCTTCACCGTCTCCACGGAATTTCCCCATACCTCGGCCGAAGAAATCCGATCATTCCTCACCCGACCGATTGAAGACGGCATCGCCTCACTTCCCAAAGTAGACGCCATAACATCACAATCAATCGCTGGCGGGCGCAGTATCGTCATGGTTAAATTTCTCGTGGGTTCGTCTCAAGACAATGCTGTCACCTCGCTCAACCAAAAACTGCGCGACATCCAACCGACGCTCCCGACTACCGCATCCGAGCCACTCGTCCGATCTATTGATCCGGACACAGTACCTATTATTGATATCGGTCTCACATCTCCAACTCGATCAGAAGGCTCTCTGCGCGAACTTGCTATCGCTGTCACAGACGAACTCAAACTCGTACCGGGGATTTCCAGTGCCGAAATGGTGGGCGGACGGACTAATCATTTGCAAATCGAACTTGATGGAACAGCGCTCATAGCCAGGAATATTACTATTCCGGAGATTACTACCGCCATCGCTCGAGCCAATGGCGCCTTTTCCATCGACACTCTCCAGGCAACCAGTACTAATCCAATCATCAGTCTTACCGGCAATATAAACGGTATCGAAGACGCATCACATATTATCCTCCGAGAAAACGGCAGCACACTCCTCCGATTGGGCGACATCGCCCGCATTTCCTATGACCATGGATACAGTACCAGCTTCGTTCGTCTCACCGAGAAAGACCAGACGACGACACCAGTTGTCCACATCGCTCTCGCCAAACTCAAGGGTGAAAACGCGACCACCGTGTCCAAACAAACCCTCGCCGCCCTCGAGACACTCAGGGGACGAATGATTCCAGATGATGTCACTGTATCTGTCCTCCGCGACGAAGGTCAAACCGCAAGCGAAGAAATTTCCAAACTCTCGTTCGATCTCGTCAAATCTATCCTCATTGTCAGTGTGCTTTTGGCAATCTTTTTGGGCGTGAGAAACGCTCTCGTTGCTTCAATTTCTATTCCGCTCGTACTCTTGGCCGTCTTTGGCGTTGGACTCTTGGCTGGACAGACCGTCAACCGCATCACTCTCTTCGCGCTCATTCTCTCGCTCGGTCTTCTGGTCGATGATGCTATCGTCGTCGTGGAAAACATCGCCCGTTACTTCCGTCTCTACCCCGACGAAAAACGACTCCCACTTATCGTCCGGGCAGTGAACGAAGTTGGTGGCGCGCTCGCTCTTTCGACGCTCACTATGGCGCTCGCCTTCATCCCGATGGCCTTCGTCACAGGTATGATGGGCCCCTATATGGGACCGATTCCTTTCTTCGTGCCCGCCGCGCTCATCATTTCGCTCATCATTTCGGTTACACTCAACCCCTACCTCGCCTATCTCCTCACACCGCGCCACGAATCCAAAAACAATCAGAAAAAAAACATCTTCGTTCGCGCGCTCGAAAAAATCGAAAGGAGCTACGAACGAACACTCTCAACACTTCTCTCCGACGCGACCAAACGAAAACAAACGCTCATTGTAACCGCGCTGCTATTATTTGGTGCATTCATCCTCCCGTTTACGCCACTCGTCCCTTTCCGTATGCTCCCCAAAGCAGACAAGGAATCATTCTCTGTCTATCTCGATCTCCCCGACAATACCAATGTCACCGCCACCGACACAGTCGCCACAACATTCGAAAAAATGATTCTCACGGATCATGAAGTGGTGGGTGTTGAGAGCTTCATTGGCATTGCACCGGTAGTTGATTTCAACGGACTCTTCCGGGGGAGTTCCGAACGAGTCGGTGAAAATCAAGCAACGATCAAAGTCAATCTCACGCACCTGCAAGATCGATCCATCACTTCCGAAACAATCGCCTTTCGCACTCGCGACGCCCTCGAACGACTACAGAAAACCATCCCCGATGCCACCTTCCGTATCGTCGAGGATCCGCCGGGGCCGCCGGTCTTGTCTACCTTCCTCCTCAAAATCGAAGGTGAAAACGATCAGGTACGCGAACACATCGCGCGCGACTTCGCCGAGCACTCTGCGGCTACTCGCGGCGTTGTCGATATCGATACATCCATCCCCGAACGCGGCATCGATAGCACCTACCGGATTGATACGGAGAAAGCCCAACTCCTCGGAGTATCACCCGGAGATGCCGAGAGCACCCTGCATACGGCACTTTCTGGGAGTATCGTCGGTCTCTATCGCGGGACGCCCGTGGCAAATACGAATCAAATGAAAGCCGAGCAAGAATATATTATCCTACGACTCGCTCCCGGAGACCGTACTGCCGAGCAAGATCTCTCGTTCATCCGAGTACCGGGAAAAAATGGCGACCTTGTTCCACTCACCGCATTCATCGAGAAAACCGATCAATCCGTCGAACGGACCATTCTCACCAACGAACGAGAGAAGTCTACACTCATCTCCGCCGAAATGGGCAATCGAAGTATCGTCTATGCCGTGCTCGATCTCTTCCCCAAACTCCTCCACTATCGACTCCCGAGTGGTACCGGAGAGATCGTCTCTTGGTCACCCTTCGGCGTCGTCTACCAAGATCGCGCGACCGGTGAACACTACAAAATAATGATCGACGGCGAATGGAAACTCTCGCTCGAAGTCTTCCGGGATCTCGGCATCGTGATGGGCGCGGTCATCTTCCTCATCTTCTTCGTACTCGCTGCCCGCACCGCCTCGCTCATCATTCCGATCCTCATTATGGTCAGTATTCCGCTCGGCCTCATCGGCATCTTCCCGGGCTTCGCACTTCTGCAAGCACTCAAGGGTACCTACTTCAATGCTACGTCAATGATTGGTGTCATTGCTCTCTCTGGTCTCTCCGTCAAAAACGCCATCATCTACCTCGAGTATCTCGAACCGCTCAAGCGAGCTGGCCGACCGATCCGCGAGGCCCTGGTCGAGACCGGGCGCATCCGCCTCCTCCCGATAACCCTCACTTCACTGGCCGCCATCCTCGGTTCACTCACTATCATCACTGACCCGGTTTGGGAGGGTTTGGCTTGGTCGATCATCTTCGGTCTCGCCGCATCAACCCTCCTCACGCTCATCATCTTTCCGCTCCTCTACTTCCTCGCGAAACGCAACCACTGGAAAAATTAAATAACAAACACTCCTCATAATTTATGACACTCACTATGCAACCATCAAAAAAAATCTACCGTCTCGATACCACTCGTTGGAATATCGAGCGACTTATATTTCTCATCGCCGGACTGCTCATCGCGACATTCACTCTCCTCGGATTTTTCGTCCATCCCAGCTTCCACTATGCCACCCTCTTCGTCAGTGGTATGCTCGTCTTCTTCGCACTCACCGGCTACTGCCCGATGGCTATTTTCATCCATTCCCTCAGCAAAAACAATGAGGGCACGAAATAATGTGTGAAAACAAATCAGGCAATCGTTCGTACTATGCTTTGTTATGAATACTCGCTCATCAGACGCGATTCCGAGCGATTTTGATCTCGTCGCGCAAGCCAAAAACGATCCCGAGGCCTTCGGGGCACTGATACGCCGATATCAAGAGCCTCTGTTTCGTTATGCTCGCCGGTTCGGTCAACTCCCAAACGAAGATACGGAAGACCTCCTCCAGGAAGCCTTCATCAAAATGTACCGACATCTCAATGAATATGACTCGTCGTTGAAGTTCTCCAGTTGGGCATATCGAATTGTCCACAATCAAATCGTCGATCATTTTCGGAAACTCAAAGCGCGCGTTCGCACCGATGCTCTTGAGGACTACGAATGGGAAAAGTTAATCGCCGGCAATACCGATATCGGCCAAGAGTTGATGGATCGTGATTGCGTAGAAAACATTAAAAGCGCCATAAACGCATTGCCTTCCGCCTACCGTGAAGTTCTACTTCTCCGCTTTATCGAAGACAAAGACTACGAAGAAATCATGGATATCCTCAAGAAACCAAAAGGTACCGTCGCCACACTCATCGCTCGCGGCAAAAAACTCATCCGCGAAACCATGCAACAATCCAATCATCCTTGTCGATAATCATATGAACAAAGATCTCTCTACAGATATTCTCGCAGAAATCAAAAACCAACATATCGCTCCGGAACCGTACTGGAAAGCGCTCCTCAAGCGACGCGGCACATGGATTTTTTTCGTACTCGCGAGTTTGATTGGAGCCGGTATTCTCGCCATCACCTCATCAATCTTCGCCGACCTGGATTGGAATATTCCCTTTGCGTGGTCTCACCCCTTCAATCATATTCCATTCCCTTTCTTTCCTTTATTTTGGTTCATTCTCGTTATTCTCTGCGCCATCCTCGCGATGATCAGTATCAGAAAAACAGAATACGGATACCGGTATGAATGGAAAACACTTACCCTGCTTCCGCTCGGTGTCATACTCCTCCTCGGCTTCTTCCTCTGGCGAATCGGAGCCGGACAGCGCTTCAATACCTCGCTCATGCGTGATATTCCGACCTATGGACAACACGCCCTCACCAAAGAAAGCCAGTGGTCGCAACCGGAAAATGGACTTTTGGCCGGCACCATTCTCTCAACTCAAAATACAAATCTCTCGCTGCAAGATTTCTCGGGAAAAGTGTGGACGATCGTAATTGATGCGCACGTCATTATTCGACCTTCAGTTACACTGCAAAAAAACGCTGCCGTGAAAATTATCGGTGAACAAACCGAAAAGAATACCTTTACAGCACAAGAAATTCGCCCCTGGGACGGAGCTGGTATGATGCGCGGGCGCAGAAGGTGAAAACTTTTCCCGCTGGATACGTTCTACATTGTGCCGGCAAACAATTTGTATCTCTTAATAATTACAGGAAACGCTTATGAAAAAATCACTTCTCTTTGGCGCACTTGGTGCCATCACCCTCGGTGTGGCCGTCTACGCCACCAGCGCATTAGCCGCTGTCAATGACAATCGCGGTTTCGGACCAAACTACACACCAGAGCGTCACACGCAGATGGAAAAAGCGCTTGAAAGTAATGATTACGCTACTTGGAAAAACTTGATGGGTGATCGTGGTGCGGCCCGAGTCATCACCGCGGACAATTTCTCCCGCTTCGCCGAGATGCACACGCTGCGTGAAGCTGGCAAGATTGATGACGCGAACAAAATTCGCACCGAACTTGGTCTCGGAACCGGAGATGGTTCTCGCAACGGACGAGGCGTTCGGCACAATGGTTCTGGTGCTCAAAACAAATTCGTGGATGCCAATGGTGACGGCAAATGTGATCGGCTGCAATAATCCGCCCACACTCACACGAGAAAAATAACCCCGATACAGGGGTTATTTTTTGAAAAAGATTTCTACATTCTTTAATTCGGGAGAATTGGGAACATTTTTTAGACCATCCTCAATGATATCGCCGGCTTCCTTGTTTTCTCCCAAATCCATAAGCATAATAGCCAGATTGGAATACGCTAAAGCAAAAGTCGGGTTAATCTCAATTGATTTTTTGTAATTTTCGACCGCTTTATCTTTATTATTTTGATCTCGATAGACATTGGCTAAGCCATTATAGGCCAAGGAATTGCTGGAATCTAACTCCAACACCTTTTTATAATACTCGATCGATTTATCATACTCTTTCTGATTATAATAAGACACCGCCAATTTAAAAAGTGCATTTGGGTCATTCGCTCCTTGATTATTTTTTTCCATCAAATCTATTGCTTCTTTAAAATTTCCTTTGGAAAAATTCTCCAGGCCCGCTTGATACTCAGATTGCTTCGCATCGTTTTGTTTATCAGTCACTTTTTTGATAACAATAAAACAGATGCCGACGAAAAGTACACCCACAACAACGAGGACGCGTATTTTGTGTTTTTTTATTGTAGAATAGACTGCTCTGGCTATCAATACCTTTTTATTGTGCGCTCTATGCATATAGATTTTAATTAGGGGGGGCAAGATTCTCTGGTCGGAATAGCGGTCATTGCTACTGCTTTATCTTCTTCATCCAGCCAAAAGTTTGTTCGAAATTGGATAGAATAAGTTGGAAAACGGATTTTTCCCGCCTCGGAGTAAGCAATGAAAAAACATCCGATTTTTGAACATTCTGGTTACTATCTTTAGAGACCGTTCTAAAACGATACACTGTTCCGGGACGTAAATCCGTCAATACCACCACGTGATTAGTGGTCAAGTTCTTATCCTCTTTTGACTGTTGCCCCATATCTTCATTCCCCATGCCGACATCGAACAGAACCTGAGAATTAGCCAACTCATCAGTCTTCCAATAGATGATCGCCTGAATAACATCATCCTTCTGGTTAGCTAAGGACGCTTTGCTACTGACGTGTGAGATTACTGGCGGAGTCAAATCAATATCAGTCTTAACTCTGAATGATTCTGATTCGAAAATATTTTTGTTCGCGTCCATGCCTCTAACCTTGATTTCATAATCAGTTCCTTGCTTCAGTCCGATAATCTTCACCTCATGATTGTTAGTCACATCAGATGCCCCTTGCAACCCCTTATCACTCGGATCGCTGACGCTCTTATAGTCCAGGGATGATTCGGTTGGGATATTCGTAGTCCATTGAACCAACGCGCCTGAGTCGCTCACCTCTTTCACCTCGTAATTACTGACTTTCGGCTCTGGAAAAGTGGCGAAAATATAGTCATCAGAAGCGATGGCATTATTATTATTCGCACCTTTTACCCTGAAGTGATACGTTTCTCCGGTTGCCAATTTAGTCAATTCTATCTTATGAGAATTAGTGATTATAGCATCCTTAACGATTTGCCCATATTTAGGAGTGCTTCCGTATTCAAGTTCAGAAGTAACGGGATCTGCCGTCTCCCAGTTAATCCTTGCTGAATTTAATGTAATATTACTCACACTCACACCCGAAACGGAAGACAACGCACTCGTATCGAATGTCTTATCCGAAGAAATAAAGATATTCCCGTTACTATCATAAGACACCGCCATATAGTGATATGTTGTATTAGAAAGAAGATTGGAGAGTACCACTTTATGATCACTCGTAAAATTGGTTACAGCTTCAAGTGTTAAATCCTCCCCTGACGATTGCCCATAATCTGTTGTTGTTCCATAGCGAACCATGCCATTGCACGCCTCGCTTGTTTTCCATGAAATCATCGACGAAGAACTGGTTATTTCTGAAGCATTTATATTGGACAATGAAATATCCGGCACTGATTTTCCAGATGTTCCGTCCGTTCCTGAAGCACTTCCTGATTGACTTCCCGCGCCGTTCCCGGAACTACCATCGGAATTAGTGGTGATAAAGGTACCTCCTTCTGAAACACTTTTGTTATTGTTAGCATCGGAAGAAGCCACCCTGAAATAATAAATTGTGTTGGGAGATAGAACAGCCGGCAAAGCGACGCTGTGTAAATCAATTAGGGTATCCCTGCCATACTTTTCTCCATACTTATCAGTCGTTCCATATTCCACATAGGAATTGGCAGGCTCATTGGTTGTCCAATTTATAGTGGCTGTGTTTTTGGCGATGCCCGTAACAACCACTGATGAAATAACCGGTGCATCTCTATCAGTCGGATCTATAGCTGTCGCGAAAGTGAAGTCATTATTAAAAGAATCATTCCCATAAATATCTCTCACTTTTATCTGACAATGATAGATTTGATTAGTTTTCAGTCCATCCAGCAGAACACTTTGACTGCTGGCAAGTGCTGATTCTCCGCCAACCGCTTTTCCATATGCTTCGGTTTCACCGTAATTAACATACGAATACGCTTCGATATCAGTCTCCCAAGATACCCGGGCGCTACTAAAAGTTATATCCGTAACTTGCACATTCGAGATAGCCGGCAATGTTAAGGTTGTCAGTCTATAGCCGTCGCCAATATTATCATCTATACCCTGATTGTTCGTGGAATCGGTAGATCTTACCCTGATCCTGTATCCCGTCCCGGGCGTTAGTCCGTCCAATTCAACGCTGTGCTCTGTCTCCAAAGCAAAGGCGTTCCCTCTAATGTTTCCATACTGGGTAGTCAATCCGAAATCGACCAATGAATTGGCATTTTCGTCGGTCGTCCAATGAACGATTGCGGAAGAAGAAGTTATAGTATCAATACGCACGGAGGATATGGCTGGCGCATTCACGTCCAGGCCGTAAGAAACTCCCGTTTTTAAAACCTCATTAGCCTCATTACCATAAGCATCTTTACCGTTAAAGCTGAAGGAGTAAATGGCTCCGCTCGCCAAGGTTATCCCTCCAAAAGCACAATCATCCGTGTTAAAATTCTCGTGTTTTCCAGCCGCCAGATACGCTCCACTCAAGGTGCACGTATGCGGAGAATTAGGATCATCAGCCCAAGCTGTCCTGTTGATAACAATCTTTCCGCTCGCTAGATTTTCCGAGAGCGTATATGAAATATTGGAATTGGTGGTTATGCTCTCTATATTTGTGGAATTATCCGGAAATACTTCGGAAAAAACCGGTGAGACGGCATCTACCGCGATTTGAGAATTAGCGGCTATATTCGTTCCAGGCAAATCATTTGTCGTCAAGCAATTCGCAGCTAAATCACAAGTATTTTGAGCTGTGATAGAGGCTACGGACAAATCTGTCGTACCTTCTCCGCTGCCAGTCTGACCGACTATATATGTTCCAGTCAACTTCGTGGTGTCGGTTATACTGTTTAGAGTAACAGTTGCGCCGGTATTCAAAAGCAATTCAATCGAAGAACCAGCTCTTAATCCCTCGCTATAACTAGCTACTATTCCGATAGATGATCCTGGACCATAGGTATTATTAGGTGAAGTTGATCCAAAACTTATCAGTGTCACATTTGTCGTATCAATCACAATATTTTTGTTCTCCGCCAAGTTTGAGTACAAGCTCAAATCGAGCATCGGATTTCCGGCCTGATCATGGATACTGCCAGACATTGAGTTCACATTGAGATCGTTCGTCACATCCCCCGCCTGAACTATATAGTTGCAAACTCCGACATTTGAGTTACTGACGGAGAAAATACAACTTCTATCCGTGGTTCCTGTTTCTAATGACAGTGTTATGTCACCATCAGAAGTAACGTTTTCTGAAAAACTCATCTGGATATCGATTCCCTCTTCTACTGTATAGGCGCCATCTGCCTTGTTAGAGGTAACCGAGGAAACTTTTGGGAGAACTACCTGACTGGTCGCTGTATCAGTTGCTGAGCTCCCGATATTTCCAGCAGCATCAGTCAAAAAAGCGGTGACTGTTATGGTTCCACCATCGAGTCCTGTTACATTGATACCCGTTACATTGATCGAACTATTTCCAAGAACTGTTCCTGTTCCAGTTTTGGCTGGTGTTGCCGAGTTCGTATCATCAATAGAGTATCGAATAGTCATGTTAGCCTCACCGGTACCGGTAATTGCTACATTCGATTTATTTGCATCAGTTATGGGATCCGTAAGTGTAATAGAAGGAGCGAGCGGAGCAGTAGTATCAATAATGATATTCTTACTATCCGCTAAATTCGGATTCAAGCCAAAGTTAACCATCGGATTATCTGCCTGATCAGCGATATTTCCAGAGATAAATTTCACATTTAAGTCATTGCTGGCATCTCCGGCCTGAATGATATAATCACACGTCCCGTTATTAGCATTATTAATAGAAAAAGCACAACTACGATCATTGATTCCTGTTTCCAACATAACCGTAACGGTACCGATTGAAGTCACATTTTCAGAGAAATTAACGCGAATATCAATCGTTTCTCCGAGCGCATAGGCTCCATCTGGCTTACTCGAAGTAACCGAGGTTACCACCGGCAAAATCACCTGACTCGTGGAGCTATCCGTCCCTGAAGCACCTACATTTCCCGCAGCATCAGCGAGTGTCACGGATGCGGTCAGCACGCCTCCATCTAGACCAGTCAAATCGATGCCAGTAATGTTGATACTCCCGGTAGAGGAAACTGTTCCAGTACCCACCTTTGCAGAAGTTGTCCCATTCGTATCATTGATCGAATACTGTATCACGGCATTGGCCTCGCCTGTTCCGGTTATTGTACCTGCTGTCTTGTTGATATCTGTGATAGGATCCAAAAGAGTAATTGTTGGGGCTCCCGGGGCGACCGTATCGATAATGATATTCTTTGTCGCATCCAGGTTGACGTTCGGGGTGGTATTTACCAAGGCATTATTCACCACATCTCGTATGATTCCGCTTACAGAATTAACACTCAGGTCTCCTGAGACATCACCCTCCTGAACCACATAGGTACAAGTCCCTGAAATTGCGCTGTTGATAACAAAGGTACAGCTACGATCGATAGCACCTGTCTCCAGTGTAATCGTCACATTTCCGGCCGACGTAACTGTTTCTGAAAAATTTGCCGTAAGGTTAATGGCTGCCCCGACCGTATACGCGCCGTCATTCTTATCCGAAGTGACACTCACGATCGTAGGCGGGCCCTCTGGCGTCGTATCGATCTTGATATTCCTGCTTTGTCCCAAGTTAACGACGGGGGCAAAATTGGTCAGACTATTTCCTGCATTATCAGTGATCGACCCGACAATACTGGTCGTAGTAAGATCAAGACTGTTTTGTCCCGCCCCAACATAATAATCGCAAACACCTCTATTCAAATTGACAACCGTAAATGAGCAGCTCCCACCAGAGTCGAGATTGACAGTCACGGATCCACTCGAAGTAACCGGCTCCGAAAAATTAACCTGTACATTGATTCGTTCGTTCAATAGAAATGTTCCGTCAGCATGGTCAGAGGTGACACTCGCAATAGTTGGTTTTATCGTATCAATCTTGATATCCTTGTTATCCGCTAAATTTATCACCGGAGTCGTACTAGCCAATAGGTTTCCCACTGAATCCTGGATAGTCCCCGAGACCGAGTTCACATTCAAATCATTCGAGTTATCTCCATCCTTGACGATATAATTACACGTCCCCGTCAATGCATTTGAGATTGAAAATGAACAAGCCTGATCAAAGTTCCCCGTCTCCAGGGTAACGATAACGCTCCCCGTCGACGTGACTGCTCGAGAAAACGTTACGATTATATGAATCAATTCCCCCACCTTGTATGAACCATTGTTCTTGTCAGAGGTAACATTTGCGACTACCGGCATATTGGTATCCCGGATGATGCCAACTTCCACATCTGTGGCTATATTTCCAGCTAAATCAGTATCCTTAAGATAGAGCGAGATAGTTCCTTCTCCCAACGTGTCCCAACCAGCGATATTGGCCAAAGTAGTCGTACCGCTGATACAACTTGTCCACGAAACAGTATCGAAAGAGCATTGGGGGGCAGTTGTCTCTGTATCGGAAAAAAGAACCACAGTGGCACTATTAACAGCCGCTCCTCCTAACGGAGCGATGAGATTGACTACTGGAGTCACTGTATCAATGACGATGTTTTTGTTGGCCGCTAGACTTGAACCTGGGGTGAAATTTGTCAAAGCATTACCAGCGATATCTGCGATGGTTCCAACAATCGAAATAGTACTAAGATCAGGGGATATATCGCCTTCCTGCACAACATAATTGCAACTTCCAAACGTTCCTCCAGAAACAGAAAAGCTACAAGCACGGTCGGTTGTTCCGGTTTCCAAAGTAACTGCCACGCTGCCAGACGAAGTAACATTCTCCGAAAAATTAACCCGTATATCTATCGTAGCTCCTACTTTATAGGAACCATTGTCCACATTCGAAGTGACCGAAGTAATTGTCGGCGCGGTATTGTCTACATTCAACTTCCCTACAAAGAGATAATTGATATTTCCAGCATTATCTGTAACCTTTGTGCACAGGTAATCCGTTCTATTTCCAGTTATAGAGAAGTTAACATCACTGGTAAATGGATTATTGATAGTATCACTTGCATTACAAACCGCATCGGCGCTGTACCCATAGAACCTGGAGGCAATACCCGAACCACCGGTATCGCTAGCCGAAATAGCGATGATATCCGTTTTCACGGGACCCTCATCTACGCCCTCAACGATGGATACATTTGGATTAATTGTATCTATAGTGAAAGTATTTACGTTACTATTGGCATCCAACACATTTCCTGCTACATCCTGAGCAAGACTCACTTCAAGCGTCGCGACTCCATTGGAATCTCCGGCAGAAATAGTTGCCGTTCCTGTCCAATTGGTAGCACTCAAATAGCTGCCAGAAACAGCTAAAATCGTTCCATTGCTTTTTCGCAAAATTACCGTCGGCGCAACGGTTGTTTTCATTGCTTCGTTAAAAACAAGAGAGACACTTACTGCTCCAATCTTGGCATTACTCGGCGTTATCGATCCAACAACTGTCGGCTTGGTCGTATCGGTATAAGCAGCCTTCAGCGCTTCAGAAGCGGGGTTGGTATTGGTTGCTGTATTTCCGGCCACATCTGTCGCTGACACCAACAAGATATCCTCTAAAACCGTTCCGCTCGCGGCGGCATCAGTGGTAATTACTCGGGTATATTTATAGGTACTCGCATTCACGTAGGTAGTCGCATCAGCAGTCACATCATTAGCTGTCCCCTGGGCATCAATGGTTACGGTTGGTGTAGATAATAAGGCTTCACCGAATCCCATTCGAATATAGTATGTTCCGGCGCTCAATTTCGGATTATCTCCCAATGATTGCGTCATCGCGCTATCCCCATAGTACTGCGTACTCCAACTTGTCGGTCTCGCAGTATCCTTTGTTACCGTGTCCTGAAAAGAAGAGCTCTGTTCGCCATTCACCTTCTTCAGATACACGGTGGCTGTGATAACACCATCTACAAGACTGGAAAGATTCAATCCCGTAATATTCGTCGAACCATCAGCTTCCATCGCAATATTTCCCGCAATGGGACTCGTGGCACCACTTGTGTCATCAATGGAGTAGTAGATCGTCGTTCCTATTTCACCATCGACACTCAGCACGACAGAGGAAGTATTTGCGATATTCACAGGATCAGTCACAAACACCGTAGATCCTGAGCTAGGAATAGTCGTATCAACCACAATTTGTGAACCAGTAGAGATATTCGTTCCAGGAAGCGATGTCCCCGTACTATAGTTACCAGCACCATCCCAGACATTTTGAGAAACAATGGAAGAAACAGCCAAATCTGAGGTATTTTGGCCGGAGGTCGTACTACCAACCGTATATACCCCGGTTAATTTTAAGCCATTAGAAATATCCCGCGTCAAACTCACCACCGCTCCAGTATTCATAATGACCGACATAGAACCGCCTGAGGCGATACCTTCACTGTAGTTAGCCGTAACATTGATCGCACTCGCCGCACCATATGTCCCATCGGCAGTCGTCGAAGTGAACGATTGGAGCACTGGCGCTGTGGTATCAAAATAGATACCTGTTTGCGTGGCAGGTGATGCGTTATTTCCAGAAGCGTCGTGCCCACTGAATGCAAATGTGTACCAGGTTCCATCCACCAAAGCGACGGCTCCTCCCTGACAATTGACTGTATCGAAATTACTATGAATTCCCCAATTCAAATAAGTTCCCGTGAGCGTACAGGTATGCGGTGAGCTGGCGTCAGCGCTTCCACTCGTTCGCGTCATAATAATCGTCCCACTACTCAGACTCTCAGAAAGGGTATACGAGATAATGGAACTCGCGGTTGTGATGCGTCGTATCGAGCTACCAGAAATAGGTCCCACAGCGGAAAAAACCGGGGCTGTCGTATCGATGGCGATGGCCGAACCATTTGCGATATTGTACGTGGGCAGACTTTTCCCTGAATAACAATAATTCGCCGCATTACAGGCATACTGAGATGAAATCGATGAAACCGAGAGCGTCGGATTATTTTGTCCTGAGCCAGAAGCGCCGACCGCGTATGATCCGGAAAGCTTATTTCCCGCTATAGTATTCAGAATTACAGACACGCCTGTATTCAGGAGTACGGTTGTGGATGATCCTGGTTCAAGATTATCTTGATAGGTAGCGGTAACATTTATCACGCTGGATGGGCCATATGTTCCATTGACCGTAGTTGATGTCAGTGATTGTAAATATGGTGCACCAACAGTAAAAATATTGTCTTGGGAATAATAGGTGAAGTTCCCATAGATATCCTTCACTCTGGGTTTAAAATAATAAGTAGTTCCCAGTGTGAGTCCACCAATGGA
>JBAWZR010000020.1:0-15726 GCA_037142915.1 Candidatus Moraniibacteriota bacterium
TATTCAAATGTGACACTATCAAATCGCACAACAATGCCATCTGCCATAAAAACAAACACAAGAAATTAACATTCCTTGAGTATAACAAAAAAACGATTTTTGGCAAATCAATTCAGGCTAATCGCTTTTCGGAAATAGTCATGCGGATTTTCTCCACCAAATGAGCGAGACTCCAATCCTTTTTCACCAAGTAATCAGGAATGCCCTCTTCGAGCGCCGTTACTATTTCGTTTTCTTCGCCAAGATTGGTAAGAATAATCGCCCGAGCCGTTTTCCCCCATGGAGTTTCCCGAAGTCGCTTAAACATCTCCAGTCCATTCATTTTCGGCATAACAATATCCAACAAAATAAGATCCGGACGTTCCTCCACAGCCATTTGCAAACCCTCCTCTCCATTAGCCGCCTCCGAAACCGTAAACCCCTCCAAAACAAGTTTGTCCCGCAACACTCGTCGAAGAGATTTTTCGTCCTCAACAATAAGAATATGCTTCTTCATAAAAATTCCTCGTAAAAAATTATCCGATCGCTCTTGTTCCATCACGCTTCAGCATACCAGTTTTTGGAAAAATAACAAAAAACGTCGAGCCCTTGTCTTCTTCCGATTGAAACCAAATCTCTCCTCCGCCATTATCCACGATGGATTTAATGAGGTATAACCCTAAGCCCGTCCCGTCGGTATCTTTCGTCAAAACATTGTCGGCGCGAAAAAGCTTGGAAAAAATCTTTTCTTGTTGATTAAGTGGGATGCCATAGCCGGTATCCGCTACTGATAAACACAAGCTGTCCTGTGACAGATATCTCCCACCAAATGACTCGCCTTTTGGTGCTATTCTGAGTGTCACAATGATGCGCCCCTTCTCCGGTGTATATTTGATTGCATTCGATGAAAGATTCTGAACAATCATCCAGAATAACTTCGGATCAACCGATATTTCCGGCACACGCTCCTGAATGTCCACGGTCAACTGAAGCTCTTTGTTTTGTATTATTTCTCGTTGCTCTTCGATAGCCTTTCGTGCGATATCCGCCACATCGGACGGCTTCGGATCAACAAGAAACGTCCCCAATTCAATTCGCGATACATTCAACAGCGAATTTACCAATTCCGTCATCCGAGAATTTCCCCGCACAATCTCTTCCAGGTATTGCTTTTGATCCGAGCTCACCGCCCCAGCATCACCCGCCAGTAACATCTCCGTATACCAACCAATCGCCGACAAAGGTGTTCGCAATTGATGCGATGCCAAAGAAACAAACTCTGTCTTTGCTTTATCGATCTCCCTCTCACTCGTAACATCACGCTCGATGCCAACGAAAAAAAGCACCTTTCCGTCATCACCCACAATGGGTGATATGGTTGCATAAGCCTGATAGAGAACGCCGTTCTTCCGACGATTCTGAACATCCCCAGAAAACGGTTTCTTTTGCTCCTTGATCGTCCGCCACATCGTCTTATAGAATTCGAGATCCATCAATCCGCCCCAAAGCTCCCCGGCACCAGCTTTCTTCCCGAGAATCTCAGTTCGAGAAAAACCAGTAATCTTCTCCACACTCGCATTAGCATAAAGAATCATTCCATCTGAATCAGTGATGACAATATGGTCAGAGGCACCCTCCACCGCCAATTTGAATTTCTCTAGATCCTTCGCCAGCAACTCTGCGTTTTCCTTTTCTTTTTCTATATCCTCCAGAATATTGAGTGTCGCGCGCTGTTGTTCCTCGATTTTTTTGGAGTTCTCGACAATTTCAATTGTTTGCTCGCGCACTTTTTGATCTACTTCTGCCCGCGACCGTTTGATGGCCACCGTCATCTCGTCGAACGACCGCGAGAGATCCCCAACTTCATCCAAGGAATTCATCCCGACTCGATGATCCAAGTCGCCGTTTCGCACCTTCTCAACACTTCGCTGGAGCGACCGGATTGGATGTATTATTTTTCGTGAGAGCAAAAAACCAATAGACACAAAAATAGCTGTCGCCAAAAATCCGGTCACATAAAAAACAAACAACATCTGCCTGGAAGGCGCCACTGCTTCCATTGTATCCATCTTGGTAATGAGACACCACCCTGTCTCAGGGATATATGCATGCGTCCCAATGATGGGCACGCCACGATAGTCGATATAATTTTTCAAGTTTATCTCAGAAGGATATTCCCCGATTTGTGTATTAGCAATTTCGCTGGCAGCAAAACAATCCTCTACATTGGCCATATTTAATTGTTTTTTCAGGATAGCGTCCTCTCCCAAAAAACGCGTCTTTGATATGAGATATTGTTCCCGATTCACCAAAAAATTTTCTTGCGTTTGTGTATTGTCCCCTCCTATGTTCAAAATATCATACAAATTTTGAGGGTTCATCCTCGCAACGATCACCCCACGAAACTCCCCTGTTTTCTCATCTTTGATTGGCGCCGATACTGCATATGTATTCTTATGAATGATATCGGAAAAATAAAAATCTTTCACATAGACGCCTTTCTTCGCATTCGTAAAAAAATCATCTTGTGAACGATCAATTCCTTCTTCAGGGACATCCGTCGAAACAACAATTTTTCCTGCCGCATCAATGAGAACTATTTGATAAATTTTCGCATCTTCCCCGAAAAAATTATTCAACTCTTCAGAAACCTCTTCTTTTTCAATGCTGTATGTTAGATCTTCCGGGGAAAGGCTGAGAAAATCGGCAAAGGTAGTATCCGCTGCCAACATCTCGACAATTTCCTTCTCACTTCGCAAGAACGTCCGGATATTCTCCGCCTTATTATGATTGATATTCTGAATATCCCGGAAAGTCACGCTGGCTATCTGCTCCGAACTATTCCGATCCAAATAAAACCCTGCAATCAAAACAACCGAGACAAAAAGTCCCGAAAATGTGAAGATAATTTTCGTCCCGATACTGGCAAAAAATTTTCGAGAAAAAAACGACATAGAAATCTCCTAGAAGAGCCTTATCTCGTAACACTAATCGTGCCTTGCTCGGCGCTCGGTGCGGTCACAGTGATACGCCCGTTAACGGTTTTGAGGATATTGTACCCACTACTATTGGCTGTCGAGCTGGTTGGATCGGCCGGGATGGCGGTGATGTATTTTTCGCTCGCCGTCAACACACCGAGGTCAACCAATCCCGTACAGGTTCCACCGGTTTTACAGATAGCGGTCGAAGTCGTCGTGATGCTCGCAGGAATTGTGCCGTTATTGTCGATAGCATACTGATACACTGCATTCAGAATCGTATTCACATTGGACTGTCGTTGAGCATCACGCGTCGCGCCCAACTGTTTATTGGGATTAATTGCTACTATGACGATACCTGCCAAGATACCGATTGCCGCTACCACGAGGAGAATCTCTAGTAATGTAAAACCTTTTTTCATAGAATATTTTTTGTTTTTCATACTGCTTTATTTTTTATTATATATTTATCGGGTAACACTAATAGTAGCGCTTTGCTCGGCGCTCGGCGCGGCCACCGTCACGCGATTGTTGGCTGATTTCACGATAGTATAGCCCGTGCCATTGGTGCTCGATCCCGTCGGATCGGTCGGCACCGCGGTGATATATTTCTCATTCAAAGTCAACACGCTCAAATCAATGAAGCTCGCGCTCGTGCACGTGGCCGGAGCAATACCGGACTTGCAGATTTCGGTCGCCGAACTCGAGATAGATGCGGGGAGTCCGCCATTGTCGATCGAGTATTGGTACACCGCATTCAAAATCGTGTTCACATTGGACTGCCGCTGGGCATTGCGCGTCACGCCCAACTGTTTGGTCGGGTTCAACGCCACGATGACGATGCCCGCCAGGATGCCGATCGCCGCCACTACCAGGAGGATTTCCAACAGGGTGAAGCCCCACTGTTTCCGCCCACCGCACACAATTGCTTTTTGCATATTGTTTTTCTTATAAATTATTTATTTTTTTACACAGCACATGCCTAGAAATAATTCTCTCACTTTATTTCCACGCATGTATCGTGTTATTCAAACTTCCTGCCAAGAAGTAGCCGTGATAAGCGGCGTGATGGCATTGATGATCACCGTCACCCGGCGTGTCATCGTCCCGACCGTCCCCGTCGCCGCGACCGTGCGATTGGAACCGCCCTGGCTCGTCACCGCGTAGGTGCACGCCCCCTGTCCGATCGTCAGACCGCCCGAGCCCGTGTAACTCGTCGTGTCACGGATCTGCTGCAACCCCTCCTCCGCGCAGGCATTGGCCAGAGCCTTCGCTTGGAAGGATTGCTCTTCCGCAAAACTCGTCCGGGATGAACCGAGTCCGAGCAGGAGCAGGGAGAGCATCACGGAAATCCCGATCGCGCCCACGATCAACACACCGAGCAATACGACATAACCATCTTCCTTCTGAGTATACCATCGATTGAAAAACATACAAAAAAATATTTATGGTTGACGCAGCGTGGCCGTCGTGATGAATGTTTTCTGGAACTGATATTCGAACCGACCGCTCGGATTATTGGAGGTCACCGTGTACTGGATGCGCAGTGTCCCCTGTGTGCCGGCTCGCGAGAGATTTTGGAACGACAGTCCGGAAACAGTCACGCGACTATTCGTCAACGCGGTCGCACTGCCAGCTCCCTCCTTGATACGGATTACGCCACCGGAGAGATCGAACACCGTCGGACTTTTCGCGCCATCGATAACGGTTAGCGTCGCCGATGTTCCCGTCGTACCGATCGTCGGTGTACTCAAGGTATCGGCATTGCGTATAATGCGAGTCATCATCTGCGCGGCGAACAGGCCTTGTTGCTCGACCTCCGCGATGGTCTGGTTTTTTACCCGCGATTCCAAGAGAGTCGCGATGAACACCGTTATCGCCACGAACATGATCGAAGCGATACTCACATAGAGGAGGAGTTCGAGGATGGTAAATCCGGATTTTTTGTTATGTACAATCATAATATTATTGCGGGGCAAACACTGTTAGTTCTTGAGCATCGGCATTGCCCACCGTATACACCCGATCTTGCGTTTGTTGGTACGCGACGCCATTCAAGACACTGGCACCCGCCACATCCATACTCCCCGCATTGGTCGGCGAGCTCGGTGTGGAAACATTGACGATTCTCAATTCCCCCGTATTGTTCGCTGTCGCCAAAAAAGCGTATGTCCCCGAAGGATCGACATCGATATCATTGATCGCGCTCGTCGCCACCGTCACCGATCCGAGTTGCGTCGGCGAGCTCGGCGTCGCGACATTCATCGTATACAGAATATTCCCCGACGTTCCCTGTGCGATATACACGACCGTCCCTATGACATCGATAGCCAAGGCATCGGTATTCGTGGAAAGATTAAACGATCCCGTCAATGTCGGTGAAGACGGCGCAGCAATACTCACTATTTGCAATTCCTGCGAATTATGACTCGACGCGATATAGGCATAATTTCCGGACACGGCGATATCCAAAACGCTCCCGCTCAATTTCAACGAGCCCAATAAAACTGGTGATGCGGGATTACTCACATTGACTGCATAAAACTCATTGGCCGCAGTCGTCGTCACGCCCAGATAGGCGACCGTGCCGGAGACGGCGATGCCCCGCCCCGAAGCCACTGCCGGCGAATTATATGTACCGACAAGAGCGGGTGAAGCCGGTGTTGTCACATTGATGATCTGCAGTTCTCCGTTCGTCGCGGTATTCGTCACATAGGCGTAATTGCCCGAGACGGCGATTTTGACCGGTGTCCCGGTCAGAGTCAACGAACCGACCACTGCCGGTGCAGTCGGTGTGGAAATATCGACCACGACAAAATTCTGTGACCCACTGACATTGCGAATCACATACGCATAATTACCGGAGATGGCGATCTTGAGGCCATCACTCGTCCCGGTCATATCGAGCAACCCAACTTGTGTCGGACTCGCCCAATTGCCCAATCCACCGGACGCGATCCAATTGCTGAGATACGTAGTCAACGTTAGAGAGTCGCTTCGCTGGGCATTCTCTTGCCAGGCTACCGCACTCGTCACCTGCTTGCGTTTCGTGTTAACCGTCGCCACGGTGACCGTGCGTGTGAAAATATCGTTCACATCAGATGCGCCGGAGAGCGACCACTGGTTGCCCGTCGTCGCCAACCCGAATGTCCCGTCGGAAAGATTGGCAAACCCCGCATCACGGATATTGCGCACCGCCTCCAGCCCCTCCTCGGCCAACAAGACCGCTCGTGCCCGATTGCCCGCGAGCATCGTCGATTCTTCACCATAGAGATACGCACCAGAAAACGCCGTGATTAGCAAAGAAAAAACTGCCACTGCCAGTAAAGCTTCAACCGTCGAGAATCCTCGTTTCAAAAAATGACTCCTAATAGAGTACTGTACCATAGGTGTTAATCGTCAGTGTTCGTGTTTCATTGATCGGTGTTGAAAGAGTAATGGTTGGCGTCGTAGTTGGCAGTCCCGTCACCTTAGCAAAGATGATTTCACTGGCACCAGTCACAGTGATGCTCGTCGGAACGGAAAAAACCTCATCCCACGTCACGTCACGAACCGCATAGGACGCCCCTTGAAATATCACAATGCTCCCACTCTGGATTGCCACTCCCCAAGTCGTATCACCTGCCGACCCCTGAGATAAAACTTCGGCACGACGGATGCTCTGCGCCAAAGTAGTCGCCGCGATATCGAGATCGTTACGCACCTGAAACGACTGGTATACCGGGAGAGAAAGTCCCGCCAACGCTCCCATCAATGCAACCGAAAGCAGCATTTCAAGAAGCGTAAATCCTTTTTGAAAAAAAAATCGCGCCATACGTTACTGCACATTCAGATTGCCAATGAGACTATAGATAGGGAGTATAACCGCCAATGCCACGCCCACCACACCCAACCACACGACCACCAAAAGTACTGGCTCCAAAATAACCGAAAGGTTCTTCATATTCATTTCCGTCTTCCCTTCGTACAAACGACTCATTTTCAAAAATGCATCCGGTAGCGTCCCTGTTTTTTCGGCCACTCCAATCAGCTGCTGAAAACCGGCTGGGAAAAGTTTTTTCGACTGCGGATATTCGGAAAAACTCCGTTGAAATGAATTTCCCTCCTCGATACTCTCTGCTAGAGCAGAATAAAACCGGGCGTACCGAGGAAAAGTCGTCGACTGCGCCAGTGAGAGCATCGTCTGTGTCACCGGAATACCCGACTGTAACAAAGTTCCAATAATATAACTCATCCGTGCCAACTCCGCCTCCTGAAGCAAAGTGCGTATACCAGGAAAAGAAAAGAGTATGGATTGTCCGATTTGCTTCGTTCTGGAGAAAAAAAACAAGAAAAATATGAAAACAATAATTACTCCGATGACAATTGGAACGGCAACAGTGCCATACGCTTGCAGAAACTCTCCTGAAACAATCAGCGCTCGCGTGATGGGTGGAAGCGCCACATGCAATTGAGAAAAAACGATTGCCAGTTTTGGCAAAATAAACCAGGCAATACCGATACCAATCACGCCCGTCAATCCCAACACGAAGAACGGATACATCATCGCCGAGCGCATCTTCGACCGAAATTCGCGCTCCTTCTGCTGTTGCGAGCTAATCATTTGCAAATTTTCCGACAACTTCCCCGATTCTTCTCCGACCCGTATCAGAGAGATGATGTGTGAGGGGAAAAACCGGGCGCGCTCGAAGACTCGCCACAAAGGAAACCCCGACTCAATATCACTATACATAGAATCAACCGATCGCCGCATCCTCGAGGAAAGGATTTCCGTTTTCAATACAGCAATCGCTTCGGCCACTCCCATACCGGAAGCCACTAATGTGCTCAGATTCTCGACGAAAGCGTCCCGTTGAGATGCGAGACCAAAACTCGAGAAAGCTGTTTTTTCAGATGAAGATTCCGCCATACATAATTGCGATCATTTAGTGACGGAAATGCTCCGGGATTTCAACCACCCGTAACACTTCTTCTATTGTGGTCAGTCCCTCTTTCACTTTCTTCATACCATCCACAAAAAGAGATTCTGTTCCTTCTTGTTCGGCTAGTTGCCAGATTTCTCGCTTCGAAGGCGATCGTAATAACAGGATCTGCATCTCCGGCGTCATCCGAAGACACTCGAATAGGGCGATCCGTCCCTTATAGCCGCTGTAACTACACGCCTCGCAACCTTTGCCATAGAAAACCAACGGACTCTCCTTATTGAAAACCGACTCAAAAACCGCCCGCTCACGAACGAGATCTGGCCGATCGGAGAGCATCACGCTCGTCCGACAGTGTTCGCAGATTCTCCGCGCCAACCGTTGGGCCACGATAACATTGATCGTGGAGGCCAAAAGAAATGGTTCGATTCCCATCTCGAACAATCGAGGCAAAGCTGTCGATGCATCATTAGCGTGAAAAGTTGAAAGAAGTAAATGCCCCGTCAATGCGGCATTCACCGAGATTTCAGCAGTTTCTCGATCGCGGATCTCTCCCACCAAAATGATATCCGGATCCTGACGGACAATGGAACGTAATCCTTGGGAAAAAGTGAGATTCGTCTCTTCATTCACTTGAATCTGGTTCGCTCCCTCAACACGATACTCTACAGGATCTTCGATCGTCGTAATATTCACTTCGGGATGATTGATCATTTTCAAAAGAGTGTAGAGCGTAGTCGTCTTGCCACTCCCTGTCGGCCCCGTTACCAATACCATACCAAACGGTTTATGAATCGCTTCCTCAAAAATAATGCGGTTGGATTCGGAAACACCTAATGACTCCAGCGAGAGATACCTCACATATGAAGCCAAAATCCGAAGTACGATCTTCTCGCCTTCAACTGTCGGCACAATCGATGTCCGGATATCAACGACTTGGCCGTCTTTCTCGTAGTGAAGTGCTCCATCCTGTGCCGCAAAATGTTCGTCAATCCGTAATCGACTCTGTACCTTCACGCGGTTCAAAATGTTTTCATAATATTCTCTCGGCAGCCTGCCTGCCTCTTGTAAAATGCCATCTACCCGGAACCGCACAACCACCTCCTGCAGTGTCGGCTCAAAATGAATGTCGGAAGCCTTGTATCCGAGCGCGTCCGAAAAAATTTCATCAAGAATTTCCGGCGCGATATGCTGTTGTTTCTGAATAATCTGAGAAAATCGTGTTTCGAGTGGTTTTCGATACTGTCGCAGTACCTCGTCAATATCCTCTGACAATGAAAAAGACAGATTGATTGCCTTAGCTTTCGGAAACAATTCCCTCAGAACCACCTCCGACCCGAACCGTTCCGGACTATCCGTGGCGATGGTGACACCCGCCGCTGTCTCACCGCAAAACACGATCCGAAACTTCTGAGCGATTTTTATCGGAATCCGTTCCCGTTGCTCGCGGGAAGGAAAATGCGTATTCAGATCGGTGTAGGGCAATCCGAAATATTCCGCCCACACCTGCCCCAACAGATCCTTCGCCAACGCTTTCTCATTGAAAAGATACTCCATCAAGGAGATGTGTTGTTCCTGACTTTGTACCGTCGCCTGCCGTAGGTCTTCCTCACCCAGATAGTCCCCGAGAATCGCTTTTATTTTTGTTTCATTGATGGCCATAAAGCCTACTATTTACTAAAAAACTTCTCTATGTATTCGACGATTTCCGCCAGCGGTGTATTTGATTTCACGAAAAAGCCAATTACACCCAAACTCTCCACGCGAGTCTTGTCCTCATCTTGTCCTAAGTTGGTCAGAACGATGACCGGTGTCTTGTTTTGTTTCTCCTTAAGCTGAGCCAAAACTTCGTAGCCATTCATCTTTGGCATAATGAGATCAAGCAAAATGAGATCAAATGTCTCTTTGTCTGATAATTCCAATCCGGAAATGCCATCAAGCGCTGTTCGTACCTCAAAACCGGAATGAGTAAGCTTCAACTCAAGTGCATGCGCAAGAGACTGTTCATCTTCTATAATCAATATTTTTTTTGTTGACATAAATAATGAATTTACAGAAAAAGTAATACTTGTTTTTAGTATATCACAAACCTGAAATTGATGCTTCACGACTTTTCTGACCGATGTTCAAAATGAGCCCGAGGGCGCACATCGTAGCGACGAGCGAGCTGCCGCCATAACTAATCAATGGCAAAGGGATACCCGTCACCGGTAGTACGCCCGCATTCATCCCGATATTCACCGTAATCTGGATAAGAAGAAATATCATCACTCCCGCACAGGCAAGATACCCAAAATTATCGCGCGCGCCCATCCCAATATGCCAGATACGAAACAACAACACACCATACACGAGGATGACGAACCCTGCCCCAAGCAAACCAAGTTCCTCGGAAATCGTGGAAAAAATAAAATCGGTATGCTTTTCAGGAAGGAAGTTGAGTTGCGCTTGCGAGCCGTGTCCGATTCCTTTGCCGGTCAATCCACCAGAACCAATTGAGACCGTTGCCTGCAACACATTGTATCCACTCCCTCGACTGTCAGCCTTCGGAGTAAAAACATTCACAATACGGTCTTTTTGGTATGGTTGGAGAAACAACCAACTCGTCGTCGCCACCGCCACACCCAACGCCACCAGGAGAAGTATATGGGTAAAACGAAGACCAGCGACCAGTATCATCCCTATCCATATCCCGATGAGTACCAGGGCGCTCCCAAGATCAGGCTGAAGAAGAACAAGTAAAACAAAAGCTCCTGCGAGGATCATCGAAGCGATCATTCGCACCAACGCGCCGAGCTCAGTCTGTTTTTTGGCGATAAAACGAGCAAGAAATATCACCAAAATCACTTTCACTCCCTCAACCGGCTGGATTTTGAACATACCAAAATTGATCCAACCAAGAGTCCCTCGAACCGTCACCCCGAACAGCAACACGGCCAGCAACACTCCCAAAGTGACGAAATACAACGGCGTGCTGAGTCGAGCGATATGCCGATAATCAGCGAAGAAAAACAAAAACAATCCGAAACACCCGATCAGGGCAAATCCAGCTTGTCGGATGAAAAATCCTCCACCCTGCCAACCGGTCGATGAAATACCATACAAGGACAACAGCCCCACCCCTATCAAAAGAAATGTGGCGACGATAAGCACCCAATCTAATTGCCACAATTTTCGCAACATACTCCTTTCTTAAAACTGCGAATTCGGGAAGTATTTTTTCACGAAGTTATCCGAATGGTACACATCCGCCTCAGCCTCAGTCTCCATCCGCGCGGCCTCACCCGGAAAAGCCGTCGGCCACACGAGACGGAAGTCCCGACTTTCACCTGCAAGCACGGTCTGAACCTCGGTCGAGTTGACCGCGATCGGCTTGTCGGTAGAATCGAATAACAGCACTTTTATTTTGACATTCACGAAATCAAACGGGCTCTCATTGACCATAAGACCAGTCGCGACACCGAACCCGACACCATCAGCAATCCGCTCATAGTGTTTGGAATAGACATTAAGTGCTGGTTTCTCCTGATATCCGCCAACGAAATGCTTCCATGTGGGATTATTCAATTGCAACACGATTGATTTGGGAATCGTCTGGCTTTCTAGCTGTGTTTCGAGAATGTATTTCGTTTCTCCAGGCAAAATAAACTCATGCCCCGACCGAGTAGCAATAATCCGCCCTTGGTCATCCTTGAGCTCAAATGTATAATCAAAATTCGATGCACCATCCTCGGCGTTCGGATTGAAAATCTGCGCCATCACGTCATACGCGTTCACGCCGCCATACACCAGCTGGGTCGATTTGATCTCGATTTCATTCGGTGCTTTGTAGGTCGCCTGACACAACCCACACACACCACCACAATCCACCTGCGTCTCGTTCTGGTTTTGGATCTGATCAAAACAGGTGGGTGCCGGCCGGAACAACCATGTCCAGGCCCACGCAATCACCGAAATCAAAGCGACATACACGACAAAAATAATCAACCGTTTCTTTATCCGCTGTGAATGTCCCATAAATAAAAATATCTCGAAATAATATCTCCAGTATAGCACAAAATCCCACTCATCGTCTGAGACCAGTAGAGACGCAAGATTTTGCGTCTCTAAAAGCTTCAGAATCCGAGACAGCTAAAAACCACCCCTTGCGAGGGCGGTTATTCTGCTTCCCACCTACTGAAGCAAAAGCGTTGTTTCTCGGACAAGCGTTTCTTTGAGTTCTTCCCACGAAAAATCCATCAACATTTTTGGCATCGGATCTTCCTCGGCATCAACAAAATAGGTCAGACTTTTCAATAAATGCAGTCGATTATACTGAATACCTTGATATTTTTTCTCAAAAAGCTCAAACACTTCTACAAGAGGCATCTGCTTGAGGAGAAAAAATATATCGACAAAATCCTTACGGCTGCCTCGCGCCGACACCGTGTCGAGCTTCATGCAGGCGATGTCTCGCATATCTGCCACCGAGATTCCTTGAAAATCAATCAGAGGAAAAAGAAGCGGATACTCGTACCGCAAAAAAGTCACCTTCACTTCATCGAGAACGCCGTCAATCGTGCCAGACTCTTCGTTGGTAAGCGTGTACTTTCCCAATTGTGAAAGTGATTGTTTCATTTCACCGAGAGAAAAATCTTTCGCTTGAAAAAAATCCAAATCAACCGACTCGCGATGACCGAGTTGAAGCGCCAATGCCGTACCACCTGCCAAATAAAATGGCTTTACGGAAGCTTGCTGGCTGAGCGTTGCCAAAACGCGTCCCGTTTGAGGAGAGAGGGTTTCTGGGTGCATAACGATGGATCAATATGAAAATAATTCGACCAAAAAGAAACTGCTTTGGGGTTCAACGTACGCGCTTGAAGAAACGAATCTTTTAATGCGGCAACGCCATACTGTTCGCGCGCCCACATAAAATCAGCCACATCTCCTCGAGAGAGAATGCGTTCAATGATAAATTTTTGATGTTGCTCCACATCCAATGTTGCGCGGTCAACATCCCAAAATAAGCTGATTTTTGAGAGAGGCGAGGTGGTATTCATAGCTATATGATAGCATATTTTGAAGCAAATATCAAATAATAATCAACACAAAACCCAGCCTCTCTCGAGAGGCTGGGTTGAAAATAATACTACAGAAGGGGTTTGTGTTTTGAAACCAAGGTTCTTGGCACTCAACTTGCCCACGCTTTGTCCCCCGGACAAAACGTTACCATCGGCGCTTGTCTTTCAGTTCATTGTAGCTGGCACTGACCTACTCTTGCCCGGAGGCTACCATCGGCACGGGAACGCTTAACGGCTCTGTTCGGAATGGGAAGAGGTGTACCCGTTCCGTTAAAAGCACCAGCTACAATGAACTGAAAGATTTTCTTGACTTCAAAAACACACAACAAAAGACAAACTTTTTTAGCAATTCTTTCTTGCTAACCGTAGAAAAGAAACAAGCAGTTGTTCAAATATATTAGTACTGCTCGGCTCAACCCCTCACAGGGCTTACACCTACAGCCTATCAACCTGATCGTCTCTCAGGATATTTTGGAATACCGAAGTATTCCGTTGCCTTATCTTAGGGTCGGCTTCCCGCTTAGATGCTTTCAGCGGTTATCCGATCCGAACATAGCTACTCGACAATGCCCTTGGCAGGACAGCCGATACACCAGAGGTTCGTTCTTTCCGGTCCTCTCGTACTAGGAAAGAAGCCCTTCAAGCAACGACGCCCACAGTAGACAGGAGACCAACCTGTCTCACGACGGTTTGAACCCAGCTCGCGTACCGCTTTAATTGGCGAACAGCCAAACCCTTGGGACCTTCTTCAGCCCCAGGATGCGATGAGCCGACATCGAGGTGCCAAACCCTGCCGTCGATATGGACTCTTGGGCAGGATCAGCCTGTTATCCCCGGGGTAACTTTTATCTGATGATCTTCCACACTCCTACGAGTGATGGTCGGTTCACTAACTTCCACTTTCGTGACTGATCGACTTATGGGTCTTTCAGTAAAGCTGGTTTATGCGTTTGCACTATCGATCCGATTTCCATCCGGATCTAACCAACCTTAGTAAGCGCCTCCGTTGCATTTTAGGAGGCGACCGCCCCAGTCAAACTACCCACCAGGCACTGTCCCCCAACCAGATAATGGTTGCAGGTTAGAATGAAAACGAACGCAGGGTGGTATTCCATTTGTGACTCCATCCCGACCGAAATCAGGACTTCAAAGTCTCCCACCTATGCTCGGCAGCGTACACTTCCAGTCAATACCAAGTTATAGTAAAGCTCCACGGGGTCTTTTCGTCTAACTGCAGGGTAACAGCATCTTCACTGTTATTGCGATTTCACCGGGATCTTCGTTGAGACAGTTCCCAACTCGTTACGCCTTTGATGCGGGTCAGAATTTACCTGACAAGGAATTTCGCTACCTTAGGACGATTATAGTTATCGCCGACGTTCACTGGCGCTTCGGGGATTGGCTTGCACCGCTCCCGTTAACGTTCCAGCACTGGTCAGGCGTCACCCCCTATACTTCCCCTTGCGGGTTTGCAGAGAGCTGTGTTTTTGGTAAACAGTCGATTGGGAAACTTTCGCTGCGCCCGACCTCAATTTTGGCTCCCTTTTACATTGTAAAAGAGAGATTTGGGGTGAGAAGTGTTATTGCAAAGGAATTGAAAAATTCAATTATCCTGGAAGCTTGCGCTTGCCTTCAAACAGAAAAGTCTGTGAGCTTATACAATTAATCATTTCTCACGAGCCAAAATTGAGGCCGGGAAGACATGTTGCGAACTTACGTCTAGCTTTTTTGCCGAATTCCTTAACGAAGAATCGCCCGTTCACCTTGGTCTACTCGACCAGTACACCTGTGTCGGTTTGCGGTACGGATACGATATGACGAACCTTAGAAGCTTTTCCTGGCACCCTGCTTTATCTCGTTTCGTAAGTTTCATTGAAGAGATAAAAGTCAATTTTTTTGGCTTTTATCTGCGAAGAATTTTAAATTTATGTGCGTGGTCAGGACGACGGGAGTTGAACCCTATAGCCTTCACTCCCCTAGAGTGTCGTTCTACCGTTAAACTACGTTCTGAAACACAAAATCAAAATCTTTTCCTCAATGAAACTTACGATCCTCTCAACGCTTGGACTATTGCCTCCCGGATTTGCCAAAGAGACATCCTTACGCAAAGAACATCAATCCAATAAGATGCGAAATATACTAGAATGCGTCACTCCATCGAATCATATCGTAGGGACGGAATATTAACCGTCTGGCCATCGACTACGCCTTTCGGCCTCGCCTTAGGGCCGCCTAACCCTGGGATGATCACCATTGCCCAGGAAACCTTGTACTTTCGGTGTAAGAGGATTTAACTCTTATTGCGGTTACTCATGCCTGCATTCTTACTTCCCTGCGCTCCACCATGGCTCGCGCCTTTGGCTTCTGCGCACAGGGAACACTCTCCTACCACTCACGAATAAATTCGCAAGTCCGTATCTTCGGTATCATATTTAGCCCCGTTACATTGTCGGCGCGAAGTCTCTAGATTAGTGAGCTATTACGCACTCTTTAAAGGATGGCTGCTTCTAAGCCAACCTCCTAAGTGTCTGAGAAACTTCACCTCCTTGTCCACTTAATATGAATTTGGGGACCTTAGATTACGATCTGGGCTGTTTCCCTTTTGAAATACGAGCTTAGCCCCGTATTTCTGACTGCCTTGGTACGCACGATGAGTATTCGGAGTTTGGTTGAAAACCCTACCTTGCGGCGAATTCTCATCCAGTAGCTCTACCCCTCACGTGTAATGTCAAGACGCTAGCCCTCAAGCTATTTCGGAGAGAACCAGCTATTGCCGAGCTCGATTGG
>JBAWZR010000021.1:0-15227 GCA_037142915.1 Candidatus Moraniibacteriota bacterium
TTGCAGACCCGTGCCTAACCACTCGGCCACGCGACCAATCTCACTGTAAACACTGTTTGAAGTGTATCAAAGCGAGTATGAAGCGTCAAACCGACTTCAATAAAAAAATACCCCCAGAAGGGGTATTTTTTACTACTTATTGGATGACCTCCGCCATGAGTTGGCGTCGTCCAAAAGCAAAAGCTTCGGTTTTGGTCTGCATATAGATGTCGATGTGGTTGTCCTTGATGGCACCACCACGATCTTCACAGGTATAGTCACCCATATTTTCGATGTGAATTTTGGCACCGAAAGGGAAGTTAGGAGGACAGGCGAGAGTACGATGCTCGGTCACTTTGAGACCAGAAGCGGTTATTCCATCGCTCTTACCACATTCATCGGCTGCAGCGGTATAGGCTGAGGCGTTGATGACGAACTTTCCTTGAGGGAGGCTCTTCCACAGCGAACTCTGTTTTCCTTTCCAAAGAGTAAGCTTTTTGCTAACCTTTTCTTGTTCAAGAGCAATAAGTTTTTGATGAATTTGTTCGAGTTCGTTCGTTTTTTTCAGGGCATCGAGACTCAGAGAAGAGTCAAAAGAGGCGCTGGTATTGATATTGATTTGAGTGTTTGTTTGGGCATCGTTTGTTTCCACAGGGGCTGGGGAGGCTCCGAGGAGCATCGCTGACAGACCGAGCGAAGAAGTAACAATACTCAAAGACATAGAGTATCTTTAGAATCTTAACCAAAGTTTTAGAAGGACTTGGGTTAGCTTGGCTCTGGCGAGGAGCTGTTTAAAGCTCTCGAGGCTAACTGAACACTATAGCATGCCGAGGGAAAAAAGTCAAGGCCGAGAGACTATTGTATGGCTCAATAGAAGCAAAAACACCTCATTTTTAGGGGTGTTTTTGATGGGGAAATGAGCAAGGGCGCTGGCTACCGAGCGCCTTTGAGTATGGCATTGATGGTGTCTTCATCTTGGCAAGAATACTTCATATCGGCTGTATAAAAGCGTTCTTTTGGCCCAATGCAGCCGCCATTGTCCTTCGGGAGACGAGCCATAAGCGGAGGGAGAAAGCCAATATTTTTCTTGAGGAAGAAGTGATGGAGGGTTCGCAGGGTCTTGGCTCGGTCGGGTGCTGACATACGAGCAAAGGTGCTCATATCATCACCCAAGCGACCACTCCAGTCGAGATGAATGAAGACATTGTTGGCTTTGGAAGCGAATTGATCATTCCAGAGGAGTGCCCAACACCAGTCACCTGGCTTTTTCCACCAGCGGGAGAAGCAGGCGCCATCCTCGATAGTGCCGTCGCTGTGGAGTCCGACCCCGCCCTCGATGAAGTCAAAGAGCCGAAGGTAGCTCTCGTCTGCGATATCGTTGGTTTGAGCGCCGATGACGATAGCGACTCCTTGGGAGGTGGCGTAGTTGCGCATATTGGTGATGACCGTGTTGAGGAGCGAGCGATCGGGATCATTATCGTCCTGAAGGTAGATTTGCCCGAAGAGAAAACTCTGAATGCCCATATCGATGGCCTGTTTGGTGATGGTTTCGATATAGAGCATATACTCCTTTTTCTCAAATGAAGGTTGGCAGGTGCCCTCGCCCCATTTATTTTGACTCCCTTCACGACACATTGATCTGAAATTGAAATCACGCTGCTCAGGCTCATAGCGGTAGCCCTCTCTGATATTGATCGCCTCGGCGATAAACATCCCGTACACAATATCTTTTCGCGTTACCTGACTTTTAATTTTTTGGGCCAGTTCAAAGTCAGGCGGATTGAGCCACGTTTCGAGAGCGCGGTGCAGATAATAGCAATCAGAGCGGTTGATCATCTTGATATTGCTCTTCATATTGCCACCATAATCGGAGAGAAATCCATCAGCCACACAGCCCTGGGTTTTCATCCGTTTCATATCAGGTGGTGCGAGATTTTGCTTGTGAGAAACTCGAGCGGGGAAGCTCGTCGCGAATGTAGCTGTGTCTGCTGCTGGTATTAGTGTTGATGCTGGTTTTGGCGGAGATTGACGCCACTTGAAAACGCTCCATCCAACAAGAGTAAGGAGAAGGAGAATTGAAAGGGAGAAGAGAATTATTTTGTGCTTCGTTGAGAGAGACATAGTTGTTTCTTACTCTGAAAGCGGCTCTTAGTGCTGTATAGTATAGCATAGTTTCTGGAAAAGTCATCCCAGCTTTTTATGTGCAGTAACGAAGTGAGTTACTTGAAAACAAAAACAGCCCGATAGGAAGCGGCTTCGGCAATTAGTTTGGTACTACTGCTATCGAGGGTTTGGACATGGATGGTTTTTAGTTTGAGCTCACCGCTACTCTCCGAATGTGTAAGTCCTAAGAGATGGAAGCAACTCCCGCAGGAGTTATTTTTTGGGTTTTGATTATAGAATAAATATGGTATTCTATACGGAGAGATATATTTGAATGTCTCGGTCGAACACAATAATAAGTATAAATATAAAAAATAAACGTATGATATTTACGAAAAATAGCTTAGCGGTCGCTGTGATGGTGTTTGGTTTGGCATCAATCGTATATGTTCCGAGCGTCAATGCTCAGAGTGGATCAGGTGATGGCGCTAAGACAAGCAATACTCATGAGGATAAGCTGGCTGAGCGACAAGCTCACCTCGCTGAGAAAAAGGCAGAGCGAGCTAAGAAGATAGCAGAGCGACAGAAAAAAATGGAAATGCGCTTAGCAGAAAGAAAGGCTCATCTTGAAGAAAAGATGGCTGAGCGGCAAGCCCATCTCGCTGAGAAAATGGCCGAAAAAGCCAAGAAATTAGCCGAGCGCACAGCTCATCTTGAAGAAAAGCTGGCAGAGCGGCAAGCCCATCTCGCTGAGAAAAAGGCAGAGCGAGCTAAGAAGATAGCAGAGCGACAGAAAAAAATGGAAATGCGCTTAGCAGAAAGAAAGGCTCATCTTGAAGAAAAGATGGCTGAGCGGCAAGCCCATCTCGCTGAGAAAATGGCCGAAAAAGCCAAGAAATTAGCAGAGCGCGAAGCTCAAAAAGCAGATGAAGAGGATGACAATAACTAGCAGGAGATAGATTCCTGAAAAAGATCGTACGCGATAGGCGTTATAAAAACAACCTCACATCGGGGTTGTTTTTATGTGTACTATAAAAGTACGAGAGTAATTCTTGGTCGAGATTCGTTTCGGAGCTGCTTCTGTACTTGTGACCGGGGAAGTGTACGCCGTTCGGACTGTATTTATGACGGATTGCTTTGCTTAGACCCAAGGAGCGAGATAAATTTGCGTTAAATAATAATAGTATCAACCATAATTTAATTGCGCAGTTAAAGGCGTTTTTTGATGGCTGAACCGGCTTTATGGATAAAAGCCTTGCATAGAGCCTAAATCTTAGCGTCTCCCTTTGCATCCATGTTTTTTATAAAGTCATAAACAAATTCAAATGGTTTCAAGATATGATTTTCGTCATAATAATGCATACGCCCATTAATAGATATGATTCCGCCACGAATAGAATTTCCTCCTCCTCGAGGCGTATAGATATGCTCGGCCATTGCAAAGCCTGAAAATGCAGGTGTCATTACTAGTGGTATTATTTGACCACCAACAGTTGGCCAACCTCTTTCTTTAAGTAATCTATACACATAAGTGAGAATGTAGCCCTGATCCTGATAAAGGGTGCTTTCTTCTGTTTTCTGGGATTTGTCCCTATAATCAAGTTTTCCAAATAACAGATCAGGAAGTACTATTTTTTTGGTCTTATATTTAGGATTAAAAACTAGAAAATCATAGCATTCAGCATTATCAAAAATTACTTCCGAGCCCTTATTTGTTGCTTTAATAGTAATGGCTATGAGTCTGGGCTTTGGGCTATCTATTTCTATAATATCTCCTGAGCCAACATTTTTTCCTTTTGCCATATATTCAAGCATCTTCCTTGCGAGAGCTTCTCTGATTTGTAAATCAACAGTTTGCATGACCCGCACTCCTTCGCCAGCATCTCTAACAGGTGACGACATAATCTCACCTAATCTCACCGCATCAACTGTAAGTTTTTTATCTTTATCAAATCCTCCAAAAATCATGCCCACCCTATTGGAAATACGACCAGTTTCAGCATAATATTGATCTGATAAGTTATGAATATTTTTTTGTAGATACCCCTCTAGGTCTGCAAATAGCCAGTCCTCCTTGGTTTCTTGTCTTATTTTTCTCAATAACCAACATGCTTGATGTGCGCTACCTGCCACTACAACAGATAAGTGAGCGTTTAGATTTAACCATTTTGCAAAATCATCCCTAAAAGAACCGTCCTCATTAGACAGTCTACTATCCGAAACAAGATATATTTTTTTCGACAGGCAAAGTCCAAAAACAAGAGACATCTTTATGTTTTTTAAAAATTAATTCATTTCAATAGGTACTTCAACATTAACAGTAAGTGTGGTCTTAGTCTAGATATTTAATTGATACCAAAGTGTGCTTAGTAACAAAAAACAAGGCCATGTAGAGCCTTGTTTTTTATAGGTGAGCGGGTAAGGGGAGTCGAACCCCTATCTAGTCCTTGGCAAGGACTCATAATAGCCGCTATACGATACCCGCTTTCATTCTCACAAAGTTTCAACTTTTCTATTGTAGAAGAGAATTCTTTTTTTGTCTACTGTAGGACCAGCAGGATTCGAACCTGCGACCGGTGAGATATAAGCTCACTGCTCTAACCAACTGAGCTATGGTCCTCATGTATTCTCTGGTGTGCCGAGGAGAAGAATCGAACTTCCGACACGAAGATTTTCAGTCTTCTGCTCTACCACTGAGCTACCTCGGCTTTTCTTTTTTAATTTACACCTAGTGCGCGCTGTGGGACTCGAACCTACGACCTCCTCGGTGTAAACGAGGCGCTCTAACCAACTGAGCTAAGCGCGCCCTAAAACCATAACTATCCACAGTGTGGGGATAGAGGGACTCGAACCCTCATACCATAAAGGTCACGCACCTCAAGCGTGTGTGTATACCAATTCCACCATATCCCCTTTTGTAAAACTTACGTGTTTGGCAAATTTCTTTGTCAAACGCTCCGGTACTCGACACCGTAGTTATACTACGGTTTACTCCGTTCCTCGCGTTTTTCGCGAACTTCACTCAAACACGTAAGTTTTACCGATGTTCGAGTACTGTTTCAGTGTACCATACCAACAAGGCTTGTCTATGGTTGGACAAGCCTTGTTTTACGACCTCTTTATTCTGCAGCTTCGGTTGCGACCTCTGCTACTGGCTCAGCGATAACCTCGGGAGCAGCAACTGCCTCGACAGTTGTTTTGCTGGCACCACGGGTTTTGGAAACTTCCTTCAATTTCTTACCGATGACTTTGGAGGACTTATCACGGGTGAAGTAGAGCTTGGCTCGTCGGGCGCGAGTACGCTTGACGAGTTCGATGGAGCTGATCTGTGGTGAATTGAGCGGGAGGATAAGCTCGACACCGATGCCAGCGGTCACCTTGCGCACGGTGATGGTCGGTGAGGAGCTCTGATGACCCTTGAGGGCAATCACCATACCCTCGAAGTTCTGGATACGCTCCTTGGCTCCTTCTTTGATCTTGCGACTGATACGGACGACATCACCGGCCCGGAGTTCGGGGAGATCGGTGCGGCGCTCGGCGAGGTTGAAGGCGATAAGCTTCTGATTCATAAAAATGTCTTTAGAAAATCACGAGTGAAATTATCTGAAAAGAAATCGAAAAACACCCAGAAAAGGGATGTTTTTTGTATCTCCTTTACTATAGCGGGAAAGTCTCCCGCCGTCAATGGCAGCGGATTTTTGAAAAAAAACAAAGCGTTATTTAGCTGCTCCTAAAAATTCTTTTGGTGTAGGGCTTTCGAAGTGATACACTTCCTTGAAAAGTGTGAAATCAAGTTGGGAGGCGTGGAGGAGGTGACGAGTATAGTCCTTGGCTTCTTTTTTGGTGACCTTGGTGCCATAGAGGGGATCGCCGATGATAGGGTGACCGAGGTGATTCATATGGACGCGAATCTGGTGGGTGCGTCCGGTTTTCGGTTTGACTTCGACGAGGTCGGTGCCTTCGAGAGACTGGAGTACTCGGTAGTGAGTGATGGCTTTGCGAGCTGTGCCACGAGTTTCGTTTTTTTCAGTGATGACGGATTGGTGGGTGCCGTCTTTGGATTTGGCGAGATAGGTGCTGACAGTACCTTTTGCTGGAGCGAGGTGTCCAGAGACGATAGCGAGATAGGTTTTGTGTATTTTATGTTGTTGGAAGAGGTGTTTGAATTCCTCGAAAGCGGTTTGTGACTTGGCAAGAATCAGGAGACCGGAGGTGCCTCGATCAAGACGGTGAACGATACCAGGTCGCAAGGCGTCCCCGTTTACGGGTTTTAATTGAAATTCTGGTTGGGAAGTGTGGATAAGTTGTGGATATCTCCCAACGAACCAATGAGCGACACTATCGGAGTCGTTGGTTGGTGTGGGATGCGTGAGAATGCCAGCCGGCTTGTCGACAATCAGAAAATGCTCGTTTTCAAAGATAAGAGTAACAGGAATGTCGGGTCGTGGGTCAAGTGTCGGCGCCTGGAGTTCGGGAATAAAAATATCAATACTATCGTTGGCTTTGACGAGAGTAGTGGGTTTACTCGGGGCTTGGTTGAGGATGATGTCACGCTCTCGGATGAGGGTGCTGATGACGGTGCGTGAGGGGGTGTCAACAGGCGTTGATGATTGCCATTTGAGGAGTTGCGGGAGAATACGATGCACCAAAGTATCCAGGCGGAGGCCGGATTCGTGAGGGCGAACGGTGTGATGGAGGTGAGTTGGAGGTAGCATAGACTGGTAGTATAGCGGATAAAATGCGTTTTGGCAACTGAAAAAAATAGGGGGAGTTTTTTACGAATACCTACCATATGTAGTGATATTTATTTTCTTCATACATCTACATGAGAGATCCGAGGAATAATTTCCGCTTGGGCGGCGGGCATTTGACAGGAGGTTTTTGGGTAACTATTATGAAGGGACGACGAACAAAATTTTTCATTTTTTTATCTTCACGATTATGTGTCAATCAGGATGTTGCCAATCTGGCGAAGTGTTTTTTGGAGGGATGCCGGTCATCGGTCAGGCGGTTGCCGATTTCGAAATAGAGATGTTTCATGAAGAGCAGATTAAGAAGACGCACCTCTCTGATTATCGAGGGAAGTGGCTGGTTCTCTTCTTCTACCCGGCGGATTTTACATTTGTGTGTCCAACAGAGCTGCAGGATTTGGCGCGACGCTATGAAGAGCTCAAGAAGTTGAATACGGAAGTATTGTCGGTCAGCACGGACACGGTGTATACACACAAGGCATGGCACGACAGTTCGGTGGCAATCAAAGAAGTTCAGTACCCGATGGTGGCCGATCCGACTGGTGAATTGACCCGTGAGTTCGGTGTCTATATCGAAGAGGAAGGCATGGCGCGGCGCGGAACATTTATTATCGATCCGGATGGTGTATTGCAAGCATATGAAGTACACGCTAATAATATCGGGCGAAGTGCGGACGAGCTTTTGCGTAAGTTGGAGGCGGCGCAATTTGTGCGTGAACATGGCGGAGAGGTGTGTCCAGCCAACTGGAAGCCGGGAGCGAAGACTTTGACACCCGGCCTGGACTTGGTAGGGAAAATTTAAGAGAAAAATTATGTATCAAGCACAAGATTTTCGTGGTCTCATTGGTCTCTCTGGTTTTAGCGAGGCTCTGCTGACCAATCACTTCGCTCTTTATGAAGGGTATGTGAAGAATGTCAACTTGCTCGAAGAGAAACTGGATGCATTGCGGGCGGCTGACCAATTGGCGACGCCGGAATATGCCGAGTTGAAGCGACGGTTCGGGTGGGAATGGAATGGAATGCGATTGCATGAATACTACTTTGCCAACCTTACCAAGGAGCAAAAGCATACTGAAGGGAGTGATCTTCATCAAATCGTCGTGAAGCAATTCGGAAGTGCCGAGGCCTGGGAGAAGGATTTCCGAGCGACGGGTGCGATGCGCGGGATCGGTTGGGTGGTATTGGTGTATGATTTCGCCTCGAAGCGGCTGGAGAATACGTGGATCAATGAACATGATGGTGGGCATTTGGCGGGCTGCGTGCCATTGCTCGTAATGGATGTCTTCGAGCATGCTTTTGTTTTGGATTATGGCACCAAGCGCGCGGAGTATATCGAAGCTTTCTTCAAATCGATCGATTGGGAATTGGTGAGTAAGCGATTCGACGGTGCTGTAGCGATGGAGAAATAAGTGTTGAGGAAGAAAAGGGCGGACTTGTTTTTTATGGGAAGTTTTGAAAAATCGCTCCAAGTCCACTCCCGGGCGCCCGTGGACCGAGTACTGTCCAAAGTTACCCGGAAGCGTCTTGAATCGATTTTTCGTGCGACAGGATGATAGTAAATAGAATGGAGAAGCTTCTAAAATAATACAAATCTTAAAAAATTTTCAAATAGAGGGTGGCACTTAGGAGGGAGTGGCTGTCTTCTCTACGCGTATGCAAGAAAAAATCACCAAGATAAAGAGACGGAATGCCGAGATCGTACCATTTGACGAGATGCGAATCGAACAGGCGGTGGAACAAGCCTGTGATGCGGTTGGTGAATTGGATAAAAGTTTTATCCATACGATGACAGAATATGTGCTGCACGACTTGAAGCATATGTGTGATCCGGAAGCGGAGGAATGTATTCCGACCGTGGAAGAAGTGCAGGATACCGTAGAGAGGAATCTCGTGAAGATCAATCGTTTCGAAGTGGCCAAGGCCTATATTCTGTATCGCGAGAAAAAAAATCAGGAACGAGAGGAGAAGCACGAGCGGCTCATCAAGCAATTTGAGAAGAAGTCGCTCAAGGTCATCAAGGCAAGCGGCACAAAGGAAACTTTTGATCTCAAGAAAATCAAGGCGGTGTTCGATCGCTCGGTCAATGGATACTCGAAAGAGTGTTTGTTTGAGGATTTCGTCGAAGCGTTCAAGAAGAATATCGTGGATGAAATTAAGACTTCCGATATTGCCCAATTGTTGGTGAAAACCTGCATCGATCTCGTGACGGTGGAAAATATCGCTTGGCAGCACGTGGCGGCACGAATCTTCCTTGGGAATATGTATAAGCAGGCGACCAAGAATCGCGGCATCGCCCTGAAGCAGGTGTATACGCCAAAGTCCTACAAGGCACTCTTTGATGATTATGTGAAGCGCGAACTCTACTACAAGGATTTTTACGAATACTATAGCCCGAAGGATATCCTTGAGGCCGGGAAACTCCTCTCGAAGGATACGGATTTGTCGTACGAATACACGACGCTCTTGTCCTTGCAGAAGCGGTATCTGCTCAATCCGAACAAAGTGGTGATGGAATTACCGCAGGAGATGTATATGTCGTTGGCGCTCTTCCTCGCTATTCCCGAGCCGAAGGAGACGCGACTCAAATTCGCTTTCAAGGTGTATGAACAGTGCTCACAACAGCAGATTTCATTGCCGACCCCGACGCTCATCAACGCGCGGACAAACTATCATCAATTGTCGAGCTGTTTCAAGATCAATGTTGATGATGATTTGCGCGGTATCTATCACGCATTCGAAAATATGGCCCAGATCTCGAAGTTTGGTGGTGGCGTAGGCGTGTATCTCGGCAATATCCGAGCGCGAGGGAGTTCGATTCGCGGGGTCTATGGCGCATCGGGCGGTGTCAATCCGTGGGTGAAGATCATCAATGATACGGCGACCGCGGTCAATCAACTCGGCGCGCGACTGGGTGCCATCTCGGTGACGCTTGATATCTGGCATCACGATATTTATGATTTCCTCGACCTGCAGACGGAGACGGGCGATATTCGCTCGAAGTCATTCGATATTTTCCCGGCGGTGGCGATTCCCGACTTATTTATGCGACGGCTGGCGGAGGATGGTGACTGGCAGATGTTCGACCCGCATGAGATCGAGGATCTTTATGGTACGAAATTACAGGACACATTTAATGCTGAGTTCGAAGAGTTTTATATTAAATTGGAGAATGACACGCGTCTTCGGATGCGGCGGGTGGTGAAGGCCAAGGAAGTATTCAAGAAGTTCTTGAAGACGGTGGTGGAGACAGGGATGCCATATGTGTTCTTCCGCGATACAGTCAATGCTGTTAACCCCAATAAGCACGAAGGGAATATCTATTCGACTCAACTCTGCACAGAAATTTGCCAGAATACCAAGGCGGCGAAGTTCCAGGAGGAGCAAATCGAGGATGGGACGATTGTCTTGCGCTATACGCCCGGGGATCTCGTGGTATGCAATCTCGCGTCGATCAATGTGGCCAAAGTGCATACGCGCAAGGAAATCAATGCGGTATTCCCGACGGTGATGCGAATCCTCGACAATGTGATCACCCTCAACTACTATCCGATCAAAGAAGCAGAGATGACGGCGACGAAGTATCGCTCGGTGGGACTCGGCTATCTCGGCTTGGCAGAGTACCTGGCGGTCAATCACCTCGCGTATGATAGCGCCGAGGCTCGGGAGAAGGTGGACGAACTCTTCTCGGAGTACGCCTATGCGACGTATCGCGCTTCGGTCGACATCGCCAAAGAACGCGGGCATTACCCGCTCTTCAAGGGGAGTGAATATTCACAGGGAAAATTATTGGGTAAAAAGAAAGATTGGTTCGTGAAAAACACTAAGCGCGGGAAGGAATGGGACAAACTCTTCGCCGATATGAAACAGTATGGCGTACGCTTCGGCTATCACACCGCTCCAGCGCCGAATACTTCAACTGCGGGTGTGGTAGGGACGACGGCGGCTTTACTTCCCATTTATAAGAAGTACTTCGTGGAGACCAATCTCTCAGCACCGACGATTCGCGTGGCTCCAAAGTTGAATACGAGTAACTTCTGGTACTACAAAGAGTATATCCAGATGGATATGAATGATGTGATCGATATGATCGGGACGGTGTACAAGTGGGTAGATCAATCGATTAGCTTCGAGTGGATGATTGACCCAGCCAAGGTCAGCCCGGCGCAACTCTACGGCTACTATATGAAGGCTTGGGAGCAGAAGATCAAGACGGTCTACTATGTGCGCTCCCTCTCGGCAGAGATCGCGGATAATTGTGTTTCTTGTTCGGGGTAAAAAACTACTATCAAACAAAGTTAAGAATGTTTTTATGACCAAGAAAATGCAACAGAACCTGATCTTCAATCCCAAGGGGGATGATGATGTGGCACACCGAACTATCATCAAGGGGGCGACGACCGGATTGTTCAATCTGAACGCGGTCAAATATCCGTGGGCGAAGTCGCTCTACCAGGTGATGATCGGAAATTTTTGGATACCAGAGAAGGTTTCAGGGTTGAAGGATGATGCGCGAATGTTTCACACCGACCTCTCGCCCGAAGAACAGCGGGCGTACAAGGGAATCATCTCCTTTCTCACCTTTCTCGATTCGATTCAGACGGTCAACCTGCCGCACTTCTCGGACTATGTAACATCGCCCGAGGTCAACCTCATCCTCTCGATCCAGGCCTATCAAGAGGCGATTCACTCGCAGTCGTACGGGACGATCCTCGAGACGGTGGTGGAGAGTAAGGAGCGCGATGAGATCTATTATTTTTGGCGGACGGACAAGATTTTGCTCGAGCGCAATAAGTATATCGGGCAGATCTACCAGGATTTCGTTGATGATCCGACGGATAAGAGTTTCTTTCGGGGGATCGTGGCGAACTTTCTCCTGGAGTCGATTTATTTCTACAACGGGTTCGCGTTTTTTGACACACTGGTTGATCGGATGAAGATGCTCGCGACGGGGCGGATGATCGCCTATATCCGGCGAGATGAATTGACGCACGTGACGATTTTTGCCAATCTTATCCGCGAGATTCGTCGAGAGTTCCCTGAGATTTACGATGAGGAGATGATCCGCAAGATGATGAAGACCGCGGTAGAGCAAGAAGTCGAGTGGAGTACGCATATCCTGGGCGATAAAATCCCCGGGTTGAATGGCGAATCAACCAAAGATTATACCCGTTGGCTGGCGAATAACCGTTTGGCGATGCTTAATATCGCCCCGCTCTACCCCGAGGCGATCGAAAATCCCTACAAGCACCTCGACCGTTTGCAGGATACCAATGGCGATAAGGGTAACTTCTTCGAAACGACCGTGGTGAACTATACCCAGTCATCGAGTATGAATGGGAGCTGGGATTTCTAAAAAATCCAAGGTGTTTTATAAAAATTGTAAAATAAAAACAGACATCAGCGTCGATGTCTGTTTTTAATTGATGCTGCAAATCAAGCGAGAGTAGTCGTTGGTTTTGGAACAGTGAGAAGAACGAGCCAACCAACTATCACAAGGAGAGCGCACAGAATGATAGGGAGATTTTGGTTTACGGTGAAGGCGACACCGGCGACGAGGGGTGGAATGGTCATAGCGAGGGCTTGAAGGGATTGGTTGATGCCGAGAATTTTACCCTGCTCCTCAGGATGAGCGGCGTTTGAGATGAGGGTATTGAGATTCGGAAGGATAAATCCATTGAATGATGAGAAGAATGGCACAATAAAAAAGAGAAGAATAGCGCGGTCGGGAATCAGGTAGGCGAGTGTGCTTATCGCAAAAAGCGGCATAACAATGCGAAGAAGAGAGCGCGGTGGAAAGCGTTGTGAGAGTGGGCGTATGAGTGCTCCCTGAGCGATGACGATCCACAATCCAATGACTCCGAAGAAGTTACCGATCTCTGCGTGAGAAAAATTAAATTTTGTAACCAGAAAAACTTGGAAAAACTGCGTGAAGAAATTGAAGCCGAGGGTATAGAACATACTTACCAAGAAGAGACGTCGAAGGCTAATGAGGAGGAAGGCCTGCTTAATATTCGCGAAACCTTGGAAGAATGAAAAAGAGGGCGATTGAAGGATGGATTTTTTCTTCTGAAGGGTTTCTTGGAAATTTCGAGCCAGCAGGAGCATATTGATGAGGGCGAGACCGGCAGCGACCCAGAGGGGCGTGGCGTCATTAAACCAACTCACTGTGCGTGGGTCGGCGAGTTGCCCACCAAGCCATGGGCCGATAATGAATCCAACCCCAAAAGAGGCACCAATAAGTCCAAAATTTTTGGTTTTATTCTCAGGTGTGCTGATATCTGCGATGGCCGACAGTGCGATAGAGATATTGCCACCCGTGAAGCCGTCAATGATACGAGAAACAAAGAGGAGTGTGAGTGAATGCGTGAGAATACCGACGCCAAAAAGAAGATAGCCAAAGACTGTTCCCGCTAAAGAAAGAAGAAGAAATTTTTTTCGGCCGTATATGTCTGAAAGCGTACCGAGATAAGGCGCTCCAAAAAATTGGGCGAAGGGGTAGGTAGCGAGAAGAATACCCAAAACGATGGTTTTGAAGGCGACTGTGGTATCAGGAAGGAAGAGCGCACCCTCGATGCCAAGGAAAATTGGCGCAAGAATAGGAATGATGATGCCAACACCGATCATATCGATGAGGACGGTGAACAGGAGTGCGTAGAGGGGATTTCTTGGTTTCATTGGTTTTAATTTGTTTGGTGCCGCGGGAGAGACTTGAACTCTCATTCTCTTGCGAGAGCTGGCTCCTAAAGCCAGTGTGTCTGCCGATTCCACCACCGCGGCAGGTGTTTTTTATACTATCTTCGCGCCAGAGAGAGTGACTATGCGTTCGACTTCGGGTTTGAGGGCGCCGTCGTTGTCATATTCGCCATGATGGCGAGTGTCTTCTCCGTAAGTATGCTTCTTTTGGTCGAGGTGAATACTCAACTCAATGACGAAACCTCGCGTTTTGACATAACAATGAAAGCGCGGGTAGCCAGCACTCGCGAGGACACGGATATAGCTTTGCTCAACGCCTTCTTGATGCTGAAAGGCGTACCCGAGGCGGCGCATCAGGTTGAGGGCGTTTTCTTTCGGTTGGTCGATGCGAAGTTTCATAGGTTTTTGCTTTCTGTGCTCGTTTGGAAGCTGCTTATTGTCGGAGCACTGGGAATCCCGCCCAGAGGGTGGTCAGCCTCTGGCTGAGAACCCTTAGACGAACCGAATTAAAAGGTGTATCTTTGTCGGAGCACTGGGAATCGAACCCAGATCATACGAACCCGAATCGTACGTACTACCACTATACTATGCTCCGATACTAATTTAATTGTGTGAACCCGAATTCCGCCGCGGCGGATACTACCACTCTACTCTGCTCCGCTATACCCAATCAGCATAGCGAGAAAAGAAGTTTTGGTCAATCTGTGTATAAAATAGTATGAGGCTAGAAGGAGAGTTTCCAACTAGCCTCATATTCTGGCTTCTGCCGACTATCCCCTGAGGGAGTTTGGGTGCATTACCTGCTTTTCGAGCGGAGTTAATTCCTTTGAGTAGCTGTTTATATGTGCCGTTAAGGTTAAACGACCCCGCGCATCTAAGATAATGTCCCGGCCTTCTTTTTTTCCAATAGTAATCAGACATTGATAGAGAACTTCAAGGGCGAAATTTGGAATTTCATCTTCCGGCATCTCTAATGCCTTACTTAGTCTGCGTACTAATTTTTTGTTGGTTTCATCATTGGGCATGATAGGCCTCCTATTTGTTGGTTTGTGGTTTTAGTGACGTGCAGAAGAAGTATAGACTATTTAACGGAAAATGTCAAGAAATTATGGTAATAAAAAAGGCGAGAGAAGAAGTGATGCTTGCTTCTTCCCTGCCCTTGTTGTCTTGTGAGATGATCGTCTTTTTCTTATGCACTCACTACATAAGGGAGGGGACATAATTCCCGGGTATTTGCATCTTCCATACGCGGCTGCCCTCTCTGTCTTTACTTCTGTCTTTTTTAGCGAGCTCTATTTATACAGAAACTCTTCTGTACAGTTTTCAATTGTTTGAAGATTGAAACCTGTAGTGAAGGGGCGAGAAATATTCCATACTCTCGCCCGAACCTTGTTATTGTGGAAGTATCCTTATTGATTGCTTCCGGAAAGAACTGTGTCATACGCCCGAGAACGCATGACTGGTGAGATGAACCCTCTCTCGGGGAGGGGTGGCCTTACGCAGTGACAGAGTACTGCGCGAAGGTAAAGCTCGCTGAAGCGATTTCCTTCGCGGTATACTCGTGACGGTCGGTGAGGCGTGGTAAGCCACGCACCCCCATCACCACCACGGAGTCGCCGACGCCAACGGCCACGCGAGGCGGGGTCTCAGGGATAGCCACCATCAGACCAAAGCGCGTCCGTGCCGCCTCAATCGTCGCAC
>JBAWZR010000022.1:0-15211 GCA_037142915.1 Candidatus Moraniibacteriota bacterium
TCGGAATTCGGATTTTCGTCAAAAAAAGTTCGAACATCAATCAAAAAACACCGCCTATAGTATAAAGTTTCTTATGCATATCCCTGACGGGTTTTTAAATAACGCAGCGGCAATGGGAACGGCAATGGCAGCGGCCGGCGCGGTGGCTGTGGCGGCGCGACGGGTGCGATCGGCCTTCCTCCGCAGGGTTGCCATGGTGCGGTCGAAGCTCGTGACATCACCCTCGACGGATGGCGGTGCGACTCTGCAGATGCGCAATGAATTGACTGCGCAAGGCAAAGAAAAAATCTGGCGGATGGCGACCATCGGTGCATTTATTTTTTCGGCGCAAATGGTGAATTTTCCTATCGGTGGTGGGACATCGGGACATTTGTTGGGCGGCGTGTTGGCAGCGCTCGTGCTCGGTCCGTGGGAGGCGTTACTCGTGATATCGGCGGTGCTCGGTGTGCAGGCGGCGATGTTCGGCGACGGTGGTATCGCCGTGCTCGGTGCGAATATCATCAATATGGGTGTGATCGGCGCACTGGGTGGATATAGTGTGTTCCATTTTTTGACGAAGGGCAGATTGACACGGCACAGATTTTTGTGGGGCGCGGGTGTGGCGGCGTGGATATCGGTGGTTATGGCAGCTGTCGGTGCATCGTTGGAGTTGGCGCTTTCGGGCACGATCGCTCTGGCGCGGGTCTTGCCGGCGATGGTGTTGGCGCATACTTTCATCGGTATCGGCGAGGGATTGATCACGGTAGCAGTGCTGGCGTTCCTTTTGAAACGGCAGTATCCGTTGATGGTTTTGGAGAAAATGAAAGAGAAAGCAGAATATGAAGAAATATAAATGGTTGGGTCTGTTGCTGGCCTCGTTCGTGGTTGGTGGTGTGATTTCATTGGGAGCATCTCCATCGCCGGACGGATTAGAATATATTGCGGGAACACAGGGATTTTTGGAGCTCGGTCGGGTGGTCGTTTGGGCGCCGATGCTTGATTATAAATTATTTGGAACACAATCGCTGGCCGGCATTGCGGGTGTCGGGTTGGTATTTTATTTTCTTTATCTAATTGGAAGATTACTCTACTCGCCTCGGTTGAGAGAGGAAAAAAGAGGATAGAGGGATCGGCTGATTTTTTTGGATCTGCGGGAGGAACGCTTGATTCTGGAGATTTGACTTTTTTTGTGGGAGTTGTACGAAAATATGGATTGTATGGTATTATTAAAGTATCCGTATTCCTGTTGTAGTCGTGAAAAATAAAAAAGTACTATGGAAGCAAACTTCGGACAGTTGGTGCGGGATATTATGAAGGGCGATGTCATTACGGTTTCGCCAGAAGAGGGAATCCAGACTATCGCCGATACGCTGATGAAGCGGAATATTCACGCCGTTCCCGTCGTGGATAGCAATCGGTATGTAGTTGGGATGATTACTGAATCGGATTTTTTTCTGAGAGATCGGATTCCTTTGCACTTGCCTTCATTTATCGACACCATACAGAAGACATTGACCGAGGAGATCTTGAATGATGCCGACCGCGCCATCGTCGAGAAGATCGTTTCGGCACAGGCTCGGGATATTATGACCACGGAGTGTGTGACAGTGTACGGTGACACATCCCTGCACGACCTGCTCAGGATTTTTTTGGAGACACATTACAAGACAATCCCGGTCGTAGATGCGAGTCATCGGCTCATCGGCATCGTGACGCTCGTTGATATTTTGAAATTCGTCGTCAGTGTAAATAAGACTCTCTGAAATTTTTTGATGAGAGTTTTTTTATAATTCACATTATAAATTTTAATAAGCTGTAAAATTTTTTATGTTAAACTCGAAGTTGAAAAAGTCTGTGAAAGCGAGTTCTAGCATTTTCGAGCGATATGCCCGTGCCGCCAAGAAGAAAAAAATTCACTTTCCTATCGCTATCCTGACCATCATATTCTTCGGGGGAGCGTTCACGATGCTCATTTGGAATTCATCATCAATACTCCAGAAGGATGAGGAGGGGATGTATTCATTTTCCGGAAATCTCAATTCGGCAAATGCCGCCGCCGCTTCAACACTCCTTTTTAGTCCAGCGACGCTTGCTATTGGGAGCGATCAGCAATTCTCGCTCGATGCCAGGATTAATCCTACTACGAATGCCGTCTCTGGTGTCGACCTTCGCGTCACCTACGATCAGACGAAATTCCGTCTCGATAGTATCACGCCTGCCGCTACCTTTTCACTCAGTCTCGCGGCGGCGGTTATCAATAATACCAATGGCACAGCGTCTATCGCGCTCGGGATTCCACTCGGCTCTTCTACGGTGACGACCACCACAACTATTGCCACATTTTCTTTTCATTCTCTAGCATCGGTCACCAATTCTTCCATCGCTTTTACGACCGCCTCTCTCGTGTCGGCTGATGGCGAGGCGGGCAACGCGCTTTCTACTCGCACTCCAGCCACGGTTACAGTGGATGCTACTCCGCCAACCATCACTAATATTACTTCCTCCCACGCCAATGGATCTTTCAAATCAGGCGAAGTCATTGACATTGATTTTACATTTTCCAAAGCAGTTACTTCGACTGGCAATGTCACCGTCACCCTCGAGACCGGCACGACCGACCGCACCTGCACCTTTGCCGTGACCAATAATGCCGCCGGCTCGTGCAATTATACCGTTCAAGCGGGGGATACTTCCGCCGACCTGACGGTTAACACGGTTTCCGGGACGATTGCCGACCAAACAGGTAACGCGATGACGAACTTCACGCCAACCACGAACCTCGGAGTCAACAAAGCGATCGTCATCGATACGACCGCTCCAGCCAATCAGGACACGGTTTTTATTTCTAGTGCTTTGAAAACGGGTGGTGCCAGCGTCACGATCGTTTCTTCTGCTGATGCCACGAACAATGTCTGGTTCGCTCCGTCCGGCACCACGACCTTCACTGCCGGCTCCACGATGACCAAAGCAGCCAGTGGAACCGCTACGACGATTCTCGCGCCGGCGACCGGTGGGAGTTACAAACTCTTCGTCATCGATGCTGCAGGCAATGTCTCATCTGCATCGTCGGCCACGCTCACGGTTGACACTTCTTTACCCACTATCACTAATATTACTTCCTCCCATGCCAATGGATCCTTCAAATCGGGTGAAGTTATTGCAATTAATCTCACTTTTTCCGAGAATGTCACTTCGACCGGCAATGTTACCGTCACCCTCGAGACCGGCACGACCGATCGCACCTGCACATTCACTGCGAGCAATGGTAACACCGGCACTTGTAGCTATACGGTTCAGGCTGGAGATAGTACTTCTGATCTAGATGTCAAAACGGTCGCAGGGACGATCGCCGACCAAGCAGGCAACGCGATGTCGAACTTTACTCCAGCCGCAAACCTGGCCTCCAATGAGGCGATCGTCATCGATACGACGACGCCAAACACTACGGTGGTTTCACCTGTTCCGACTATCACTCGAAGCACGGGACCGTATTATATCTTCAGTGTTACCGAGGCGGGCACTATCAATTATACGGGGGACTGCACCTCATCGACTACCGCGGCGACCTCCGGGAGCAATACCGTCACATTCAACACGCTCGCGAGAGGCACGCATTCCAATTGTTCGTTAACTGTGAGTGATGCGGCTGGTAATACCAGTGGCACTCTCGATATCGCATCATTCACCGTGACGTATAAGAGTGATTTGAATGTTGATCGATCTGTCGATGTCCTCGATTATGGTATCCTGAAGACTAATTATGGGACGACGAACTCGGCTGGCGATGTCAATGTCGATGGGAATGTCAATGTCCTCGACTTCGGAATTCTTCATACGGACTATGGTGGTACCGTATAATAATAGATAAAGAATGTACTAAAATTAAAAAGAAAAATAATTATGAACAAGTTTTTCCAAAAAGGTAATTCGACAACCATCGTCATAGTCGTGTTTCTATTGATTTTCGTGAGTGCGTTTCTCTGGAAGTATAAGACGACGAAGATCGCATCTCAGGAGGACTCTCAATCGTCGTCCCAAAATCAAGCATCGGGAAATGATACAGTCTCATCTGTCACTGCGCCGAAGACATTGTCAGTGAGAGCTGAAGGTACACTCGCTTTTTCTCCCAAGACATTGTCAACAGCAGTGGGTCAGGCGTTCTCATTGGACGCGGTCGTTTTCCCTGGGAAGAATAAGATCAGCGGCGCAGAGCTTCATGTGAAGTATGATCCGTCCAAGATGAAACTCGTTTCAGTGAAACCGTCGACGCAATTCTCACTCGAGCTGCAGGTGGCGAAGATAGACAATGTGAAGGGCGAGGCGTCTATCGCACTGGGAGTGCCTCTCAATACACCATCCGCAAGCGGAAGTGATCAGGTCGTGGCGATATTTTCATTCCTCGCGCTGGGGGCGACTCCTTCTGGTACGGTTGAATTCCTTACGAACTCATTGCTCTCTGCCGACGGGGAGACGCAAAATGTCCTCAAAACAAGAGAATCTGCTCAAGTGACTATTGCCTGGGGATCACCCAAGTGATATTGCTAGAGAAGTATTTTTGTGGTATTTTTGTAGTATAATGGAATTGGCGATGCACCGTAAAAAGGCAAAGCCAATTTTCTTTTCAGTTCTATTTTTTAGACTATGGTAAAGAAAAAACCGAGATTTCAAGAAATTCCAGAGTGTGTAGTGGGCGATTGGGAGCGAACAATCGATGTGCGGGATTTTGTGTTCAAAAATTTGAAAGCCTACGATGGTGGACCAGAGTTTTTGACCGGCTCGACAGAGAGGACGATGCAGCTCTGGGCACAATGTAAGACTCTGTTGGAAAAAGAGCGCCTAGCACAAGCTGGGGTATTGGATATCGATACCAAAACTATCTCGACCATTACCAGTCACGCACCCGGGTATATTGAGAAGCCACTTGAAGTGATCGTGGGGCTGCAGGCAGATGCACCTCTCAAGCGGACGATCAAACCATTTGGTGGGATTCGGGCGGTGCAGATGGCCTGTGAGGAGAGTGGCCGAAAAGTTTCGGAACGGGTGGTGGAGATTTTTACCAAGTATCGCAAGACACACAATGATGGCGTGTTTTCGGTGTATACGGAGGAAATGCTCCGACTGCGCAAGGCGGGTATTCTCACTGGACTGCCCGATGCGTATGCTCGCGGTCGGATTATCGGGGATTATCGACGGGTCGCTCTGTATGGTGTCGATCGATTGATCGCAGCGAAGGAAGATGATAAGGCGGCGTTGATGGGCACGATGACAGACGAGTTGATCCGATTGCGTGAAGAAGTGAGTGAACAAATCGGAGCGCTTCGGGCGATGAAGGTTATGGCTGAAACATATGGTATTGATATCTCGCGACCAGCCAAAACAGCACAAGAAGCGGTGCAGTGGACGTATTTTGCTTATCTGGCAGCACTCAAAGAACAGGATGGTGCGGCGATGAGCCTCGGAAATGTGAGCGGGTTTTTTGATATCTACATCGAAGCGGATCTGGAGAAAGGCCTTTTGACCGAGTTAACGGCGCAGGAATTGATTGATCAATTTGTGATGAAGTTACGACTCGTAAGGCATTTGCGACCAAATGAATACAATCAATTATTCGCGGGTGATCCCACTTGGCTCACCGAGTCATTGGGCGGTGTCTGGTGTTTACCCCGCGGCAAAGCTTTGCGGGGTGATGGTAAGCACAAAGTCACCAAGACGAGCTATCGGTTTTTGCAAACGCTCTACAATCTCGGACCGGCACCGGAGCCGAATTTGACGGTCTTGTGGTCGGAGAAATTACCCCAGGCGTTCAAGGAATTCTGCGCCAAGGTTTCGATTGAGACATCGTCAATCCAGTATGAGAATGATGACCTGATGCGACAGACGACGAAGGACGATGATTACGCAATTAGTTGTTGCGTATCGAAGTTGGCAATCGGCAAGGAGATGCAGTTTTTTGGCGCGCGGTGCAATATCGCGAAAGCCTTATTGCTTGCGCTGAATGAAGGTCGGGATGAAGTATCGGGAGTCCGGATTTTAGAGGGTGTTCTAAAAGTTGAGGGAGAGTATTTGGACTATGTGACAGTGTTGAAGCAGTACAAACAGACCTTGAAATTTCTCGCGCGGGCCTATGCGGATACGATGAATGTGATCCACTTCATGCACGATAAGTATTATTACGAGCGAGCGCAGATGGCGCTCTTGGATACGGATGTGCGACGATTGATGGCATTCGGAGCGGCGGGTTTGTCGGTGGTGGCGGATTCACTCTCGGCGATCAAGTATGCCCGAGTGCGGGTTGAGCGCAATGAGGCCGGCTTGAGCACAGGTTTTGTCGTTGAGGGTGACTACCCGCAGTATGGCAACGACGACCCTCGGGTAGATACGATCGCGGCGATGGTGGTCAAGTTTTTTAACAGTGAGCTGTCCAAACAACATATCTATCGAGGTGCGATGCCAACCCTCTCTATCCTCACCATTACTTCGAATGTAGTCTACGGCAAGAAGACCGGTGCGACGCCGGATGGTCGCCAGGTGGGTGAGCCGTTTGCCCCCGGAGCCAATCCGATGCACGGTCGGGATACGCACGGGGCGATCGCCTCGCTCAATTCGGTGGCAAAAATTAACTATGCAGATGCGAGAGATGGCGTGTCGAATACCTTTAGTGTGACACCGTCGACATTGGGCAATACGCTCGATGAGCAGACGGGGAATCTGGTTGATTTATTGGAGGGTTACTTTGCACAGGGCGCGCATCACCTCAATGTGAATGTGATGAACCGGAAACTCTTGGAGGAGGCGATGGCTCACCCCGAGCAGTACCCGCAGTTGACCATCCGTGTGTCGGGCTATGCGGTGAACTTCGTGAAGCTCTCACGCGAGCAGCAACAGGAGGTTTTGGCCCGGACTTTTTTCGAGAGTTTGTAGGTATGTTACAAGTTCACTCTATCGAAACATTCGGTACGCACGAAGGGCCTGGCATCCGGCTGGTGATTTTCCTTCAGGGGTGCTATTTTCGCTGTCTTTACTGTCATAATCCCGATACGCAGGCCCTCCAAGGCGGGACATTGATGAGTGTGGCCTCGCTCGTGAAACTTGCCGAAAAGCAGCGCGCGTATTTTGGCGTAGCTGGTGGTGTGACGGTCTCGGGTGGCGAGCCGACGCTCCAGGCCAAAGAACTCGTGAAACTCTTCAGAGCCTTGCATAAGCGAGGGATACACACCGCCCTGGATACGAATGGCGCACTCCTCGATGACGCGACCAAAAAACTCTATGCCGAGACGGACTTACTCTTGTTGGACACGAAGCACATCGATGAAACCAAGCACCGAACGCTCACCGGGATGAGTAATGCGAATACATTGGCACTGGCGGAGTATCGTGAATCGACCGGCAAGCCGATGTGGCTCCGGTATGTATTGGTGCCGGGGTATTCGGATGATGAAGCGGATCTCATCCGACTAGGCGAACACTTCAAGGATTATCAACACATCGAGCGGATGGAGATCCTGCCGTATCATACCCTGGGAGCGTATAAATATGCGAAATTAGGACGAAAAAACCCTCTCGAGGGAGTAGCGACACCATCTGTCGCGTCGATCGGGCGCGCGAAAGCGATTTTCGAGCGGTATTTTCAGCGGGTCGAGGTACGATAGGAAAAAAGTTTATGATATTGCGATTGGCGACCAAATAGCGTATCATTAGAGTATATTCTGTGGAGATTTACATGCCCCCGGAACTTTTGGGCAATCAAACATATCAACAAATCTTTTTGAGCATACGCTATGTTTCATATAAATAAAAAAGCTTATCCTCTTATGAAAAAAAATCGTAAATTTTTAAACATCGCGTTCTCGTTTTTTATTTTCTTTTCTCTTCTTAGTGTCCCATTTTTCTTTTTTTCAAAAGAAGTGAAAGCAGTGTCGAATGTTTGGGATCCGACGGGAACAAAGCATCCAACATCCCAAGAATGTTATGCCATGTATTCTAGTGCAAACGGAAAAACCATCTTGCAAGACTATTGCAACGGTTGCGCTGCCCAGCCCCGTTGCCTTTGGAATTTTGATAATGCCAATGGTTATGATCTTGGAGACGGAACCGCTTTTTCATGCAAGGCCGAAAGACCGTGGAAGAATCAGAAGGGGATATACACGTGTACGACTAATGCATCTGATTGTCTGCCTGGTTCTAAAAAAAATACAGGTATATATGGTTATGATGATTGTCCTTCTCGTCGCACGTGCTGTATCCATCAAACCATCGGCCCATCCAGCGATACCTGTACTCAAAGTGGTGGATCCTGCCAATCTGGAGCTTGCACCACTGGTACACATTCCGGCACCTGCTCGAATACCGCTCAGAAGTGTTGCAATAAGAGTGGACCACCACCTCCAGCGACATACACCTGCACTGATGCTCAGCACAACGGCGTTTGTCAAGCGAATGCGTGCTCCAATGGTATTGTCCCTGGCGGTACCTGCGCGGGTAGTCAGAATTGTTGCAACCCGGTGGGGACGACTTGTTCGGGAGTTTGTCTTTCTACTTGCTCTAGTGGTGGTACGAGTACCGGTACTTGTTCCGGATCTTTGAAATGTTGCAAGGCAGGTACTACTGATGATAGTCCGTTTACCGAGCCGCCCTCTCCGTTCCCAGGCGATCCCAATACTCATCCGACTATTCCAACGACCCCAACTCCGATTCCTCCTACCGTTCCACCAGAAACCAAAGGAACAGTGCCTACTGCTCCGACAGATGCCACAGTTTTTTCCGGAGCGATGGGTGTGCTGGAAAATCTCCCTGGATTCGAAGCGGCGACCCAGAATGTCAAGGATTTCCCGACTTTCATTAAGTCATTCTATATTCTCGCGATGTGGATTGTCGGTATCTCAGCTTTGTTTATGGGAACATTCGGCGCTTTTGTTTATCTCACCAGCGCTGGTAACACTTCTCGAGCCGGCAAGGGGAAGGAGATCATCATCGATGCGATCATTGGTTTGGTGATATTGTTATTCACGTGGCTTATTCTCAATACGATCAATCCTGATTTGGTCAATCTTCATTTTTCGAGCGTCAATTCAGTGCCAAATGATTCCGAGTCGGGCGCGGCAACTCCGAATACCACTGGTACAGTAGGTAATTGCGGCGGGATGCTCACTACGGGTGTTGGTGACCAATGCAAGTTGGTAGCTCCCGAGCTGAACGCGTTGATGTCCTGTATGGGGAAGGGTAGTGATACGGGTCTGGTGAATTCCATTACCTCGCAGTGGGTTGGAGGTGATCTGGAAAAATCAAAGTCTTGTTGTGGCAGAGGTGGTAGTACTCAGACGGATAAAGATCAATGTCCGCATGCCGCGAACACCTGTCACGATGGTTGTCCGAACAGTCACTACAATCCGCCGGCGAGTGCGATCGGGTATTCCCAAGCAGTTGATTATACGACCGCCGCAGAAGCTTCCAATGATGACTTGTGTGCAATCGCCGAAGCCGCGTGGCTCTGTGGCGCTGGAAAAAATATCTGGGGGCCGAAAACTATTCAGTGTAGTAGCGGAGTCATAACCTATCAAGAAGGACACAAAACACATCTTCATATCCCGACCTCCCAGTGTAACGGCTAGTTTTCTTCTATGAAAATCTCTGTCTTTGGCAATCCTGATCTCGCGTTCGATAATGTTCCGCTCAAAATCCTGCCGCGATTGCGCGAGCGATTTCCGCACGCCGAGTTTGTCGTCGAAGATCCGAATGAATTAGATTTGCCGTCTGAGGAAACCAGGGAGTGGCTGGTAATTGATACAGTAGAGGGATTGCCGGGTGTCCGCGAAGTGCCCTTAGAAAAACTTATTGCTAGTCCGCGCGTGTCGGCGCACGATTTTGATCTCGGTTCGTATCTCGCGCTCATACACAAAATCCGCCCTGACCTGCAGGTGCGGATTTTTGGCATCCCAATGGGAGGGGAGGAAGAGAGAATAATCGATGAACTCACCGAGATACTCAGGAAGACTTCCAATCCGAATTAGCATCTCTACGCGACCGCGCAAAGATGCATATTCAAGATACGGTAAGTAAGGTGTATGGGAGTTCTCCCTTTCAGCGAACGCGCGTCAAGCATCGTTGCGCGACCGCGACCCAGTTGCTATAATGGAAGTATGAGTAAGAGAAATGTAGGCAAGATACAACAGAAGATTCTTCTGCTCCTCGTCGGTGGAGCGGCGCTGGGGTTTTGTCGGACGCCGCGTCAGTCATGGCGGGTGATCCGGCTGGCGAGTCGAGAATGGGAACGGATCAATCAGCAGAGTCTCTGGCGTTCCGTTGAAGGCTTACACCAGTCCAAATTGGTTACGGAGAAGCGACAGTCGGATGGATCGGTTGTCTTGCAATTGACGATCGAGGGATGGCGGCAGGCCACCTTCCTCCAACATCGGACGATGTCAATCAAAAAACCGAAACGCTGGGATGGTAAATGGCGTATCGTATTGTTTGACATTCCCGAGAAACGCAAGTCCTTGCGTGATGTCTTCCGTCGGCATTTGCAGAAGATCGGTTTCCGGGAACTGCAAAAAAGTGTGTTTGTTTTTCCGTATGATTGCGAACGGGAGATGCTCTCGCTTATCAATCTGTACGAAGCGAAAGAATATTTTCGATTTATCCTCGCTACTGAGATTGACCACGCTTCCCAGTTGAAAAGGCAATTTAAACTGAATTAGCAGATGAGTCGCGACCGCGCGTATGTGATATTTTGGTTATGAAAAACCCATCCGAATAAAAAGTGGATGGGTTTGGAGTGGGAAACGCGAGACTTTGATTTAAAATGGAATATCATCATCCCAATCATCATCTGCCGGATTGCCATAGGGATCCTCGGAGATTATTGCCGGTACCACTTCTTGTTTATTGTGGACTTCCGGACTTGGCAGATGCGATTTTTTTTGCTCAACAAGAAGAGCTTGTTTTGGTTTTTCATTTTTCTTAGCTATATCAGCGCCGACTGTGATTTCCTGAACAGCGCCAGTCTGCAAGTTTACGATATACCCGCATGCATGTCGAACATAACCATAATAATGAGCAACAGCAGCCACTTCCGGATCGATCAGGCGTTGTGTGACAAAAGCGAGAAGCGCGGGGATATCTCCGTGTCCAACTGTTACCACATATTCCGCCTCTTGAGCTTCGGCAATCTTGAAGATTTGATGTATCAGGCTGTCAGCAGAAGCATCGTTTCTGTTAAGTTGCTCACCCTCCGTTGTTCTGGCGAGGAGTCTCAAAACAGTGTAATCTTCGAAGTCGAAAAACGGTTGGAGTGTGCGTTGAGCTCTCCCCATTGAAGATGTGAAAAAGGCCACTTTTGGGCGATTTTCTAGCAGGATGTCCTCGAATCCGAAGATTTTTTCTTGGACATAGTTTCGCAAAGCCATGGCCTGTTGCTTGCCAAGATTAGAAAGGTCATTCTCTCCGGAATCTTCGGCATGTCTCACAAAGACAGCCAGTCGAATTGATGGATAGGTATTCATTGTTTACCTCCTAAAGGTACTCGTGAATGATGCAATTGCAGTGTAGGGAGAAACGGCTTTCCTGTCAAGATTATTCTACCCAGTTGACCTTGAGGAAGTGGGAGGCACAACTCATACAGGGGTCATAGGCGCGGATGATGCGCTCACAACCGAGCGCAATCTCGTCGCGTTCTTTGTCGAGATTGGCCTCAATATATTGCTTGAGGTCGGCTTCGATGGCGATCTGGTTTTGACCGGTCGGGACGATCACTTCGCCCTTGATGACCTTGCCGTCCGCCCCCACTTCGAGCTTGTGGTAGAGTGTGCCACGCGGTGCCTCGACCACGCCCACTCCGATACCAGCCTTGATTACGAGTTTCTGCGGCGACTCGGCGACAAATTTCGTTTGCGTCAAGAGGTCGATAGCCCGGTCGATAGAGTGGAGGATAGCGATTGCTTGGGCGAGGTTGTTGTGGAAGATATTGTGCGATGGGAACACTTTGAGCGCGAGGGCGGCATCTTTTTGTGTCTCGGCGTGAAGAGCGTTCTTGTTAAGATTGAGCCGAGCAATAGCGCCGACGCGGTACTGTTCACCGTTGCCCTGGAAGACATACCCGCTCGCATGTGAATACGGGATGACGACATGCTCTAATAGATCACGATAGCCAGATTCATCGACATCAAGGTCGTGCATATCGCGCACGCGCCCCTCTAAATATGAGAAGTCCGGTGATACGAGTGCCAGGTAATTCGTCGCGCGGGTAAGTGAGAAAGGGATCTCAAGGAAGGTATCGATGAGGCGCAACACGGCGGGGCGGATTGTTTTGAGTTCGTCGATGGATTTTTGGATATCGTCCGCCATAGGGATATGCGCGAAACCGCCCGGCATCGGGAATGGCGCGTGTACCGAGCGCCCAGCGACGAGGATGGCGAGGTGATTACCGGCGCCCTTGACCGCGAAGGCATCGTGGAGGAGTTGGTGTTGCACCGGATCGTGGTCGTCGAACTCAAGCAGTGAATCTTTGCCGAAGACATCAGGCAACGCGAAGATGTACAAATGGAGAGCGTGATCGCGGATGATGAGCCCGTGATAGGTGAGCTCGCGGAGGAGGCGTGTCTGGTCGCTCGGGATGATCCCCAAGGTGTGTTCAACCGCTTCGATGCTCGCCAAGAGGTGCGCGTTGGAGCAGGTGCCGCAGATACGGGCCAGGAGTTGCGGGATAGCGGCGACCGGCTTGCCCTGCATCGCGGTGGTGTAGAAACGTTTGAATTCGTCGATCTTGAAGTGAACACTCGTCACCTTGCCGTCTGCGAGCGTGACGTCGAGCCCGGCCGAGCCCTCGATCTTGGTGATTTCGCCGATATTAAATTGGCTGAGTTCGGATATTTGGTGCATAAATTTTGTGATTAGTCTTTTACGATATCGAACTCGTGGAGGAGTTTGTCGAGGGTGGCGAGGAAGGAGGCTTCGACCATCGGGCAACCCTGGACGCGTTCGTCGACGGTGATGACCTCGTCGAGCTTCTTGACCGTCGTGCCGTAGGGGAATTGATCGAAGAGAAATTTGATGGTTTCGTTTTGCTCGGGAGTGAAGTTATTGCGTTGGGCGGAGGGCATACCCGTGCAGGCGCAGGCGCCGATGGCCACAACTTTTTTGGATTTGGATCGGATCTCTTTCACCTTCTCTTCGTGTTCGGGCGAGGCGATCGCCCCTTCGATGAAGGCGACGTCGAGTTCATCGAGGACGTTTTTGGTTTGGAGGACTTTGGCGTGGCGGATATCGAGCACCTGCCGCCAGAGCTCGAAGTTATCATTCAAGAGTTCGGCAAACATAACCGTGCTGTCCTCGCAACAGGAGAAGGAGAACCATCCGATCCGCAATTTTTTTCCAGTCAATTCCATAAGATATTTTTTTATGAGGGAGTATGTTTCCAGTATAGCAGAAAACGATGAGCTAAGTCTTGCCGCTGCGGTTGGCCAGTTTCTTGACACTGCACGAGAAACGTGATATCAAAGAAGAGTTGCGATAGTAAATCGTGATGGAAAAAAAGTCTTTAACTTTTGAGGAGTAGTAAGATGAGCGAAAACGAAGTCTTTTTTGATAGAAATAGTTTCATAAAAGGTCTCATAAAAGAGTTTCTAAAAGAAGGTCAACAAAAAACCGAGAGAGAAATTCTCGATCATATTGCAATTGAAACTGCAATAGTGAGTCATGATAAGATTCCAGAACCAATTAGGGATCTCACTCTTAATTATTTGAGAGAGGCAATTCAATTAAAAAGCAGATGGCTAACTTTTTCTATTTCTATAAGAAATTCTCAAAACGAGTACTCTTTGAGATAGATTATTAAAAAAAGTTGAACTCTTAGGGCGCTGAATGGGAAACCCCAGGCAGCGCTTGTTTTTTATCTTGAAAAGCAGGTATGTTACACTGGAACAGTACTTCGTAGTTTCATTATGACTCAACAAGAAGCTTTATCGATATTGAAAGCCGGCGCCAGCGTGTTCCTCACGGGCGAGCCGGGCAGTGGCAAGACGCACACGCTCAATGAGTTCGTGCGGTTTTTGCGCGAGTATGGCGTGGAGCCGGCGATCACTGCTTCGACCGGCATTGCGGCGACACACATCGGCGGTATGACCATCCATTCGTGGAGTGGCATCGGCATCAAGAAACATCTGAAGCCGAAGGATCTGGAAATCCTCAAACGTTCGCCCAAGGTGGCCAATCGGATTAAGAAAACCAAAATCCTTATCATCGACGAGATCTCAATGCTCGACGGTCAGACGCTCGACGCGGTCAATCAGGTCTGCCAAAAAATCCGCAATTCACAAGAGCCGTTTGGTGGTTTGCAGATGGTCGTGGTGGGAGATTTTTTTCAGTTGCCGCCGATCGCGGGGCGAGGTGAGTCAGCAGAGTTCGCATTTCAGTCGGCGTCGTGGCGGGCGGTCAATTGGGCGGTGTGTTACCTCACCGAACAGCACCGTCAATTGGACGAGGCGGAATTCGTCGAGGTGCTCGGTGCGATGCGTGCCAATCGGGTGGAGTCGCGACACCGAGAGACGATCGATCGGCGGATGCTCGGGACTCGCGGCTTACCCGAGGGTATTCCGCAACTCTTCACGCACAATATCGCGGTCGACGAAGTGAACGAGGATGCTCTGCGAAAGTTGGAGGGCGAGGAAGAAGTGTTCGAGATGATTACGATTGGCGGCGCGAAGTTGGTAGAAAATTTACGCAAAGGTTGCCTCTCGCCAGAAATTCTCAGATTGAAACAGGATGCGGTCGTGATGTTCACCAAAAATCATCCGAAGGGAAAATTCGTCAACGGGACCCTCGGTCGGGTGGAGGGGTTCGAATCCGAGAGCGGGTATCCGATCGTGCGGACGCGCGATGGTCGCCGACTGGAAGTGCCACCGATGGAGTGGGTGATCGCGGAGGACGAGGAAGTATTGGCGTCGATCGAACAGATACCGCTCCGACTGGCGTGGGCGATGACCGTGCACAAGAGCCAGGGGATGAGTCTCGACGCGGCGCTCATCGATCTGCGCGGGAGCTTCGAATATGGCCAAGGCTACGTCGCGCTCTCGCGGGTGCGGAGCCTCGCCGGACTGCATATGCTCGGGTATAACCATCGGGCATTCGAAGTGCATCCGGACATTGTCGATGTCGATGGATATTTTCGTGAGCGATCAGAGGCGATGGCACGCGCGGTGCAGGCGCTCTCGCCGGAGGAACTGCACGCCAAGTGGCAGAA
>JBAWZR010000023.1:0-15198 GCA_037142915.1 Candidatus Moraniibacteriota bacterium
AGTTCGCTGTTTTTGTTGTCTGTATGGAGGATATCCATCCCGACGACACTGTCCCCCTCGCGGAGTTTGATACCACGAACGCCGCCAGCCCCCCGACCCATCGCGCGGACATCAGTTTCTTTGAAGTGAATAGCTTGACCATCAGAGGTTGCAAGTATGATTGTGTTGGATCCGGTGGTCGCTTTGACCCAGCCGAGCGAGTCGCCTTTGTCGAGTGTGATAGCAATCAATCCACTCCGACGGACATTGTCGAAGTCCTCGATCTTTGATTTTTTAATTGTTCCGCCGGCCGTGGTCATAAAGAGATACTTGTAGCCATCATCTTTATTGAAGGCAACCAGAGCGGTAATCTTCTCTTCTTGAGTCAATTGCAGGAAGTTGACGATCGCCTGGCCCTTGGCGGTGCGGGAAGATTCGGGGATTTCATAGGCTTTGGTTTGGAATACTTTGCCGGAATTGGTGAAAAACATGAGATTGTCGTGGGTCATCACGCCGAGGACTTGCGCGATCACATCTCCTTCCTTGGTGGAGGCACCAATCACGCCTTTGCCACCGCGTTTTTGGACTTTGTAGACGGTTGGATTCATTCGCTTAATGTAGCCGTCCTCAGTGAGAGTGAGAATCGCTTCTTCATTTGGGATGAGATCCTCCTGACGGAATTCTCCGATAGCTGAGCGGATAACTTTGGTGCGTCGCGCATCACCATACTTGTCTTTGAGTTCTTGGAGTTCGGTCTTGATAACGGCGAGCATTTTGGTACGACTCTTGAGGAGATCTTTGAGAAAAGCGATGATTTTCCGTTTTTCGGCGAGTTCATCTTCGATTTTTTGGCGTTCCAATCCGGAGAGGGTTTGGAGCCGCATTTCGAGAATGGCAGTGGTTTGTTTTTCTGAGAGACCGAATTTTTTCATCAAGTTATTCTGAGCGATCTCCTTATTCGGGGATTTCTTGATGACGGCGATCACCTCGTCGATATGATCGAGCGCTTTTTTGAGACCTTCGAGAATATGGGCGCGGTCGAGAGCTTTGTTGAGCTCGAAATTTGTGCGGCGCGTTACCACGGTCTCGCGGTGTTTGATGAAATGTTCGAGGATTGATTTGAGATTGAGGATTTGCGGTTCGCGTCCATCGACGAGCGCGAGCATATTGAAATTGAAGTTTTTCTGCAAGTCCGTCATCGTGTAGAGTTTGTTGAGGACTTTTTGTGGGAAGGCATCTTTCTTTAGCTCGATGACGACGCGAACACCGTCTTTGTCCGATTCGTCGCGGAGATCTTTGATACCAATGAGCTTTCCATCCTTGACCAGTTCGGCAATCTTGATGATGAGTGCTGCCTTGTTGGTCATATAGGTCATCTCTGAGATGATGATCTGGAATGCGCCAGCTTTGGTCTCGATGATTTCTGCTTGCGCGCGAGTGGTGACCTTGCCGCGGCCAGTGGCGTAGGCTTCACGGATATCTTTGACATTATAAATAGTGCCGCCAGTTGGAAAGTCAGGACCTTTGACATGCTTCAATAAGTCCTCAATCGACGCTTCAGGCGCATCGATGAGGTGAACGATCCCATCGACAAGCTCATTGAGGTTGTGCGGCGGGATATTGGTCGCCATACCAACCGCGATACCAACCGTGCCGTTCAAGAGGAGTTGTGGGAGTTTAGCTGGGAGAACCACTGGTTCTTTTTCGACACCGTCATAGTTTGGGATGAAATCGACCGTGTCTTTGTCGATGTCGGCGAGCATTTCCTCGGCAATAGCAGAGAGTTTGGCTTCGGTATACCGCATAGCCGCCGGACTATCGCCGTCCATCGAGCCGAAGTTCCCTTGTCCCCAAACGAGTGGGTAGCGGAGCGAGAAATCCTGCGCCAAGCGAACCATTGTTTCGTAGACGGCAGAGTCGCCATGCGGGTGATACTTACCGAGTACTTCACCGACGACCGTGGCGGATTTACGGAATTTAGCGGTGTGTCGCAATCCCATCGTACCCATAGCGTAGAGAATGCGGCGATGTACCGGCTTCAGACCATCACGAACATCCGGCAAGGCGCGAGAAACGATGACGCTCATGGCATAGTCGAGGTAGGATTGACGGACTTCATCGGTGATGACACGAGGCTGGATAGCCATATGGACAGGGACGACTGGTACGGTTGTCTTTTGTGTAGGCATAGACGGAGAGAAAAATATTCAAAAATCAATAAAAAAACAGCTCCTGATACCCTATTGTAGCAAAAGAGAGAAAATTATTCAAGGAGGACTTATTCGCTCGGCACATTTCTTCGTTACGAGTTCCGGTACTCGACATCGTACGCTTGTACGATTTACTCCGTTCCTCACTCGCGCCTCGAACTGCACTCAAGCGAATAAGTCCTATTAAACTACTGTCCCGAAGCATCCGTTGTGTTGGGGGTGTTGGCAGCCTCAGGGGTCGTGGTGGTTCCGGTAGCGCTAGTGGATTTTTGAAGCATTTCTTGCAAGGATGGCGCAGTGGTACTTGGATTTTCCTGGCTCGTGTTGTTGGGGAGGGTTTCCGTGATAGAGGGCATTTTTGGGAAATTGGTTTGGACGGAGAGTATCCATATTGCGAAAACAAAAAACATACTCACAGAAACACATAACCAGACATATCGCAGACGGACGGCCTCAGGCTGTTGGCGGATATGCTCGATTTTTTTGATGAGAGACATAAGGAAAAGTCTGTTTTATTTTAAAGGCTATTCTTTGGACTGTTAATTTACTCTATGCTGCTAAATCTTTTCAAGCAGGATGACTTCCATCGATTTACCCTCGAGATCTTTTTTCTTGAGGAGGAGTTTCGGGATGGTTTGCTCGGGACAATTGCCGATTTCATCGCAGAAGGGTTTGAGGGTGTTGCTCGTGAGGAGTGAGTCTTCGGTGGAATAATGCATCGGCACAATGATAACCGGTTCGATTTTTTTGATGATATCGTCGGCTTGATGCGGCGAAAGTGTATCGGCACCGTCAATGGGAATGAAAAGAATGTCAGTGTGGCCGATCTGATCGAGTTGTTCGCTCGTGAGGGTGTGGCCGAGTAATCCAAGAAAGCACAAGCTCATTTCCTCGACGATGCAGGTGTAGATCGTGTTTTGACCACGGATACTGCCACCCTCGGCGTCATGATAAGAGGGAATACCTTTGATTGTCAGTCCACAACTCGCGTATTCTCCCGGAGTGACAAAAACAATCGGTTCGCCTTTGAGTCCCACCAAAGCCTCGCTATTTGTGGGCTGCGAGAGGAGAACGATATTCGCCTGCCCTTGTACGGATCGGGATCCAGAGGTTTTTTCGGGAGGATTGGTCCAAATGATGATGTCATCGGTGGCTCGTCCGCCGGGTTTGGTAGTAATTTTGAAGCAGGCATCGCCGTAGTATTGGATGAGCATAGACGGGAAATACAGAAAATAAAGCTTCTTCAGCATAGCATGATAATCCTCGTTTTGACAAATAATGGAAAGTGCGATAGAGTAGAGGAAACTTCTTTGGAATGTGTTTTTTGAGGAGAAGTGACCGATGTGAGCATAATTCGTAAAACAACTGAATCGGGGATGTTCCAATCCCCTTTCTTTCAAGAGAAGTAATTCTTTTGGAGCACGAATTATGAACGCTTTCCTTTTTTAGAGCGTTTTTTATTTTTTAACGGACTGGCGTGGGCGCTCCACCAGAGAACGAGACTTTATATATGACAACGAACAAAAAATTATTGGAAGAGTTGGTGGATCAAACTGTTTCTCAGCGGAAATCATTTCGCGTCATAGCGGACAAAACACCGAAGAAAGCTCCTAAAAAAGCGGATGCTGAAGAACAGAATGTTTCTTCAATGGAGGCTTTGCTGTCAGCGCAGCCATTGCATATTCCCGAAGTGGGAGATGTTTTGCCGGCGGTCGTCATTGATATCGCGGCGCACTCGATCTTGCTTGATCTGGGATCTTTCGGTACGGGTATTGTATTGGGAAAGGAAATGAAAGACGGACTTTTGAGCACCAAGGTTAAATTGGGCGATGAAGTTGTGGCGACCCTTATCGACCTCGAAAATGAGGATGGGTATATCGAATTGTCGATCCGTGAAGCGTCGTATGAAAAGGCGTGGGAGGATATTGAGGCGAAGCGGAGCAACAAAGATGTGGTCGCTACCAAGGTGCTCGAAGCGAATAAAGGTGGCTTGATGGTGGAAATCAACGGTATTACCGGGTTTTTGCCAGTATCGCAATTATCGAGCGAGCACTATCCGCGCGTGGAAGACGGTGACAAGAATAAGATTCTCGAATTATTGAAACGGTTGATTAGTCAGGAATTGTCCGTGCGTATTCTCGATGTCGATCGGTTGGCTGAGAAGTTGATCGTGAGTGAAAAGGCGGCACAGAGCGAACGAGATCGTGCGTTGATTGGACAATTGGCGGTTGGCGATATCATCGAGGGCGAAGTGAGCGGTGTAGTGGACTTTGGCGCATTCGTGAAATTTGAACCAGAAGGTGCGCGCAAAGGACAGAAATTGGAGGGATTGGTACATATTTCTGAACTCGCATGGCAACTCATCGACAATCCTCGTGAAATCGTGAAGACGGGCGATCATGTCCGCGCCAAGGTGATCGGTGTTGAGGACACTCGTATTTCGCTTTCGATGAAGGTGCTGAAGGAAGACCCGTGGGCGAATGTCAAGGATCGTTACACTGTGGGCGATGCCGTGACGGGCAAGGTGGACAAGATCAACCATTTCGGGGCCTTCGTCTATCTCGATCAGGATATTCATGGATTGGCACATATCAGTGAATTTCACGAAGTATTCCCTGGGAAGAAAATGGAAGAATTATTCACGGTCGGACAGGAATATCAATGGAAGATTCTCTCCATTGAGCCTCGAACTCATCGGATGGGATTGCTGCCGGTAAAATAAACGGCTGGTTGAAGACGGGGTGGCTTATGTCACCCCGCTTTGTTTTCAAGACTTATTTTAATTGTGATACTTTCGTTCAAAAATATGAACGCAAAAAACAACATTATCATTATTTCTGGGCCAGCTGGTTCAGGCAAAGACTCAGTAATAAGTGCACTTTCCAAGCAATGCACTCTCGAACGAGTGGTGACATCCTCAACACGAGCAATGCGTATAGGGGAGAGCGAGGGACATCCATACTATTTCATTTCACGGGAGAAATTTGAAGCCATGATCAAAAGTGGAGCTTTCTTTGAATATTCGATTAATGAAAATAACGAATATTATGGAGTAACCCAGGAAGAGTTGAATCGGGTGATGCAGAGTGGAAAGCTGGGGGTTTGGAAAATGGAATGGAAAGGGGTGATTTCAGTTAAAAAATTACTGCCTTTTATCAAAGCAATTTTTATCATAGCACCACTTGAAATTTTGGAGTTACGGTTGCGACAACGCGATGGAGGATTTCACGATGAACAGTATTTTGCTGAGCGTATGGAATATACGAGAGAATGGTTCAAGCATAGTGATATATATGATTTTACGGTAATAAATAAGGAAGGTAAACTCAATGAAACAGTAACTGACGTGACCAACTATATCCGACAACAAGGTTTACTCCCTTAGTTCGCACGTCAATATGTATCCTGGGTTGTTGGTGGGTTGAAAATCATTCTAAAAGATGATACGATGAGCTTAATTGTCTTAAAATAGAGACAGAGCTTGTTATTCAAGCGTGTAAATTTTCAAAGAGTTTTGTAACTACTTTTTTATGGAAAAAATGACCAAAAATGCGGGGTTTCTCATATTTCTTGCGATTTTATTCGTGGGAATATTCATTCTCTATCGAGGGGGATCTCAACAACCCGAGAATTATTCTCTGACACAGCTCGTGGAGCAGATAAATGGTAATAATGTCGCCTCGCTCACAGTGGACGGTAATGATGTCACCATCGCGCTCAAGGACGGCAAACAGGCCACTACAGTCAAAGAAACCGAAACATCGTTGAGTCAGACGTTGGTCAATTATGGTGTCAATAAAGATCAACTTGCGAATTTGCCGATGACCGTGAAACAATTAAGTGGACCATTGGCCTGGTTGGGCGTTTTTCTCCCATTTTTCCTCCCGTTTCTTTTAGTGGGAGTCTTCATTTGGTTTATGTTTCGTCAGGCACAGCGCGGGAATTCACAGGCGATGTCCTTCGGCCTCAGTCGGGCGCGTATTCTCGATCCGAAAGACAAGAAGAAACAAGTGAAATTCAGCGATGTGGCAGGCGCGGAAGAGGCCAAAGAGGAACTCCGTGAGGTAGTCGAGTTCCTCCGTCATCCGAAGAAGTTTCTCGATATGGGAGCGAAGATTCCCAAAGGAGTGCTTTTATTGGGCGCTCCAGGAACAGGAAAAACCCTGATGGCCAAAGCGGTGGCTGGTGAAGCGGGAGTCCCCTTCTTCAATATCAGCGGCTCGGAATTCGTTGAAATGTTTGTCGGTGTCGGTGCATCTCGTGTGCGAGATTTGTTTCGCCAGGCCAAGAAAAGCGCTCCAGCTATCGTATTTATCGATGAGATCGACGCAGTTGGCCGTCATCGTGGCGCCGGTTTGGGTGGTGGTAATGATGAACGAGAGCAAACACTGAACCAAATATTAGTGGAGATGGATGGTTTCGAGACGGATGCGGGCGTAATCGTTATCGCGTCTACCAATCGTCCCGATGTGCTCGATCCCGCACTCTTGCGACCGGGTCGGTTTGATCGTCGCGTGACGATGGATTTGCCTGATATCAATGAACGGGAAGCTATCCTGCGCATTCATAGTAAGAACAAGAAAATGGATGCCGATGTCAATATTCGTCGGCTCGCTGAACGAACACCAGGATTTTCAGGTGCCGATCTGGCCAATCTCATCAACGAAGCCGCCATATTGGCCACGCGCCGCAAACACAAGACGATCACTATGGATGAACTCGCGGAGTCGATCGAAAAAGTGATGTTGGGGCCGGCTCGCCGGAGTCGTGTGATTAGTCCAAATGAAAAAGAAATCATCGCTTATCATGAATCCGGACACGCGCTGGTGGCACATTCTACTCCCCTGGCCGATACGGTACAAAAAGTCTCAATCATTTCTCGTGGCTATGCTGGTGGATATACACTTGCAACTCCGACGGAAGACAAGACGCTTCATTCATATCGGTATTTCGTGGCTGAGATAGCGGTGCTTTTGGGTGGTTATGCGAGTGAAAGACTGGTTTTTAATGATGTGACGACTGGCCCGTCCAATGATTTGGAACGTGCGACGCAGATGGCTCGCAATATCGTGACCCGTTATGGGATGAGCGCTTTGGGTGCGCGGACTTTCGGGAAGAAGGAAGAACTCGTTTTTCTTGGCAGGGAAATGCATGAGGAACGCAATTATTCCGAAAAAACCGCCCAAGATATCGACCAAGAAGTGTCCCGGTTGGTAAAAGAAGGACTCCTCTATGCTACGGATATTCTGACGCAGAAAAGAGCTATCCTCAATGCTTTAGCACAGGCTCTCCTGGAACGGGAAGTCCTTGAAAAAGATGAGTTTGAGGTAGTGGCAAATGGTGGTAAGATTTTAGTAGAGAAACAACCAGAAGTGATCGAAGAAAAAAATACCGTAACAGAGTCAAAAAAGAAATAAAATTTGGCAAAGAGTGTAGAGTGTGGTACAAAAAATAAGAAGCTCTCAGTAACGATGAGAGCAACGGGGGCGTATAGCTCTCCGCCAGCCGGCGGATGGTTACTCGCCCGAACGTGCCGTTTCGGTACGGGCGGGGAGCGCTACACAGGAGTAGTATGGTCACAGAAAAGAAAAGTAGGGCGTATAGCTCAGTTGGTTAGAGCGCTACATTGACATTGTAGAGGTCTCCTGTTCGAGTCAGGATACGCCCACATTTTTTATCTAATGTATATAGGGTTAATCTGCCAATCACCCGAGTGAGTAGTAGGTGTGTTCGTTGAGGGCTTTGTGAGTGGTTGGTGGCTTTGTATATAGCTGTTTTGGACATTGACCGGAGTGGTATTGGCGTTCGGGAGGTATTTATTACCCACACGGCCAGAAGAAATACCCACCATACCCCCCGTCGCGTTACCGAGGCCTTCATTAATTGCATTGGTGGTTTGGGCGATACCCTGATTGATGAGGGAGTTAATGAGCCCTGTGGCGAGGGATCCTACGGCTCCAGCCGCAAACTCCGCGAGGTTTTTTCCAGCCGCAACTATGGTTGTTGGGATGTTTGAAGCGGCGTCCACTAACCCTTTGAGTGAAATACCGGGAGTTTTGATATTGCCATTGTCATCAGTCAAACTGATGTATCCCTGGTTGGCGATGGTTTTGGTACGGATGATGTCCTGGTTTTCTATCAAGGATTGTTGTAAGATATTTGCCGCGCAAGCACCGCGAGCAATGGGATAGTTCGCTCTGCCACCGGCAGTCAGCGTGCTGAGAAGCGAGAGTGGTGTCCCAGATGCATTGTAGACATCAACCTGACAATTATTATTGGCACTGAGGTAAATCCTTGCCCCATCATTGATACTCGAGGCGGTCACGGTCGGGAGAGTAATCCCCTCCTGAGTGAGCCAATTAGTTGTGGAATCGACCATTGCGTATTGAGTGGTTCCTCCAGGGACGATTTGCCAATTGGGATTGTTGTTGAGATAGGTGATATTGGAACTGGAGATGCCATTGCCAGTGGTGCTCACGCCTGCGACAGAAGAATTCTTGAGTTGTGCGAAGCAGAGTCCGTTTGTCCCGTCAGACATCGTACATTTTGCGCCGGTAAGTGAATAACTCGGATCCCCGGGGACGGCATTGTCACTCAAACACCAGCAAGCCGGATTGGATCCACTCGCCTGCGCCTTGGAAATGTAATTGAGCTGGGAGCCTCGGCCATTGTCACTAGAGAGTAAGTAATCATTGACATCCTGCAGAGCCATTGCCGAGGGATCGGCGATGAGAGCTGTGCGGAAATCGGTGACGAAGAGGGGTTGGCCTCCTCGCCCCCCCCCGATCTGGAGATAGATTTGCTGGGACATTATTTGGGCAGCAGCGTTTCTTGCAGCGCCAACAACAGTCCCTGCTATCTGGGCGAGAATTTCCTGATAATTGATGTTAAACATTTCCCAAATAGCGTCAGTTCCCCAAATGGAGGCCGCATCACTAGTCTTGACTTCGAGACTGAATGTCCCAAAAAAAACACAGCTTATTATGAAGAAGATTTTACGAAGAGAGTTTTTGTGATGGAAAAACATACTGCGAAGTTACGATTTTGTGTTTAAAAAAGCGAGGGTGCATCGGTGATACCAGCTTGCTGTAGAGCGGTCTGGTATTGGGTGAATATATCCATTAACGAGGTGAGATACACCTGCCCCTTTGAGAGCGTATATACATAGGATACTGGATCGTTAGGGGCGAGGCCTTTTTTGAGGTCGAGTCCATAGAGAGCCAATTGGAGCATTTTTGTGTGTAGAGAGAGCATATTTTCAGGTACTTCCAATTGCTCGATCTGGGTCAGAGCGCTCTGGCTCCGAGTCGTCATATCATCCAGAAACTTCGTGTCCGTGCCAGAAAGTGCGATTTGCGCTTGTTGGGTCAGAGTGCTGAGGGCGCTCGTGGCGTCGGAGTCACTCTTGATAGGAATGGGAGAATTATTAGTGATGATATACGCCAAACTTGTCATATAAGCACGGGTGTCTTCTTTTACCTTGGCATCTTTTTCACTTTTGGGGTAATCTTGTTTTTTTATTTTGATGGTGCTCGGGTCGATTGTTGGTAGTTCGAGTGTTCCGGCATCCTGTTGCCCGAGGGTCTGAGAGATGAGTGTATTGATATCGGTAGTGGAAGGAGTCTGACCATCAGTCAGTGAGCTCTCCTGCATCAATCCGGCCACTTGTGAGGAGAGTGCCTGAGTGAGGTTTGTGTTCGTTGTGGTATCCCCTCCCTTGCCATCTTTCGTATCGCCTGTTGATGTGGTGGAAACCAACTTATCTCCGGGAGCTTTTTTGAGTGGGTCATATCCCCCGAGCACCTCAGCGCCATCTGTATAACCATCGCCATCCGTGTCGGGATTGTGGGGGTCGGTCCCGTATATTTTTTCCTCGGTATCACTTAATCCATCGTTGTCGGAATCTTGAAAAATATTTAGTGAAGATACGTTGGAATCTTTGGCGAGAGTAAAGGTTCCAATATGGAATACGAAAAGACTAAGGACAAGGATAAAAGAGAGTCGATGACGAGACAATATAGAAAACAATTGACGCGATGAAAAATGTTTCATAGATGACAGACCAAACAGGATTGTGTTTTTATCTTTCTATTATACAGTATAATCTTTTTTTGCGATACAACAAGCGTGTATTTATTTTTAGAATCGTTTCGAATTGATTTTTTTAGGAAATTGTTTTCCGGGAATTGAGATGAATTTTTTCTCGAAGAAGTTTTCGGATAAGAAGTCCAAAGAATGTCCACCAAAGAATTTGTCCTTGTGGCAGTGTCCAAAAATAATGATCAAAAAAACTAATAAAAATAAATCCGATGAGGAGGCTTTTTAGAAGGATAATCTCTTGAAATGTTTCACGTGAAACATTATGGATACTAAATGAAAATGTTTGAATGAGCCAAAAAATGAATAGGCTGCTGCCAAAAAGACCAAGCTCGGTGGTTATGAGTAAAAAGATAGTATGGGCGGGTTGAAATTGCCAAGCGAGAAGCTGTGGAAAGAATGCTTGCTGAAAAAAAATAAATTGATCCATCCCCCACCCAAAGAATGGTTTGATGTGGATGGCTTGAAAAGCGATATCTTGATAGAGTAGACGTTCATTTAAGGATTGGATGAAAAAGAAAAAAAGATTGATTCCTCGAAAAAAATACCAAAGGAGCGATGATAGGAAAATAAATATGAACATAACAGTGATGAGGATCTTTGTTTTTTGAAAAGAATAATTGGATTTCTTTATTTGAGATTGTTTGTTCCCCGTGGAACAATCTACCTCCCCTGTTTGATTTTGCTTTTGGATTCCCAGTTTTTTATGATAAAGAATGAATACAGTTGCCAATAAAAGACCAATTAGAGCTGATTTGGAAAAAGAAGCGAATAGGCCAAGGAGTTGAATCACAAGTCCAATCCAGAGAAAGAGATGAATTGACAGAGGGAAATTTTTAGTCAATTGTTTCCCGTGGAACAAAATGAAACCAGTACAGAGAATCGATGCAATGAGAAATCCCCCGAGCATATTGGGGTGTGGGAATGTTCCATAGCCACGAATAAACCTTTCAGAGTGAAAAATTATTTTTGCTACACCAGGAATGTCGATTCCGAGGATACTTTCTTTGAGGACTGTGAGACCAAGAGAATGTTGAATGGAGAATTGGAGTATTGCGATTAAACCTTCTAATGAGCCAAGAATAAGAAATAAGAACAAGGTGGCGGAGAAGATGGTATCTTTATTGAAAGATAAAAATTTAAAATGAGAGGATGTTTCCCGTGGAACATTGTAAAACACAAGAAATAAAAAGAAACCAACATAACCACAAAATCGAAGAGCAGCGAAAAATGAAAACAGAGGCGCGATACTCCAAAGCGAAGAGAAGAGGCTTATTAGAGATAAAAAGATCGGAAGAGCGAAGAGAAGTTTTTCTTGAGCTGAGAATTGTTCCCCGTGGAACAATTGCAAAATGGATATAAATATTGACTTATCTTTATTTTTATGTTCTATTATTAATTTAAGAAATAAGAAAAAAAGCAGCGGCCAGAGGAAAAGATCGGAAAGAAAGAGGCTGATACTCGCGTATTCATTGAAGTTTCCCTGAATAGGTATGTACCAAAGAATTTTTCGTATAGAAAAGGGAAAAGTTATAAGAAACAATAAAAAACACCAAAAAATTCCTTGATCTATGAAGGAGGTTTTCTTATTGAAAGAGAAAAATTGAAAGGGAAGGATCATAATCTCAGATAAAGCGGAATTTGATTGACTCTTGAGAGAAAAATCGATATACTGAAAAAAGAATTGAAAAAGGGCCTGTAGCTTAGTTGGTAGAGCGCCTCCATGGCATGGAGGAGGTCAGGAGTTCGAGTCTCCTCAGGTCCACTTTAGAATCGGGTTGGGCAATAGGTCAAGATGTAGAGTGGCCTCTTTTCTTTTATATTGAGCCATTTTTTTACTCCAGTCAAGAAAGATGCTTGTTAAAATACTATTTTTATGAGAAGATAGACCGTTGCATTGGAAAGTAGTGTGTAATGCCTCCATAGCTCAATGGATAGAGCAAGGGACTCCTAAGCCCGAGATCCAGGTCCGATTCTTGGTGGGGGCACAAAAGCAATAAACTTATATTTTATGCAGAAGAAAACATTGCGACAGGAGAAGGTAAATGAATTGATTCGGCAACACATCTCTGTTCTTCTTGCAAGAGAGATGAGCTTTAAAGCGGGAATTTTGGTGACGGTAGCAAAAGTAGAGGTAACACCTGATCTTCGGCAGGCATTTATTGGAGTCAGTATTTTTCCGATAGAAGAAGAGCATTATGTGATGGAAAGTCTTCGAAAGGAGCTGTATCGTATCCAAGGGGCATTGAATCAACTTTTGCGTACGCGACCCCTGCCACTCATTCGATTTCGCGTCGATGCGACCGAGTCAAAAGCACAGGAGGTAGAAAGTTTATTGTTGCAAATCGAAAGAGAAGAGTAAAATTGTGGATAAGCTGTGGATAAAGTTGAGGAAAGGTTTATGAAAAAGAATTTTCAGCAAGCCTACAAGGAAATGGAGTATGTTCTTCGCCACGCGAAGAAGGTTTTACTCTTTGCACACATGAGCCCGGATCCTGATACTTTGGGTGCGAATCTAGCCTTAAAAGAGCATCTTTTGGACTGTGGAAGGGAAGTGGATATCGTTTGTTTCGATGAATTTCCGAGATATCTCAAAAAATTATTTCCGTTTGCAGAAATGAAAACGCCCAGTCAGATTGATATGGCTGCGTATGATGTGGTAATTGCGTGCGATAGTGTAGATCGAGGGTTTCATTTGGTTCGTGAGCAGTGTCAGGAAGAGCAGGTGGTGATACTGATCGATCATCATCCGGAAATTCAGGTGACAGGGGATATTACCGCGATTGATGCCGAGTACTCGTCTTCGTGCGAGTTGGTATTTGATTTATTTGAATTTATGCGGGTGCCTCTGACGCCATCTCTTGCGACCCCACTTCTTATGGGATTGATGGCTGACACGGGAAACTTCCAACACTCAACGACGACCTCGCGAGTATTGGAGATTGCTTCAAAGCTTATACAGGCAGGTGCGGCACTAGAGCATATCACGGAGACTTTATTTGGAAATAAAAACACAGCCGTATTGAAATTATGGGGGAAGGCTTTTGTTCGGGCAAAAATAAATCAGAAGAACGGAATGGTTATTTCTGTCTTGACTCAGGAAGAAATCGAGGAATGTCAGCCAAGTATGGATGATATCAAACAAGTGGCGAGTCTCCTGAATACCGTTCCGCAGACGAATTTTGCACTTCTTTTTGCACAACTTAACGAAGACACTATCAAAGGGAGTTTGCGATCAGAATCATATAAGGGCGTAGATGTTTCGGCAATCGCGCGGCAATTTGGCGGCGGCGGACATCGTTTGTCGAGTGGGTTTGAAATTCACGGAAAAATCCAAGAGACATCTTTTGGATGGGAAATCGTGTAAAGAGAAAATATGGCTCAATCGCTCAAAAAAATAAATAAGGAGGGCTCAATAGAAGCGCGATTGCGAAAAATTCATCTGAAGATGGATCGGGAATGCCTCTGTGACTTACGGCATAGTGCGACACAGGCGGTCTGGGGAAAGGGGAGTCCTCAAGCGAAAATAGTCTTTATTGGGGAAGCGCCAGGAAAGAAAGAGGACTTGCAAGGAGAGCCCTTCATAGGTGCTGCTGGAAAATTTTTAGATGAAATGCTGGCTTCTGTAGGATTGAAGCGTGAAGCGGTCTATATCACGAATGTCGTGAAGTATCGCCCACCAAATAATCGCGATCCATTGCCACAAGAAGTATCGGATTGTTGGGAATGGTTACGCTTGGAGATTGAATGTATTCAGCCAAAGCTCATTGTGACATTGGGGCGACACGCTTTGCATCGATTTATTCCGGAAGCGGTGATTTCTCAGGAGCACGGAAAACTATTTCGCCGCGATGTACCGGGGTTGGGCGAATGGAATTTTTATGTGCTCTACCATCCAGCTGCTGCGCTGTATAACGGCGGTCTAAGAGAAACTCTAAAACAAGATTTCCGGCGGATACCGGAAATAACTCAAGCTATCCGAAAATAAGATAAAAAAACTCCCCCTTTGTGACATTGTGCACAGAGGGGGAGTGAGTGAGCTAGATTTTATTTTAAACTATTGGAAATGGACAAGAGTGAGCTAGTTTCCAATAAGACTTTGCATAAGCTACGAGTGCACTTATGCTCGCGAGAAACATAACAAGAACAGCAGGGAAGGCTGCTTCTGGGAATGCGATAAAAGTCGCTCCCGCAGCAATATGCACCGCCATTCTGCATTTTCCAACCGTATGAACGGTCAGGGTTTTTTTCTGACGGTCGGCGATATAAGCGAGTACGCCTATAAGTATCTCCGCCAGCAATACTCCACCAGCCAAGACGGCTACAATGGCCTGGCATTGAAACAAAAGAACAAGTATCGCTAATGCCGCCTCCCTATCACGACCTGGATCAATTTTTCGTCCCAAATCAGAGCATTGTTTGAGTGAGCGGGCAAAAAACCCATCAAGAATATCGGAAGCTAAGATGAGAAAGAGAAGATAAATCTTTTCTTTCCCAGGTAGCGTTTGAAACCAAAGAGTGTCGAATAACAGCCACGATGCCGCTATTACTCCCACGAAGGTGGTCATGTTGGCTACCGTCCATTTTTGGTTGGTATGGGTGAAGATTTCTTTTTCTAGCGAGATACCAACGAGAATCCTTTTCCGTGGACCATCTTCCATTTTGGTTGCCTGAAATATCCAGGCAAGGAAACAGGTGATGAGTGCCCCTGTTAAAAGCACGAGTAAAATGTTCATGAGAGCCTCCAGAGAAAGCTAAAATTGTTAATGAAAGAAGTTTTTTCGAGAAGACTCCCAGAAAAACCACTAAACTCTATACAGGAAGATAATAGCGCATTTCCTGATAAATGTCAAGTTCTTTTGAAGTCTCGTTGGAGTAAGAGAGTTTCTTTCTGTGGGTCGGGAGGGACTCG
>JBAWZR010000024.1:0-14629 GCA_037142915.1 Candidatus Moraniibacteriota bacterium
ACTTGGGCAGCGCTCGATAGATGACCTAGATGATGTTTTAGCCGGCTTATTCTAGGTGTTGGATACTTGCCCTCTGTGGCGGGGATATGGTACAATATTTTTTGAGGTGGAAGGGTATTCCGAGTATTTTAACAAGAGGGAAAGTTTTTTGTTTATTCGTAACAAAGAAAGCCTATGAAGGATGAAAAAACACGAGAGGAAGAAGAGGAAACAGTAATAGAAGAAATGGAAAGTGAAACAGCTGAAGAAGCAGGCCACAAAAAAGTTTTCACTTTGGATTGGCGAGCAGGCTGTGCGAAAATGAAACAGTGCGCCGGCAAGCATCAGATTTCTTTTCGGCTTGTACTTTTGGTTGTTGCTCTTGCTGTGGGTTTTGGTGTGAAGTGGGAAGTGTCTCCGCGGGTAACGATGGGTTTTCAAGATTATACCGTGCTCAACAAGACGACCTATGATTTTGGCGCGGCAGAAAAACGGTTGGCGGATCAGGCAGAGCAATCGGCAGCCGATGGCAATAGTGCTCCATCGAATGCCATCGCTCCAGTCGGTGCTTCGTGCAATGGTGGACTTTAATAGAATATTCGTTTTGAATTTTTAACGCATAAATGATATGGACGAAGTAAAAAATGACAAGGTGAAGGAAGCGGAGATCGTGAAAGAAGACATGACAGAAGAAGTCTCGACTCCTAACACTCCGGAGAGCGAGGCGTCCACGAAGAAACAAAATCAGAATCTGGTGGCGCTCAGTATCGTTCTACTCGGTTTGTTTTTGGGAAGTATTTTTGTGGATTTCGTGCAATTGGTTCGGCGTGAAGGTTTCTCACTGCGGGCGCTCCAACAGGCGAGTGTCGTCGAGATGGCAGGCAAGACATGGGTGTCCTATACCGATCCGAAGATTCAGGTGAAGGTATTGACTGATGCTACTTGTACGGCGTGCAATGCCGATCAGGCCTTGGTCTCGCTTCGCAAGGCGATGCCGACACTCGATGCGACGGTGATCGATATCACGAGTCCCGAGGGCAAGAAGTTGGCCGATCAGGAAAAAGTGAAGAGTTTGCCGGCGTTTTTCTTTAGTCCGTCGGTCGAGAAATCATCGATATATGCCCAGGCTGGGCCGGTGTTCGGCAAGACTGGTGATGGTTGGTATGCCTTGGATACGGCGAAAGTCGGTATGCCAGCAGGAAAGTTTTTGGAAATCCCAACGATCAATAGCGATGCGCTCGTGCTCGGTAATCCGGATTCTAAAGTGAAGGTGATCGAGTTTTCCGATTGGCAATGCCCGTATTGCAAGGCTTTGCAGCCGACGATCAATCAGATGTTGAGCGAGTATAAGGATAAGGTGTATTACGCGTATGCCCAGTTACCATTGACATCGATTCACCCGCAGGCTATGACTTCTGCGTTGGCTGTCGAGTGTGCCAATGAACAGGGTGCAGGAAAGTGGTATACTTATGGCGAAAACCTGTTTACTACGCAGGCGGATTGGAGTAAGACGACGGGTGCGCAAAAGTTCAAGGACTATGCTGCCACGCTCAAACTTGATGTTGCCAAATTCGGTCAGTGTCTCGATAGTAAGAAATATGCAGACAAAGTTGCTGCTGATCAAGCGCAAGGCGAGTCATTTGGTATTTCTGGCACACCGGGAGTTTTCGTGAATGGGCAGTTCTTTGGAGGTGTGGTTGATTACCCTACTTTGAAGAAGGCCATCGATGACGAATTGGCGAAATAATTCGTTTTCGGTTCGATAGAAATAAAACCACCCGATATCAAGGGTGGTTTTATTATGTGTCTATTTTTCATTGAGCCATCTTCCGGGATCGAACCGGAGACCTGCACGTTACGAGTGTGCCGCTCTACCAACTGAGCTAAGATGGCGTATGTCTTCTTCAGGTAGTATACGAAAAAGGCTTGTATTTGTCAAAAAAGTAAGAGTTATCAGATAAAAAAACTATCCCGATGCGAGGATAGTTTTTTACAGGAATGTTTATTATCTTTGTTGTGGCGGTGTTATCTGCGCGTGGCGCCTATCCTTGAGGTTGCCCGCCACCTTGAGTTGATCCACCGATCAAGATGTTTTTGGCAGTGATGCTGCCATCGGGATTAGCTTTCCCGGTGATGCGTACCTGTGTCCCGGTAGTTATATCGTCGAGACTGCCGGGGGTTGATTTTTTGACGATGGTCGAGCTTGAACAAAGGGCGATTTTTGAACTGCCATCCGGCATCGTAATTGTGAGATTAGTAGTGTCTTTAGCTGTAATTTGTCCAGTGACGAAAACATCACCAGCAACACGGGCGCTCCCTGTTCCATTTGTTCCCGAGGCATTTCGTCCAGATCCCTGACTATAGGCTCCAGGTGTTGTCGTTTTACTTGAAGCAAACTTTGTACCACCGTAATAGCCGACTCCGCTCCCGATAATTAAACCGATAATCCCGATGATAATACATTGTTTGTTCATAAGTTTTTTGTCTTAGAGGGGTTTTTACTCGTAATTTACTTCTTCGAGTATAGCATATTCCTCTCAGCTCGTCTTTGTTTTTCGCGAGGGTGTTGCTGGTTGATTGTTTGGGGAAGGCGATGGAGTGGATGGCGATAGAGTGGCGCTAGTTTGACTGTCTTGCGAATTTGTTTGTGGTGGATTCGAAAGAGTGATCGAAGACTGATTGCCTCCGGGGAGTCCTGATAGTTTGATGAGATATCCTCCGATGATGATCGCACCGAGGGCGATAATTCTATATTTTTTCATAAGAAATGAAGCATAATGGATTGTAAGCACTTCAGTAGGATACATTATTTAGAGGAAAAAGTCAATGATAGGACTTGACAAGATCGTTTTCATAGGATACACTTCTACCGGTAGTTTAACAAATGAGGTATATTAAATGAAAAAAATAGCGCGTAATACACTGCGTACAGTTCTTCTTCTTTCGTTTTTCTTGCATAATCCTATGGTTGAAGCGTCCGTAAAACGGTCGCATTCAGGAAAAACAGAAAGAACTGGACATAAGCATCATAACGCTCCTGTAAGACATCTTTCCGTGCACAAAAAACATCGGAAAGTAACCATCGCAAAGGGCAAACGAGCAACGATGATGAAACTCAGTGTAAAGAGAGTTGCAGTTAATCGCCACCGCAGAAAATTTACGGTTGCGTGGCGCGTATCTTTTTATGGTCGTGGGTTTGCCGGGAGGAAAACGGCGAATGGTGAGCGTTTTAACCCAAATGGTTTGACCGCCGCGCATCGCACCTTGCCATTTGGTACAAGACTCCATGTCAGAAATCTCAAAACACTAAAAAGTGTTGTTGTTCGAGTCACTGACCGGGGTCCTTATATCGCCGGGCGAAGTCTCGATTTGAGTCACGGTGCCGCTCGCAAGGTTGGTCTCACCGGTGTAGATAATCTGCAGGTGACGGTCTTAAGTTTTCCTAGAGAAGGCGGGTAAACTACTCGCTTGCTCCTGAGAATATTCTAATGTTTGTAAAAATAAGTCCCCTCCAAAAAAGAGGGGCATTTTTTTATTTTGAATATCCTGGGGGGAGTATGGTATACTATCAAAGTAATTTTTGAATCATTGCCTATGAGGAAAAAGATTCTTGTTGTGAGCGGGCTGATTATTGCAGTATTGACACTGAGTGGATGTTCTCCAAATGATACGCCGACACCACTCCAAACGAGCACCAAGTTGACGCAGGAAGATATCGTGAAAAACACTTCAACGCCACCTCCTGCTCCTACTTCTGTGCCAGCACCCGTGCCTACGCCATCCAATAATCCATCAGATACTACAACTAAACCTATGCCTAGCACAACACCGACTCCAGCAGTTTCGTTTGATCCAAAAGATCGCAGCTATAGCAATCAGTATAGCTCTGCGGTGATCCATACGAGTTTGGGTGATATCACCGTGAAGTTGCTCACCGATGTCGCGCCGATGACCGTGAATAATTTCCTCAAGTTGGCCGATAATCACTTTTATGACGGGATATTGTTTCACCGGGTGATCAAGGGATTTATGATCCAAGGTGGTGATCCGAATTCGAAGTTGGCCGACTGGTCACAACACGGTACGGGTGGTCCGGGATATAAGTTCGCTGATGAATTGGACAATAAGCCTCTGATGCGAGGAGCGCTGGCGATGGCGAACTCAGGACCGAATACAAATGGTTCACAGTTTTTTATCCTGACCGCACCGACCTATAGCGGACCATATACGCACTTCGGCGAAGTGACCAAGGGGATGGAAATAGTGGATGCCATTGAGGGTGTGCAAACGAATAGCAATGATCACCCGTTGCAAAATGTTGCTATCACCGGCGTTGATCTGGTGAAGAAATAAAAAATAGAGTTTTATTTTTCTGCCACGAGACGACCACCGAGGAGTGAGAGGGCTTGATCGAGCATCGGTGAGGCTGTTGGCGTTGCTGTCGGAGCAGTGGATGATGTATCAGCTTCGACGAGTGTGGTGAGAATTTTTGGCTGGATGCCGATAACTTGCTGGAGGAGGGCTTCGAAAGAGGCTCTCGTTTTGTTTTGGGCGAGTTGCTGCTGGTGAATAGCAAACGCCACGCGGATAGTGAGCGTGTTGTTGGAAAAACTCGTTGGTTGCGCCGCTGCCAAGAGAAAGCCGAGGGAGGGCGAGGTGTTTTTGGCGGTTGAGATGACCGATGGCCAGAGGCGCACTATGTCTTGAAGCGTGAGGGATGAAGCTGTAGACTCTTTGACGGTTTCAGGATCTTTTTTTGTAGTTTGTGAAGGTGTCTCTTCTTGTATCGGCAGAGATGCAAGATCTTGCGTCTCTGTGCTGTGTGTTGCCGTTTGTTTTTGCGTCTCGGTAATTTTTGGTAGTGTTTGTTGTTTTTGAGAGGAAAAATCTTGCGTCTCTACCATTCGCGGCTGTGGTTTTGGTAATGACTGAGGCACTGAGGGAGGAGAGGAGACCTGTTGTTGGTCAGCGTATTGGGAAAAATATTTCGCGAGGGCGATCTCGAGCGGGAGCTCTGGGATAGAGGCGAGGCGGATGTCACGGCGAGCAGCGATGAAGAGCTCGATGAGCGTGATGATTTCCCGTGGTTGGAATGTCTGAGCGAGTGATTGTAGGGTGGTGAATTGTTGGTCGGAGAGTTCGCGCCGGAAGGTCTCGATGAGACCAGGTGCGACCGTGATGAGGAGGACACGCCGCAGCGAGTGGAGGAGTGCGTCCGAAAAAGCGACGAGGTTGAGTCCGTTGCCGGCGATCGTCTGTAATTGCATGAAGGCGTCGAGCGTGCGGCGGAGGGCGATCGTTTGGATGAGTTGCGTGATGGATTGTTGCGAAGTGAGTCCGAGGAGGTCGGAGACTTCCTGAGCGGTGATGTGTTTGTCTTCGAGTGAGATGACTTGTGCTAGCAGTGATTCGGCATCGCGCATCCCACCCTCGGCCGAGAGAGCGATCATTTCGACGGCTTCGGCTTCGATCTCGATACCTTCCTTCTTGGCGATGAGGGTGAGTTTGGTGAGGATATCGTCGAGGGGGAAACGAGTGAAATCAAATCGTTGGCAGCGTGAGAGGATGGTGGCGGGGATTTTGTGGACTTCGGTGGTGGCGAGGATGAAGATAGCGTGTGCAGGTGGTTCTTCGAGGGTCTTCAGGAGTGCATTCCAGGCGCCGCCCGAGAGCATATGGACTTCATCGATGATATAGATTTTGTAAGTCCCTAATGTAGGTGCGAGTCGGATCGTTTCACGGAGTTCGCGGATATTGTCGACACCGGTGTGTGAAGCGGCATCGATCTCGATGATGTCGAGTGAGCGATTGTCATTGAATGCGAGGCAGTGCGGGCAGGCGAGACAGGGTTCGGCACCATTGCGATTGGAGCAATTGAGAGCGCGGGCGAAGATGCGGGCGACGGTGGTCTTACCAGTGCCACGCGGTCCGGTGAAGATGTAGGCGTGGCCGATACGCTGGTGGAGGATAGCGTTGGTGAGTGTCTGGATGATATGGGGCTGTCCGACCACATCGGTGAAAGTCTGCGGGCGGTATTTACGGTAGAGCGTAGTGGACATAGATGGTAAAAATATATGAAAGTCTATGCGTAGTATAGCAAAAAAAGAGAAAGGTTGGAAATGAGGAAAATATCAAAAAACACCTCAGAAATGGGTGTTTTTTGAAAGAGATTTCCTAAGTTACTTCTTGAACACGAAGAGTTTGTAGCCGACGAAATTCCAGGCGAGACCGACGATGCTGCCGATGGCTGCGGCGAGAAGGCCGAGCTGATTGGCGGTGACACTTAAGTGAACAAAATGGAAAATACCAGACGCGACCGAAATGTTAATGAGAAATCCAATGAGACTGACGGCGAAAAAAGAGGTAAATTCCGTACCGGTGTTTGACGAAGAATTAGCGTGGAATGTCCAGTATTTGTTCCAATAGTAGCTGTTGATATTGGCGAGGATAAATGAGATACCCTTATAGAGAGAATAGATGGCGATGCTCGAACCAAAAATCGAGATCCATGGGGTTTCGGGAGGGAGTATAGCTAGGGAGAGCCATGTGAGGATGCCGAGATCAACCAATGTGTTGAGTCCGCCAACGACGATGAATTTGGCAATTTGCCAAACAATAGCAATACGTCGAGCAATCCACGAAGCGATCACTAATCCAAGAATTGTGAGAATGGCGAAGAGCGGCACGAGAACGAAACGAAGAGAAAGGTAGAGACCAGGTGCGAGCGTTTGGAGTATGGGGAGGAGGAGGAGTCCGATGGCGAGGCCGGCACAAAGACCAAAAATATAATCTTTTCGTGTTCCAATCGAAACAGTCGTTTGCGGAGGAATGTTTTCAGTGGGCATAATAATATTTTAATTAGGCTTGATTCGCGGCTGTCGGAGTGGAGTCTTTGAGCCATTCATCGATTATTTCTTGGCGGAGGCGTTCTGCTTCTTCATCGTTAACTGTTTCGGCTTTTGGCGGAGTTGCTGCTATGGTGTCATCAGCGGAGTTTTCTGTTTTTTCAAGAGCTTCTTGTTCGACGGGAGCGGCTTTTTTCTTTTTCTTTTTGGGAGCCTCCTTTTCTTGATCGGGCTTAGCGATTGTCTCTTCCGTGGCTACTGGTGATTCCTCGGTTGTTTGGACGGGTGCTGCGAGATCTTTTTTCCAGTGTTCCATATCGGTGACAGGCCGAGGCGCGACTATGGGGCGTATGAGATTTGTTGTCGAAGCAATGGTGCCTCCACTGTGCCATCCGAGCGAGCTGGCTTTTTGAATGATGTTTTCGATGGCGCACCAGGCTGCTTCCATATCCCGTGGGATGACGATGGCTACTTCGTCACCGGGTTCTGCTTTGAAATAGGTGATGGATGCGAGCAATACCCGATAGGCTTTGTTGTCGGCGACGATGAAATAGTTGCCGGTTTCATCTTGGGAGACGATGCCGATAGCGTGTTTGCGTTCTGCGGGCCCGATTTGCTTGTAGATGAACGAGCCTTCGGGTGTGATAGTGAGTTTGAGTGTGTCGCCTTGGACGAGCTTGGATTTGGATGCATAGTTGGCAGGGACTGGATAATGCTTATTGTCATTGCCGAGCATAATCTGCCCATCAAAAGAACCCTCGATGGTAGAGCCATCCTCGATGTCTTCGACTTTGCGTTTACGACCGAGTTTCTTCTTGCCTTCGAGCTGGAGGAGCATTGCTTTGGCGCTCTGCATCGTCTGTTCGGCGTTGTTGATCATCTCACGGAGCGACTGGATTTTGTGGGCGCGTTCGCTATCAGCAGCTGCGGTGTCGGTAGCGGTAGGTGAAGTGTCTTGTATCATAATTTTCGTGTGATTTCCGGTTGCAGTATCCCTTGAAAAAGGTTGTACTTATGCCGAAAATCTTTTCTTTTAATTTTTTATTTTATTTTGGGCGTGAAAAGAAAGAATCTGTTCCGCTTCATACATTCAGTATACAAGATGCCCGTGACACGCGCAAGTTTTTTTGTGTTGCTACTTTTTTTGATGCGTGGTAGAGTGGAAGCACTATGAAATATCTGTCAAGAATTTTTCTTTTTGTGAGTGTTGTGTTCCTCGGCTTCGGTCAGGGTGGTTTATCTATGGCGATGGTTTCCGGAGAAATGACGATGCCTCATCAAGCGATGGAGGAGGACGCTGTCGCAGGGATGCACCGGATGGAAAATGTCCCGAGTATCGGGAGTGATTCGACGATGCCAGCCTGCGCTTCCGATATGTGGTGTTTTTTGAACTGCCAACAGGCGTCGGTCGTTACGAGTACTGAGTCCCAGTCGGAACATAAACTATTGGTGAACTATTGTGAACAAAGAGATACTGACACGGTGAATGCTTTCAATCAACAATCATTTTTTGATTCGAGTGGGGAAATATTTTCTCCACCTCAGGATCCATCACGCCTCCTTTCACTTTTGAAACGGGAATAATTTTTCTATCACGCGCTTGTTGGTGAATATTTTTTGCGCGTGTTTTTTTGTGTGTATTAAGGGGTGAGCCTGCCCGTCCGCAGGCGGGGTTGAGTTGAGTTGAGTTCATTTATATTAAAATTATGGAAAAAATCATTGTGCCGATCGCCGGCATGCACTGTCGATCGTGTGAATTATTGGTAGAAGGGAATTTGGCAGAAATTCCCGAAGTGAAAAAGAGTGAAGTGAACTATAAAAAAGGCATCGCGGAAGTGTATTATTCAGGTCAAAAACCGAAGATGTCTGAAATAGAGAATGCTGTGCGTGAGTCCGGCTATACTCTTGGAACAAAAGGAAAGACTTCTTGGGTGAGTCATCAGATGAGTGATTGGCAGGATCTTGGGATTGCCCTCTTAGTACTTTTGTTCGCCTATCTCGTAATAAAGAATCTTGGGATTGCTGGTTGGAATCCGGTTGGTAATTCAGGGAATCCCTCGAGTCTCGGAGTCGTATTTTTGGTGGGTATTACTGCTGGCTTATCGACTTGTTTGGCTTTGGTGGGAGGTTTGGTGTTGGGGGTGGCGGCGCGTCATGCCGAGTCACATCCGGAAGCGACTGTTTTGCAAAAATTTCGCCCGCATATTTTCTTCAACCTTGGTCGAGTGATCGGGTACACGGTCTTAGGCGGTCTTTTGGGGTGGCTCGGATCATTTCTCCAACTGTCTAATGGATTTTTGGGTGGGATGACCATTGCAGTCAGTCTTGTAATGCTTCTGTTGGGTATCAAATTGCTCGGTGTATTTCCTCGGATGGAGAGCGCCGGGTGGATGTTGCCGAAAAGCATCAGTCGATTTTTTGGCTCTTCACGACATCAACGAGAGTATAGTCATCGCGGATCGTTCGCGATGGGCGCTCTGACTTTTTTCCTGCCATGCGGATTCACACAGACGATGCAGCTCTACGCGGTGAGCACAGGGAGCTTCACCCAAGGAGCTCTTATTTTGGGCGTGTTCGCCTTGGGGACGGCACCGGGTTTGTTAGGGGTTGGTGGTTTGTCATCGATAGTGAGGGGCGTGTTTGCTCGGCGGTTTTTCGTGTTCGCAGGAATGACGGTCGCAGTGCTTGCTCTCTTTAATTTGTCCAATGGTTGGACGCTACTGAAGAATGATATTTCTTTTGCTCCACCGGTGGCTCCGGTTGCGACCGGGGGAATTCTTTCCGAGAGCGGCGTGGCTCCAATTCAGCCATCACCCGCACAACCAATCGGAGATTTCCAGACGATGATAATGACGGAATCAAGTCGAGGCTATGCGCCGAACGCCTTTACGGTACATAAGGGCATCCCGGTTCAGTGGATTATCGATGCCCGCGAACCGTATAGCTGTGCGAGTACAGTGATCGCTCCGGCCTTCGGTATCCAAAAAAACTTAAAACAAGGAGAAAATGTGATCGAGTTTACTCCGAAGCAAACAGGAGTCTTTCCGTTTTCGTGTTCGATGGGTATGTATTCGGGGACAATTACAGTGATCGAATAATAAAACTCATATGAACAAAAAAATACAGCTGTCACTCGAGGGCATGCACTGTTCGTCGTGCGCATTGCTCATCGAGAAATCCCTCAAGAAGGTGCCGGGAGTTAGTCAAGCGAATGTTAATTTTTCAGCTGAAAAAGCTTCTGTTGTCTTTGATGAGGCGCAGGCCAACACGAATATCTTGATCGAAGCCGTAGCAAAAGCCGGGTATCGAGCCGAGACGGTTGACGCTAAGGACACCGAATACGAACGCCGCAAACGAGAGAAGGAAATTTCCAGTCAGTGGAATAAGTTCATCTTCAGCTTCATCTTGAGTCTGCCGATGCTCTACTTTATGCTGTTGGATTTTTTCCCATGGCTGCCGGGCGAAGTATCGTTGGCACCGTATAGCGGAGTGTTCTCGCTCTTACTCACACTACCAGTACAGTTTGTGATTGGGGCTGGGTTTTATCGTGGGTTCTGGTCGGCGCTCAAGATGAAGACATTCAATATGGATAGTCTGATTGCCATCGGAACATCAACAGCTTTCTTCTACAGCTTATATAACTATGTCACATACGCAGTAGCCAATAAGTCGTTAATTGGTGTAGCTGGAGCTAAGATTCCCGATCTCTATTTCGAGACGGCGGCGTATCTCATCACCTTTGTCATCTTGGGCAAATGGCTGGAAATCCGCACCAAGGGCAAGACCTCGGATGCTATTAAAAAATTGATGGGATTGCAGGCCAAGACGGCACGCGTTATTCGTGATGGAAAAACCGAAGACGTGGCGATTGATACGGTGGCGCATGGTGATATCGTCATCGTGCGACCGGGAGAGAAAGTTCCGGTGGATGGGAAAATCGTGACCGGATCTTCGGCCGTGGATGAGTCGATGATTACGGGTGAGAGTTTGCCCATCGAAAAAAATGTCGGTGACACGGTGATTGGCGGAACCATCAACAAGACGGGGAGTTTCGAGTTTGAGGCGACCCGTGTCGGAAGTGAGACGGCTTTGGCACAGATCATTCGCCTTATTGAAGAGGCACAGGGCTCGAAGGCGCCAATTCAGAATTTCGCCGATAGTATCTCAGCCTGGTTTGTACCGGTTGTGATCGGTCTTGCGATGGTGACCGGACTCGTCTGGTACTTCGCATTAGGAGCAACCATCTCATTCGCATTGATGGCTTTCACCTCGGTGATCGTGATCGCGTGTCCGTGCGCCTTGGGGTTAGCGACACCGACGGCACTGATGGTCGGGACGGGTAAGGGCGCGGAGCACGGCATTCTGATTAAGGGGGGTGAAGCGCTCGAAGCCGCAAGCCATATCGATGCCATTATATTCGATAAGACGGGCACATTGACCAATGGTAAGCCGGAAGTGACGGATATACTTCCTTTCGGATCTTTGGACGAAGATGAAATAGTGGCGATAGCGGCGAGTCTGGAGAAATTGTCGGAACATCCATTGGCCGAGGCGATAGTCAATTACGCGCAGGAAGAAAATATCGATTTGGAAACGGTTCAAAATTTTCAAGCGATTCCCGGTCACGGAGTTCGGGGTGAAGTGGGTGGGAGTACTTACTTTGTCGGAACACGTAAACTTGTGACTGAAACACTGAGCTTGTCTGTCAGCAAAGTTGATCGCAAGATGGCGCGCCTCGAGGAGCAAGGCAAGACGGCAATGATCGTGGCCACCCAAGAGAGTATCGTTGGAATCATCGCCGTAGCGGACACAGTGAAAGCGACTTCGCGAGAAGCCGTGGCCAAACTAGAGAAGCGAGGCATTGAGGTTTGGATGATCACAGGGGACAATGCACGCACTGCCAAGGCGATTGCACTTCAAGTGGGCATCACGAATGTTTTGGCTGAAGTCTTGCCGCAAGACAAAGCCAATGAAGTGAAAAAAATTCAAGCCACCGGAAAAAAAGTCGCAATGGTGGGCGACGGAATCAATGACGCCCCAGCCTTGGCGCAATCGAATGTCGGCATTGCGATGGGGTCGGGGACAGATGTGGCGATGGAAGCGGGTGATATCGTGATTATGAAGAGTGACCTCAATGATGTCGTGACGGCGTTTCAACTGGCCGAAGAAACGATGGGGAAGATCAAACAGAATATGTTCTTCGCGCTCTTCTACAATATAATCGGTATTCCGATTGCGGCACGGGTATTCTTCTCATTCGGACTCATTTTGAAACCGGAATTGGCCGGTCTCGCGATGGCGATGAGCTCAATCTCAGTCGTGGGAAATTCACTGTTGTTGAAATTGTTTCGCCCCGGAAAACGAAACTATGTCTCCCTCATCGCGCCGGCGGTTATGATGATTGTTTTTAGTTTCGGATTTTTCCAGTTCGCCAAGTTCAGTAGCAATATGGAGATTAAGACGGCAATGAATATCGTTTCAATTGAAACAGCGACAACCATTCATGAATTTATCGCCAAGAACGAGGTAAGGATGTATTTCGACGAAGCGGGGAATCCGGATGTATTCCTGGGCGCCAAGACTTTGCCGGGAATTATCACGGCCAAAGAAGGAAGCGTCTCGATCAACGACAATGAACTTTTGATCGGGTATGAAGACGGTATGGATATGAAAAAAGGGAATGAAATTGCCGGTGCCGGCAGCACTCTCACGGATGTTAACGGCATCTCGAGCCTGAAGGTAGGTGGTATTTTGGCATCGACGGGGACGATTCTCGATGGTTGGCATATCGTCAACGAAGGGACACTTAATAAAATGACCCCGACGACTCGCTTGCGGTTTATCGCCGAGAAAGAAATCATCAAGGGTTTTTATCCAGTTGATGCGACGGGGGAAAATATTCCGGAAAAACTTCAATCATCTATCCGAGGCTTTGACCCGGTGGTATTGGGAGGCAAGACCTACCTACCGATATATGTCGGAAGTACCGAAGCCAAGATGATGATCGAGAACAAATTGATTGCCAAAGTGGGCGATACGATGGACAATTTTTTCGGCAATGATATTATTGTTGCCGGTATCTTGCCAGAGACCAAGACGGCATTGGATGATCTCCACTATGTCGGCCCGGAGTTCCAATTCGAGAAATAATTTCAAGTCCTAACGCATCTGAAAAAGGCGATTGATTCGATAGAGAATCAGTAAGGGAAAGAAAGAATTTTTTAACGACCCGAGACCGTTTTGTAGCAAGAAAGTTGTCATGCAATTCTTCGGGTGTGACAACCTTATCCCAAAAACTCCCCTCACGGGGAGTTTTTTGATCTGACCCTTGACAACCCCACCCTCTCCTGTTACCATCCAAACCAAGTTCGTTAACAAGGAAAATGGAATCGAAACATCAGGAAGACAACCACGGAAGAAATTTGCAATCAAAAATAGAGCACGCGCTCTTTTTTCTTTTCACAATTTGCTCTACAATAGGGGTATATGAATATGAACATTTTTAAGAAACATCCTTCCATCCGTTGGGTTCTCGTCCTGCTCCTTGTAGCAGTGACGGGAGCTGCTCTGGCTGCCCCCAAACGACTCGTTTGGAATCCAAATCAACTCAATCCATCAAGCATCGCTCCGGGAGAAACCCAAACCCTCACCGCAACGCTGTATAACACCGGACCAGGTACATTTGAAACGGAGCATATAGCCGTGCAGGTGACTGGTGCGATAGAGGGCATCCTTCGGGCGGAAAAAGTACACCTCCCCAAACAACTAAAACGAGGAGAAAAAATCCAAGTTTCATTCAAAGTCACTATTCCATCCTCATTTCCTATGAGCGTGGTTGATGGTGATATTGTCTTGATCAAACAGGATGATAATGAAAATGACAGGAAAGATGAAAAGGGAAATCAAGAAAGAAAAGATATGAAAAAAATCTTCCTTTCCAATACACTTCCCGTTTCACTGACCATTTCATCTATTCCATTGCCACCCGATCCGGGTGAGGCAGGTAAGATTGATCTGTTAGGCATTGATGTTGGCGGTGGACCGAATAATGAACCAAATGGTGTCCGTGATGATATCGATCGGTATATCGTGTTCAACTATCCAGATTCGGAGAAAAAACGTGAGGCTTTGAAACAGGAAGCGCGAGCGTTAAACCTCTTTCTCCGTGATGCGGGGGATAAAGTGAAGACGCGAGCGAATGATCTTGCAGATGGTATGGCTTCAGACTGTCGATATTTCGTTTCAGGAATGAAGAGTGAAGTGTCAATGCAAATGGGCAGCGCTTTATGGGCTCAGTTTTTAAACACCGAAAAGCGTAGTCGCATGTATGCTGATGCAAATAAACAACTTGGAGGAACATCTAATCCGAGAGGCCCAGTTCTTCTGAGTGAACGGGAAGCTCGATATAAATCAGGGTGTTTATTTGATCCCGACGTGCTTCCAAACTAGTTAAAATATCAATCAAAAAGGTAGGTGAATCATGAAAAGTTTGTGTATTATTGCATTGCTTGTTTGTAGTTGTTTGCAGGTTGTTTTCGCAGATTGTTCCACAAAGAAAACAATGATTTTCTTTGAAAATGGTGTGAATGTAGATAAACCTGTCGCTGCAGATTCTGTAATGTTATTAGAAGAAGCTGTATTGGCAAAAATTTCTTCTGCTCAGGCGGGTTGCATCTTAACCGATGTTGCCTACAACACTAACGAACCTCTCTTCCTCGATCTTCTGGAAGCGGGGGTTCAAAAGACACGGGAGCTTACATTGGATATGACGGACTTTTGGAAGCAATACTTTCGTGTTGCGCCCT
>JBAWZR010000025.1:0-14517 GCA_037142915.1 Candidatus Moraniibacteriota bacterium
CCGGTCGTGACCGTAAATTTATCGAGTGTCTTCTTGTCCGCATTCAACTTCTCGACATATTCCCGTGTGCCGTCCTTCTTGATCGCGCGACTCGGGAGCCAAAGCGCATTGTTCGCCTCCGTGATATGAATATCGACATCCGCACTCATCCCTGCCTTCAAACGCGGATCGTTTTCCTTCACCCGCAATTTGATTTTATAGTAAACCACATCCTGAATGACCGTCGATGCCGGGTCAACATCAATTATTTCTGCATGGAGTGTATCGCCCGAAGGAAACGCATCAAACAAAACGCCAGCCTGCTGACCGAGCTTCACTTTGGCGATATCCGACTCTGGTACCTTGGCCTCCAAAACGAAGTCTAGCGAAAGCAATTCGCCGAACGCCTCGCCGGTCATCCCAATCACCTCACCCTTCTTGTAATTAATCTTCGTGATGGTACCCGCGATCGGTACTTTGAGGGTCGCCTGTTCGAGATTGGCCAATGCCCTATCATACCCCGCGCGAGCCGCTGCCACTGTGCTATCCACTGACTGTGATTGACTGGCGGATTCCAATGTCTTCAATTTTTGTTTTTCTGCATTCCATGAGTTCTCCGCTAATTGTATTGCTACATCACGATTGCGTCGGGCTGTATCTCGCGCTTCATCGGCCGCCTTACGGGTATTGCTCGCCGCAGTCAGCGTCATCTTGGCACTCTTGGCTTCAGTACTCCCCGCACCCTTATCGCTCACGACCTGGTCGTAATAACTCTGCACATCGGATTCATAATTCGAAGCACTCTTGTACGCGCTGTCAGCCGCATCTACTGCTTGATTCTGCGCGTCGTTGACCGCACTGGAATAATTTTTAGCACTATCAAGGGATTTGCGCCGTTCACGCAATGATTCATCATTCAGTCCTGCGCTCGCTTCCGCCTGATCCAGATTCGCCTGAGCCTGAGCCACCGCGGCGTTGAGATCCGCCACATCCAGGTGCGCGATCACCTCACCGGTACTCACGGCTTTTCCGGTCGCAGTGAGGATATCCTTCACTCGACCACTCTGCTGGAAATTCAAACGAATTGGTGTATTGGCCACCAGGGTCGACGATACCGACACGGTCTGATTGACCGTACCACGCGTCACCGTAACCGTCTCATAATTCGGCGGTGTGGTGACATTCTTATAGTAGCGATATCCGCCATACGCGACGATCAGCACCAATATCCAAAACCACTTTTTTTTCCAGATTGATTTCATAAAGAATTCTGTAAATATCAACTAAGTTTGAACCCTCTCTCTAACTTGTCATCCCGGGCTACGACCCGGGATCCAGGTTCAACTGCATTCAATTTCGATGCAACCTGGATCCCGCATCAAGTGCGGGATGACACACCCTGAATTTTTTACATCAAACTTCCCTGCTTCTCACGAGCGTCGAGCGCCTCGTTGACCAACGCATCGGCCTTTTTATTCTGCTCGCGAAACACATGCGTGAATGTTACCCGCTCAAAATCCAATACCTCATTCCAAATCTCGATGCAAAACTTCTGAATGTGCGGCTTCTTGATCTTATACACGTGGTTCAATTGCTTACAGGCCAGTTCACTATCCATCCGCATATCGATATGCGCCTGTTTCGACCGATCCTTACCAATCAGTGTCTTGATCTTTTTCAACGCAAAAAGTATCGCCGAGTATTCCGCTTCATTGTTCGTCTTCGTCCCGAGGTATTCGCCATAACCCTTATCAAGGGTCTCGATATACACACCCAAAGCCGCCGGCCCCGGATTATTCCTCGCTCCACCATCGGTATACACCACTATTTTTTCCATACGATACATTCGTTCAATTACGATACAGACTTTCCTTTAGTATAGCATACTGCCTTCTTATAGACTTTCCGTGTTTGCTGTGCCAATGTGTCCCACGAAAACTTCCGTATCTGCTGGAAGCCCGCTTCGCGTAGTGTGTCGCGCAAAGCCTCATCCATCCACAATCGTTCAATGACATCTCGGATCGAACGCTCATTCTTGGGATTAAAAAATAACGCTGCCTCTCCGACCATCTCGGGTAACGAAGTGCGCTCCGTGACCGCCACCGGCAAACCATAGGTCATCGCTTCGAGCGGCGGCAGCCCAGCACCCTCATATAGCGACGGGAAAATATACCCACGAGCAAAACGGTATAACAAAGGAAGTTCTTCATCATTGACACCACCCACAAAAAAACAATTAGTAATCTGTTCCCGATCAACCATACGCCGCAACCGACGATAAAAGTAATCCGGCCGGCCAACGAACACTAATCGCTTACCGGTCGAAGCCAACGACCCGAATACTCGTGCCAACCGCTCGAGATTTTTATGCGGATACGCGTTGCCTACATACAGTAAAAATTCAGGCACCGCCATATTCTCCGGAGAATCCCCCACTAAAGTTTTATCCGCCCGCAAAAGAATCTCTCGGATCATTTGTCTCGAATGTACTGGTGACTGCCATCGACAAAAGTTCGTCGCCGCTTGATAGGTCACGACGATCGGCCGATGACGAAGGAAATGGTACTGCCGACGTAAATCGTCCCGCGTAAATTTCGAGACTGCGATAATCGCCCGTGCACGTCGCAAAGCCGATGCTATCACCATCCGGTAGACCAAAAACTTCCCCCAATAGAAAAGAAAATGTCGCGTCGACGCCTTTTGAGTTGGGTACTGCAACAGAATGAGATCGTGTATAGTCACCACAAACGGCCGCCAATAGAACAACGGAACATTGAAGTGTGGAAAATGCATCAAATCCAAATGATAGCGGAGTAATAGCTGGACAAATCCAAACTGCTCCGTGAAAGAATACCACTGATAGTCGGCCAACACTTTATGAAAATTCGTCCGCTGCGGCTGGTAATCATCAAAATTTTCTGTCCGCAAGAAAATATAGTACTCATTAGTACCGCTTACACTTTCTCCTCGCTCCAAGGCCAAAATAAGTTGTTCGGTATACCGCCCCAACCCCTTACCCAATATACCGTAAAACCGCGCATCAATCCCGATTTTCATAAACAAGCATTGTCATCCCGGGCTTGACCCGGGATCCAGGTTGAATTGCATTTAATATAACCTAGACCCCGCATCAAGTGCGGGGTGACAAAATTTAATATCATTTCTTCGTTCGCACGAAAAGTGCCAACGCCTGTGCTAAAATCGCCTTCAAAAAACTGACATTCTCCGCCATACCATTTTTCTTCTCAACACAGAGGAAAACCCGATAGCCATCTTCTTCTTGGGTGAGTTGCAATATCGCTACATCGCCATATTCAGCCAACGATTCTTTTTGCTCCAAGACTTCCTCGACGGAGACAAGTGCTTGTTTTTTCTTCCCGATAGTTTTGACTTCTTCAATCTGCTTGGTTAGCATATTGGCAAAACAAATCGAAGCATTTTCCGTCCGAGCGAACATCACGATCGCTTCGAGCATTACCGAAAACGCTTTTTCTCTTTCCTTGTTGGTTATCTTTTGCTTCGTCGGCATACTCAGCGTGATTTCTTTGAGCATCTCGAGCTGCCGATTCACCTCGCCGATATATGAATACGACTGCACGAGATCCCGTGACGCGTCGACCGCCTCCCGCTGATATTTTTTCTTTTCATCCAAATGCTTACGCAATGACCGCTCCTGAAAATAAAAAAAACTAAACCCAATTACTCCCAACAGAAAAATAATCAAACCCTCGAGACTTTCCTGCCCAATCCACAAATAATCGCGTTGAACGATAACCGACGGCGTCATGATCGCCAACGCAAATAAAATAAGATACATCCACTGCATAGTTTTTCTTTTTTAGAGAGACAGACCCTTCAAATATGCACGTAATTTCTCACCAATCTCAGGATGCTTCAATCCAAGGGCGATTGTCGCCTGCACAAAGCCAAATTTATCTCCACAATCATGGCGCGTACCCTCAAACTCATACCCATACAACGGACGACCATCCTGCAGCATTTGCACGAACGCATCGGCCAATCGAGTTTCGCTCTTGTCAGCCTGCGACCGTAAGTTTTCCAAAGCTTCAAGAACTTCATAGGTAATCACATATTTCCCTACCGCGATCAGGTTACTTGGCGCATCCTCGCGTTTCGGTTTCTCCACGAAATTTTTGATCTGGTGCGTGCGCTCATCGATACGAATCGGCTCCACCACTCCAAATTTCGAGACTTCTTCCGGCTCTACCTGCATCAACGCGATGACCGGGTCCTGATATTTCTCGTACACATCCATCAATTGTCGAAGTGCCGGCACAGTGCCATCCACGATATCATCACCAAACAACACCGCGACTGCCTCGCCTTTATTGATCAAATGTTTGGCACACAATAATGCATGACCATCACCCAATGGTATCGGTTGTCGCACATAGGAAAACTTCGCGAGACCAGAGATCTTCTGTACCGCCTCAAGCAAGTCATGCTTATTCTTTTCAACCAGCGTCTTCTCCAATTCATACGAGACATCAAAATGATCCTCGATCGCCCGCTTGCCGCGCCCGGTCACGAAGATGATTTCCTCGATACCGGATGCCACTGCCTCCTCGACGAGATACTGCACCACTGGTTTATCTACGACGGGCAACATTTCTTTGGGTTGCGCTTTGGTCGCCGGGAGAAATCGTGTTCCGAACCCAGCCACTGGCAATATCGCTTTGGTGATCCTTTGCATATGAAAAATGTGAAGACAAATTACTCTTTGCTCTATTATAGCCTATTTTCTCAAAGACACCATCTGCTTGAATTCGGCGTTGAAGGTTTTGAGCGCCTCGGCAATGATCGGGTCAAATCGGTCAAGCAACTTATGCTCACGAACATACGCCGAAGCCTCGAAGAGTGCCTCGTGCGTTCCAGCGTCGAAATACCCACCCTCGATCGTGCGAACATCAAGCGTGCCCTGTTCGAGGTAGTGCCGATGCAAATCGGTGATTTCCAATTCCCCACGCGCCGACGGCTTGAGTTTTTTTGCAACGCCGCAAACACTCGCCTCGAAAATATACATCCCCGGAATGGCAAAATTGCTTTTCGGTTTCGTCGGTTTTTCCTCAACCGATATCGCCGTGCCACTCGCATCGAATTCCACTACACCAAACCGTTCCGGATCTGGCACTTCTTTGGCGAAAACGCGCGCGCCCTGCTCGAATGTTCGAATATCCTCAGTAAAATCATGCTCGAAAATATTATCGCCCAAGACGAGCGTCACTGGCTTCTCATCCATGAAGTCCTCCGCGAGAATGAAAGCTTCTGCTAATCCCCGCGGCGCTTTTTGTACCATGAATGAGATTTTGATGCCGAAACTCTGGAACATCGAGCCGAGCAGGTTGAGAAACTGACCCGAATATTCCGGCGACACGATGATGAGGATATCCTTGATCCCCGCTTTGATGAGCGTGTTCAAAGGATAAAAAACCATCGGCCGATCATAGACGGGCAAGAGTTGTTTACAGGTGACTGAGGTCAGTGGGAGCAATCGTGTCCCCGTCCCTCCCGCGAGGATAATACCTTTCATAAATTATTTTTTCTTACCGTACACCGGGAAGTCGCGGCAGAGTTCGAGGACTTCTTTGCGGATGACTTTGAGGAGCTTGGTATTTTCGCGATTACGGAGAGCGTCATCCATCCACCGTGCAATGAGCCGAATTTCTTTCACCTTCAAACCGCGTGTCGTAATCGCCGGCACACCAATGCGGACACCACTCGGGTCGAAGGGTTTGCGCGGGTCATCGGGAATCATATTCTTGTTCACCGTTATACCCACGCTGTCAAGGATCTGTTCGGCCACCTTGCCACCGATGTCAAAAGTTTTTGCAACATCCGCCACGATCATATGATTTTCCGTCCCGCCGAAGAGAAGTGCCCAGCCACGCTTCGAGAGTTCCTGCTCGAGCACCTTGGCATTCGTGAGTACTTGGCGGGCATACTTGCGGAACTCTGGTTGCAATGCCTCGCCAAACGCCACCGCTTTGGCTGCGATCACCTGCATATGCGGGCCACCCTGAAATCCAGGGAACACCGCCTTGTCGATCGCTTCGGCATATTTCTGCTTGCAGAGAATCATCCCGCCGCGTGGTCCACGCAGGGTCTTGTGCGTTGTCGTCGTCACGATATCGAAAGAGTCAACTGGATTGTCGACCGCACGCCCGGCGACGAGGCCGGCGATATGAGCCATATCCATCATCGTGATTGCCTTTACTTTCTTGCCGATCGCCACGAACTTTTTATAATCAATCTGTCTGGTATACGATGAAAATCCCGCCAATAATAATTTTGGCTTCACTTCCTTGGCAAGTGCTTCGAGTTTCTTGTAATCGATCGTCCCATCGGGCTCCGTCTTGTACCGTACGAAATTATAAATCTTCGCGCCGAGGGTCACCGGATGCCCGTGGGTCAAGTGTCCACCATGCGAGAGATCCATTCCCAACACCGTGTCGCCCGGCTCGAGCACCGCCAGATACGTCGCCATATTGGCCGCCGCACCGGAGAGTGGCTGGACATTCACATGTTCGGCACCGAAGAGTTTCTTCGCCCGATCGATGGCGAGTGTCTCCACCTGATCGGTGAATTCTTGACCGCCATAGTAGCGCCGACCCGGATAACCCTCGGAATATTTGTTAGTAAAAACTGTGCCGAGGGCCTCAATCGTCGCCTCCGAAGCATAATTCTCCGAAGCGATCATCTCCAAACCTTCCTCTTCGCGCTTCAACTCCCCCGCGATCGCCTTGTACACTTCCTTGTCCTGCTTCTTCACCTGCGGATATTTTTCTAACATAAGTTCGTCATTATTATTCTTTATCTGTCATCTTTTTACAATATACCGTAATTCCACCCTTGTAAACGAGCACCGGCCTTGACAAGTACCCTCACCCGCGCTATACTTCAGGTAGAATTACGACGAAAAGCGCCCTTTAAGGTTCCATCCTTACGGGGTTCTTTTCTTTTTTAGGCTTGTTTTTTTCCTTTCTCAGCAGCCTTTTATATTCCAACTTTTTCCGAAGGTCAGAGACAAATGCTAAATATTCTGATGGAAGCCGTTTCAAAAGCGCGGAATATTTTTTCTGATCAGGAACCAACAATTTTTCAAACTTTTCCTTTCGAATTAGGTAATCGATCAGACAATGGAAATCCCCGTCTCCAGTCACCAATACCGCCTTATCATACTCATCAAAATCAATCATCGCCTGCAAAACTAACTCGGCATCGCAATTCCCTTTCGTTTTTCCTTCGTGGTTCCGAATAGTCGGTTTGAAAATAAGGATATAGCCTTTTTCTTGAAGCGACCGATAAAGATTCGCGTATTCCTCCATAAAACCGATAAACAAATACGCCTTCTTGATGTGATATTTCTCAGTCAGATAAGTTCGAAAACGACCGAAGTCAAGTTTCCATCCAAGTCGTTGAATGGAAAGGTTGAGATTTTGACTATCGATAAAGGCGAAATTTTTGGCTGTTTTTTTCATAGTAGACTAACAAACAAAACATACTTCAGTATACCACCATCTTTTGAAGCTGCAAGCCGATCTATCGCTTGGCAGAGCGGTCGGCGCACGCCTTCACGAAGGCTCGGAAGAGCGGATGCGGGTGGAGTGGTCGCGAGAGGAGCTCGGGGTGAAACTGTGTCGCCACAAAAAACGGATGAATACTCACCGGCAATTCCACCACCTCCATCAATCGTTCATCGGGCGAAGTAGCCGAGAACACCAACCCAGCTTCAATAAGCGCCTCGATATACTCCGGATTGACTTCATACCGATGGCGATGGCGCTCGGCGAGGGTAGCGGATTGATACGCCTTGCTTGCGATTGTCCCCTTGCGGATGACCGCTTCGTAGGATCCCAGACGCATCGTGGCACCGTACTGTTTCTTCGCCAACAATTTTTTCTGCTCAGGCAGAATATCAATCACCGGTTGCGTCGTATTCGGATTGACCTCCGTCGTATTCGCCTCAGGCATCCCGGCCTTGTGCCGCGCGTACTCGATGACCGCGAGTTGCATACCATAGCACAAACCAAAATACGGAATCTTGTTGACGCGACAAAACTCAATCGCGGCGATCTTACCCTCGATACCCCGCGAACCGAACCCACCCGGAATCAACACGCCATCATAACTCGTCAGTTCCTTCAATTTCTCTGGGTGTTCCTCGTACTCTTCGCTATCAAGCCATTCCAGTTGCGGCTTGATCTTCTGGCTGTAGGCACCGTGTTTGATCGCCTCGATCACGCTAATATACGCATCACTCAATACGAAATCGCCGGTCTTAAAATATTTACCAATGATGCCGATCTTCACCGTCTTTTTTGCGCCACGAACTTTTTCCGTAAATTCTTTCCACTCACTCAGATCGCTCGGACGGGTGCGCAATCCCAATTTTTTCAGCAACAAGGCACTCAAATGATCTCGTTCAAAATTAAGCGGTACTTCATATACCGAATCAATATCCGGAGCGCTGATCACATCTTCCTTGCGCATATTGCAAAACACGGCGATCTTCTCCTTGCGCCTCTCATCCAACGGGCGATCTGATCGTGCCACGATGATGTCGGCTTGGATTCCCGTGCCATTCAGTGTCCGCGCGGCATACTGCGTCGGCTTGGTTTTCATCTCACCGAGCTTGCTTGGTACCGGAAGGTAACTCACCAATACGAACAATACATCGTCCGGACATTTCGCCTTCATCATCCGCCCCGCTTCGAGGAAGAGGATGTTCTGGTACTCGCCGATCGTCCCACCGATCTCGATGATCATCACATCCGCGTTCGCTTTCTCTGCCGCCCGCTCGATACACCGATTCACCTCCTGCGGGATATGCGGCACCACCTCGACACACTTACCGTGATATTCGAGATTGCGCTCGCGATTGATCACCGTCTGATACACTCGCCCGGTCGTCAGGTAATTGTCCCGCGACAACGAGATATCGAGAAACCGTTCGTAGTTGCCCATATCCTGATCGGTCTCGTACCCATCGTCCAGCACGAACACCTCGCCGTGCTCCGTCGGGTTCATCGTCCCCGCATCGACATTGATATACGGATCGATCTTGAACGCCGATACGATTAATCCACGTGCCTGCAAAATCTTGCCGATCGACGAAGCGGTAATCCCTTTGCCCACCCCGCTCATCACACCACCTACCACGAAAATATATTTCGTCTGCTTTTTCTTCCCCGCCCCCGTTCGTTTCTTGATTGCCATACGCATTTTTTGAATTATTCTTGAAAACAAGGTCTTTCCTTTCTGTCATTGCGAGGGCGTCCCGATTTATCGGGACAACCGCGGCAATCTCCTTTCAGAAGCACAGAGATTTTTAGTAAGAGATTGCCACACCACCTCCGACCAGTTGGCGGAAGGTGGTTCGCAATGACACTAAATTTACAGACAAAAAGTCGCTGGTCGGCGACTCTACTCACTTCTTAAGGTTCCAATAAGCTATTTTATCTCTCCTCTTCTGATACTACCACAAAACAGCTCGTTTTGACACTATGCCCCAAATCCACCCGCACCGAATATTCCCCCAGCATCTTGATCGGGTGATCCAATGACAGAGCTTTTTTTGTAATCCCCGTGAAACCGTTCTTGGCCAACAAATCGGCAATTTCTTTGGTGGTGATCGCCCCGAAAAGCTTCCCCTGTTTGGCTGGTCGAGCGATACGCAACACAAAATCAGACAGGCGTGACATCATCTCTTTGGTCTTCTTCAGAGCCTCCGCTTCGAGCTGCTTCTGTTTCTTGGTGCTCTCCTCAACTCGCCGCACGAGTTCGGCTGTGGCGGGCATGGCCAGCTTCTTGGCGAACAAAAAATTCTCAGCATACCCAGCCGACACCTCTTTCACCTCGCCCTTCTTGGCGACATTTTTCACTTCTTGGAGAAACAGGACTTTCATAAGATTTCTGCCAAAAAAATAAGTGGACATTACTGGATTCGAACCAGTGACCTCTGCAATGTGAATGCAGCGCTCTAACCAACTGAGCTAAATGTCCTTGCAGCGCTCCCCGCCCGTACCGGACGGTACGTTCGGGCGGGTAACCATCCGCCTCCGGCCAGCTGGCGGACGGCGGAGAGCTAAGCGACCAAAAAACAACTTCGACTCTTTTCAGGGTAACAAACTTCCCCTGTTTCGTCAAAAAACACCGCCAACAGAGCGCCCTCTTTCTCTTGTGGTATAATTACAGGAGAATAATTCATTCACTAAGATACTCTACCTATGAATACGAAAAAATCGCTTTTTCTTATCACCGGACTTCTTGTTCTCGTGATTCTTGCCTTCTACTTTTCCCGTAGCTCGAAACCAAAACCAGAAACTCAACTCCCTCCGACACCACCGATTCAAGAACAAGCAGCTTCTCAGGTCAGCGATACGCCAACCATTCAGAGCAGCAGCACCGACCTCGCACAAAACATCGCGGCGGGAAAGAAAATGAAATGTTCGTATTCGATTTCGACATCTGGAGAGACATCTGCCACCACTACGATGTACATCGACGGGAAAAACTCTCGGACGGAATCAATAATCGCCGGTGCAACCGCCATCACGCTCTCCAATGGTTCGACGATCTACACGTGGTCACAGGGGAGCAAGACCGGCACGAAGATGCAACTCGACTGTATGCAAAACCTCGCCAAAGATATACCTAATCAGCCCGCACCGGTTACTCCTAAGACCCCCGAAGAGTCATTACAATCCGCCCAGACTATGCCGAATTTCACCTGTGAAGAGGTGAGCTCCATCAACACAACTGTCCCGACCGATGTCACTTTTACCGATCAGTGTGCGGCACTCCAAAGTCAACTCAAAGATATCAAAGGTCAGATTCCGAAAAACATTCCCATCCCTACAAATATTCCAGTCAACTACTAAGCGGTGATACCTATTTCCGCAAAGCCTTCACATCCGCGATGATTTCCTCCGCGTGAGCATCCGGTTTCACTTTCTCGTATATCTTAACGATCTTTCCCTGTGGATCGATGAGAAATGTCGTGCGAAAAATCCCCAAGTATTCACGACCCATAAATTTTTTCTTTCCCCAAACGCCATAAGCTTTCACCACTTCCTTCTCTTCATCCGCGAGCAGGGTAAATGGCAAACTGTACTTCTCCACAAACTTGGCGTGCTTTTTGACTGAGTCAGCACTCACACCCACCACGACGATCTTCGCCCGCTTCAACACAGCGAAACTATCCCGAAAGCTGCATGCTTCCGCCGTACACCCTGGAGTATCGTCCTTAGGATAAAAGTACAACGCCACCCACTTCCCATCATATTCCTTGAGGGAGTGTTTCTTTCCATCCTGATCGGGCAAATTGAATGCCGGCGCTTTTTGATTGATTTTCGGATACATACTGTTTTGTGTTACGAAATAATATTCAAAACTAACCCATAAACAACAGCACACTTATTTTGTCAAATTTGATTTCAGAGCCTCAACGCTTATGATAGTTGTTTGAGTTTCATCTCGCCGTTTCACTTCCACACCGCCCTGTTCGAGCGACTTCCGGCTCACCACCACGCGCAGCGGCATACCAAGCAGATCCGCATCGCCGAATTTCTCGCCCGCGCCACAATCGCGATCGTCATACAAGACTTCGACACCAGCCGATATCAATTCATTATACAGTTTCTCCGCCGTCTCATCCTGACCGAGCGACAAGAGATGGACTCGAAAAGGCGCGACTTCCTCTGGCCATATGATCCCCTTCTCATCTGAAAAACACTCGACCAGCGTACCCATCAGCCGGGTTGGCCCAAGACCATAGCTTCCCATAATAACCGGTTTCTCATCCCCATTTTCATCTTTGAATTTCAAACCTAATGGCTCAGAAAATTTCGTACCCAAGTGAAAAATATTCCCCGACTCGATTGCTTTTTTTTCAACCAACTCTTCACGACGAACACCGAGCGTCTGAAGCGTTGCATCGGTCAAAACTTCTTTATTGATTGCTAGTTTTTTTTCTGCACTGATATAAATAATATCCTCGCCAGCATCAGAAACAGTCTGGAACTCCTCAGAAAACTCGCTAAAAATACCACCGGACGCAAAAGTGATGTGTGTCAATTCGCCGAGACCAACCCGCTTAAAAATACGCTGATATGCCTCGCGAGCGTCACTATAAAGCTTTTGATGTTCTTCTTCTGATCGAGCAAACGAATACAAATCTTTCATTAAAAATTCCTTCCCGCGCATAATACCGCTCTTCGCCCGCAATTCATTGCGAAACTTAGTCTGAAATTGATAAGCCATTACTGGCAAATCACGATATGACGAAATAAACTTCGTCATCACGCGTGTCAATGGCTCCTCGTGCGTAATACCCAAACCAGTTTCTCCGCCCGAATTAAAAGTTGTCTTAAACCAATTATCCACTTTTTTGTCATCCCACCTATCAGTTTGTTCCCACAATGCTTTATCCTGCAATGCCGTCAAAACAAGTTCCTGTCCACCAATCGAATTCATCTCTTCCCGAATAATGCCAACAATTTTATTCAGTGTTCGCAAACCAAGCGGTAAATATGCATACACACCCGCCATTTCTTTGTGAATATAACCCGCACGAATCAAGAGCTGAGCGTTCTTGCTTACTTCGTCCTTTGGCGCTTCTTTTCGAGTCTTCGTAAATAGCTGAGACTGTTTCATAGGGGTAAGAATGAGAAAAAATGAGAAAAACTTGCTTTCACTGTACCATTTTCCGCATCCGTCGTCAAAAAACAAAAACCAAACACCTTACGGCATTTGGTCTCTGTTGTTCACCCACTTCGTGGTCAACTCCGATTACGGAGCCACTTCTACCCAATTCGAGTCACAGGCCTTCGTGCCAGTGCCATCGCAAGCATTACCGCATTTGTTTGTGCCTTTAATGGTCGTCCCTTGACACACAGTGTTCTCAGGCTTTTCCAAAACACACGGCTCACAGGAGACATTGATTTTGAAATTCACCGTCTGCCCCTTATAGGCAGCTCCGACATTTTCTATTCCGGTCGTCGCACCGGTTTTCAACAAACCTCCAGCAAATGATGTTACTACGACATTTCCTGAATCTTGATTCCATGTCACAGCACCAGTGACTTTATTTGCGGGATTGGTGATAGCGGCAGCTGCGGCGTCGGCACAGTTCGCCGTCATGTCATAATACGCCACAAACTGTTCACTGTCATTTGGCTTCTCTGTGATAATTGCACCCTCGGCAACATCCGCACCCAAAGCACGACACACCTTGAGCGCCGGACCGGCAAAGTTGATCCATCCCAATTCATCAGACCAGCCATAACCCCCGAACACTTTTTTATTCGTATCAAAAGTCACACCATAGGCTGGGCTGGAATCCGCGAGTTTGATACACCCGAGCCACCCGCCGGAATTACTGGCTGGCAATCCGGTTACCGGGTTTTTCAATTCCGAGTCCGTCTTGATAGAGAGGATACGCGCCCATCCAGTTACCTTGCTTCTGCCATCGAACCGCGCACCTGTAGCTCCGGGACAAGTGGCGATGTCATTCGGATATGGAGCAACTGTTCCATCATTAAAACTAATCCATCCAACATTCTCACTCCAGGCATAGCCGGAGAGCGCGCCGCCAGCTGGAGGAACATTCACTCCATAGGAACTAGAGGGAAGCGTACCGGGAATCTGTACACCAGCACCATCCACATTATTGGTAGCGATCCAACCCACACTGCTCTTGCTACCATCTGTGTAGTCGGTTCCACCCCAGAGGAAGCCTCGCCCATTCTCGCCCGTCCCAGCATGCGTCTTGAGAGCCGTCCCGAAAGCGAAGGCCAAAAGTAATACTGGAATTGTCCACAGGAATTTATTGCGCATAGTTATCTACTTTAAAAATTCAATTAAGTGAAAAAATCTATTTACAACAAACCACCATCGCCGCACCGTACATATACCTATTTATTGGATCGCACAGAGTCGACTTGCCCGAGGAGGGTTATCGCAATGATTGCCAGAAATAATTTTTTCTTCATATTTTTTTAATCTGAAATTCCTAAATCCTACAATACCTGCTTACACATATTCCTTCATTCAATCACTCTACTTAATCTCTGGCCAATCTTGTCGTTTATCGGAATCATTAATAGTATTGAGGCAACTTAAGTGAATCTCGAATCGGCTGCTTGGACAATCAACAGTTTTATTAACACTGCCACAATTACCATTTATGTCACTTATTCTTGGGAGCTTTGTTGTAAGAGCATAACAAAGTAAATTTAGACATCCCTTATTCGCATAGAGTTTAGTAGTAGACTCGCTTTCGTTCGACGATATGCAACGGTTCTGCCATTCATCAATTCTATCACTTTCAAGATCTGATATTCCTTTATTAATGAGCTCATTAAGTTTCCTGTGACTTACTATCTTGTATGACTTGGTGATTGTTGACTCTGGAACTACTAATTTATCCGCATAATCCTTATTCACGGCATCCTTACCATCAATCGGCGTTGCGACATTGGTGATACGATTCTGTCCGAGGAGGGTTGTCCCATTCCA
>JBAWZR010000026.1:0-14118 GCA_037142915.1 Candidatus Moraniibacteriota bacterium
CCTTCACTCTGGGTTTAAAATAATAAGTAGTTCCCAGTGTGAGTCCACCAATGGATACACTGTGACTGGTTCCCAGTGTGCTCTCATTTCCCACGAGACTCCCGTAGGTATCCGACAAACCGTATGCCACATAAGGGTATGCATTAACGCTAGTATTCCATGTAACAACCGCGTGATTACCATCCACTAAAGAAAGGTGGACGTCCGTTATGGTAGGTGCGGCGGCTGTGGTAAAAGAATACCCCACTCCTCCGTTATCACTAATGGTTTGATTGCCAAGAGAGTCCATGGAGCGCACCCGATATTTATAGACTGTCCCAGGAGAAAGCCCTGATAAAATAACCGTGTGACTCGTAACACTGGCACCAGCATCTCCATTGGTCGTTCCATAGCTCGTTGTCGTCCCAAAATCAACCAAGGAGTTGGAGTTAATATTAGTCGTCCAGGTAATAACAGCACTTACGGAAGTCACGCCAGAGCTTGAAACTGAAGAAATTATCGGGGCAGCAGCAAAAACCGAGGAAGAAATTCCAAAAGAAACAGCTAAAATCAAACCACTTAAAAGAAGTGCTCTCTTTGTCCTGAAAAGGGTTAAGTTTTTTTTGAAAAAATTCATTTCCCGTTTGTTTTACCTGTTACCTCTATTTGTATCGCAATGCCATTAGAGGGTTAAGCTTCGATGCTCTTCTCGCCGGATAGACACCTGTCAGAAAGCCGATCATGGTTGAAAAACTGATAATAAAAATTATAAACCACATCGGTGTATAAAAAATATCCATAGCCTGCCCATCCAGTCTGGTTGCCATCACATTGAAAGCCGCATTAACTAGGCTCGTTCCGCCAAGTCCTATGGCAAGTCCAGATAAACCTCCGAATAAACCAATCAAAATTGATTCCGTAAGAAATAAAAATTGCACATCCCGATTAGAAGCTCCGATTGCTTTCATAATCCCGATTTCATTCGTTCTCTCCAAAAGGGCTATCGTCATGGTATTGAACATCCCAATCGCTGAAACGGCCAAAGCCACTAACCCGAAAAGAGCCAGCACGATTTGAATCACCGAGAATATCTTATTAGCCTGGTCAATCGTGTCGGAAAGAGCCACCACGGAAAGCCCTCTCTCTATAATAGCATTTCTGGTGTTTTCTAAGAAACTCTGCTCAACGACCTTGACTTTAACATTATCATAGGATGAAATTCCCAAATTATCCGTCCAGCCAATCGGTATAAAACCGAAACTATTAGCCTCATCGTCAATCACTCCCGAAATAGTAAACGTCTCCTCGAGTGGAATTACATCACTTCCATCGATCAAGCTAGCCTCTTTATTATCAGTTTTATCGTTAACTTGTGGAGATAATACCAACGTAATTTTTATATCCTTGCCCAGTGCATCCTTTACGTCTGCGATTCCAAGCGAAATTAATGCACCTTGAGACAAAACCACCTTATTGTCATGATTGCCATTATAGACATCCCCTGACAACAATTCCACGCCTCCCAAGCGAAAATAATCACTGCTTACCGCCGAAAAATTAACCTGGCTGGAAACTTCTCCAAATTTACAATTTGACATGACGGTTCTCAGGGGGCTAACCTCTGAGACATTGGGCAATTGAGTAAGGCTGTTTACCAGATCTTGGTCTAATTTCACGACGGAAGCATCCGGGGTATTAACATCCAGCGTAAGTAGGGTATCCAATTTGGTGATTTTTTCCAGGAGCACTCGTTGCATACCATAGCCCAAAGAGACCAAAAAAAGAATGGCCCCGATGCCCACGCCTATACCCAAAACCGTGAGGAATGTTCTCAATTTCCTCGTCCTAAATGTTCTGGTCGCTAATTTTACATTATCGATAATAAACATCTTTTTATTTTTATTGTCCGTATTCAACCAACATTATTATTTCCAATTTTCGACTCAGATTTCTAGCTGTCTTCTTGTTAAGACCGACCCCTCCTTCGGCGAACGGCCGGTCGAGATATTCCATCATCTCTTTCTTACTTATTTTATTCAGAATTCTAAACTCAATTCCTTTATTGAGAGCCTCTACCTGGTCCAGACTTAGTGTTCCGTTGAAATTCTCCAATAATGAGTGCCGCATACTATCAATCACTTTTTTGATAGGATCTGGATTGCTCTCCTCGATATTCTTACTTTGCTGTTTAAGCATGTCGGATTTCTCGATAACTTCGTTAATGATCAATGCAAATTTATAAGCAAATGGAAGACTTAAGCCCAATCCAGACTTTTCCCTGGGAAGCGTCAGTTTATCAAAAAAGTCAAGCTCACTTATCCCACTAAGAAGACGCTCTGTTACCACAGCTTCTAAATCTTTTATTTCCTGAGATTCAAACTGATTAATAAGATACGCGACTAAAATTTTAGCCTTAAAGGGAGCCAACATAACGTGCATCTGCATCGAAGAAAGATCCGGATACGCCTGCAAAAGAAGGTCGAGTTCGGTTCGTTCCTTTTTAATTTCAGCCTTCTTCAATTGATCGGGTCTTCTATTTTTATTGACCTCTATTTTGATCAATTTCCCATCCTTGACATAAAAAACCCTGTCTGCATAGAAGAGGTGTTCCGGATTATGCGTCACCGAAATGATGGTTTTCTTACTCTCGAGATTCAAAGTATTGAGAATCTCCAGTACGTTTTTCGCCGATTGACTATCCAAATTTCCAACCGCTTCATCGGCCAGTATTATCGGCGGATCATTAATCAATGCTCTGGCAATGCCCACCCGCTGCTGCTGTCCTCCCGAAAGTTCCTGAGGAAATCTTTCCCCTAGGGCGGCCAATCCTAATTTATTGAGGATGCCCGAGCCGATATTTTTTCTCTCCGCAACACCCTTCCGTTCAAAAACAAGCGGGAGAACAACATTATCCAGAACATTGAGCGTGGGAATCAGATTATAACTCTGAAAAATCATCCCCACATCGCTCCGGTGAAATTCGGATAATTCATCAGACGAAAGCGATACCAGATCATGATCTCTCACTATCATTTTTCCTGCGGAGGGCACTTCTAGACCCGCAATGGTATTGAGAATTGTAGATTTTCCACACCCGGAAGGACCAAAAATAATAATATATTCCTCCGCATATATATCAAAGCTAACGCCGTTTAACGCCCTGGCTTCACTTAATTTACCTGAGTTATACACTACTTGAAGGTCTTTGGCCTCAACAACTTTTTTTTTGTCAAGAAAATAATCGCTGGAAAATTCTGTCTTGGTTTCTGGTTTTTCCTCGTACTGATTATCCATACCATTGCTATAACAGAATAACACGCACTTTTTTTCGCAAAACACTTCTTCGCTCTATCGTAATCGAGCGAGACTATTAGACAAGCAACAAATAGACCGAATATATATTAAATAATACCACAGGAGCATTTTTTAAACAAAAGATAATACTGTGAAAATTCTCCGCCGCACACTGCCTTGTAAAAAGTAAACGCTTCCTCGGTATTGCAAGAAAAATTGAGATGTCTACTGGTCTTTATCATAAGATTATTATTACGTTTTAGCAAATACTCTCTTCTTTATCACCAATTCTCACAACCCCATCACTCTTCATCGCCTACTTGACAAAATATAGTTTACTGATAAACTATTTATGTATTAACTTCTCTGATATATATATTATGAAAACGCCACCGCTCTCATCGCCCATCGAGCCGATCATCTGCCTCGCGCACCGGATCGAAGCCATCGCCGATACCTATGTTTTCAAGCCTATGGGGATATCTGCTATGAGTATGAAGATCTTACAGCTACTGAAAAACCATGAGTCACTCACGCCCAGCGATCTCATCCAGATGCTCCACTCGACCAAGTCCAATATAAGCCAGCGCCTGAACTTCCTGGAGAAAGAAAAATATATCACCCGAATCTACGCCAGTGATGAAGCCGATAAGCGAAAAGTGGCCGTCCGACTGACACTCGTAGGTAAACGGATGATTTCCACCCTAGAGAAAAGGTTTCGGAAGGCTCACATTTCCTTCGAAAAAAAATTTACGGAGAGAGAAATCGCCCAACATCGAGCTTTCATCAAAAAGCTAACCAGTATTATCGAGAGCAGCGAGAATGAGTTCGAAAAAATATTTAAACTGTAGCCTAAGAAACTTATGAATAAGCAAAAAATCATCCTCTCTCTCGTTTTGGTTGCGGCACTGTTTATCGGAGCGCTGAAGTTTTCCGGCAAAAAAACCGTTCTGCCGACGGAGGTCGTCAAGCGCCCGATTAGTATTTCTGTCCAGTCAGTGGGAGACAGTCGAACACTCGTGCAAAAAAAGAACTATGCGGCCAGTGTCGTCGGCGACCAAGAAGTGAAGATCACCGCCAAATCGGCCGGGACCGTAGTCGTCGCACCGGGCACTATCGGCTCTCGAGTCGGTGCGGGTGCGCTACTGGTCAAGATAGATGACACGGGCACGCTCGCGGTCGGTGGTGAAGGTCTAAAAAACCTGCAGGTGCAGCAATCCGAAAATGCCGTCGCACAGGCCAAAAAATCCTATCAACTCGCCAAAGATGTCTATGAGAGCGTGCGAAAATCAGACACCTCCACCGGAGCACAAAAAGACACGGCCAAGGCGCAGGTAACGCTCACCAAACTGCAGTACGACAATGCGCTCCTTGGTCTGAATGGTAGTGTGGACAATCACCTGATACTCAGTCCGCTCTCAGGCATCATCACGAGCAAAAACGTCGCGGTCGGAGACTCGGTCGCAGTCGGTCAACTCCTGGCGAGTGTCAGTCAATCCGCAAATATCAAAGTGCAATTCTATGTGGATCAAGACGAACGCGCTCTCCTCGTAGTCGGACAAACAATCACCGCCCTGGATGCCAACAACAACCCGGTTTCGTTATTGATTCGCAATATCGCCATCGCTGCTGATCCGACCACGAAACGATTCTTAGTTGAAGCCTATCCGCAAAAATCAAATTCCGGCCTCCTCTCCGGAACCATCGCAAACGTCAGTATCGAAACGACGCTTGTACCCCGACAGGCAAATGATTTCATTCTCCCGCTCTCAGCCATCAATATCGGTCAAAATGAAAGTTACGTTTTCGTAGCGGACGGCACGGTAGCCAAAAAAACGCCGGTGACTGTCTCTCGTGTCAATGGGGAAATGGCTGAAATCTCGGCGCCGCTCTCGGTGGAAACGCGTATCATTACCACTGGCAGCAAACTCGTCCACGACGGAGAGGCTATTGTCATACAAAACTAACTTCGACGAACCATCCTATGGAACACCCGCAACACGATACAATCACATCCAGCGACTCCGCTTACTTAGATAAATTGGAATTTGCTCCGGAACTACGGGACACCTGGCTCAATTTTTTTGTCTCTAACTTTCGAGTGGTCATACTCCTCATCGTCCTGATTTCAGGGTGGGGACTCTATGCATTCACTCAGTTACCGCGCGAATCCAACCCAGAGGTGAAGATCGCCACGGCCGTGATCAGAGTATCCTATCCGGGTGCCTCTCCGGCCGACGTAGAAGAACTGGTCACCAAAAAAATCGAGACGGATATCGCCGGAGTCAGCGGCATCAACAAAATCACTTCCACATCGGCCAATTCATCCTCATCCGTCACGGTGGAATTTGATGCCACTCAAAATGTGGATGATTCGGTGCGAAGACTGCGCGACAAATTGACTACGATTCGCAATGATATCCCGACCGATGCCAAAGACCCTGACGTCAAAGAAATTTCCTTGGACGACACGCCGATCGTTACCTTCGCGCTCACCGGCCCCTACGACGGATTCACCCTCCGAACCTACGCGGAAAAAATCCAGGACGAATTGGAAAAAATTCCCGGTATCCGACAAGTGAATGTCTCCGGTGGCGATAAAAATGAATTCGAAGTGGCCTATGACCCGCAAAAACTGGCACTCTACCGCATAACGATCGATCAGGCCAATCAGGCCATCGCGGCCACCAATCGCGCCATCCCGGCCGGAAATTTCTCGGGCTCGGAATTCAAGTATCCCGTCCGCTCGGATAGCCGGTTCTACGATGCTCAATCCCTTGGCGACATTCCACTTCTCCACACCGAGCAAGGCTCTCTCGTTTTCCTCCGAGATATCGCTACCGTGCAGGAGAAAGCCATCAAGAAAACCATCTACTCTCGCTTCTCCTCTGGTGGCCAAGCCCCGCAGGAAGCAGTCACCCTGCAAATCATCAAGAGGACTGGTGGCTCTGTCATCAATACCGTGGACAGCTCGCGAGCCACCCTCGACACGATGCTCAAGACGGCTCCCGAAGGCATCCAATATTCCGACACCGTCAATCAAGCGGATCGCATTCGCAAGGACTTCGACCAACTGGTCCACGACTTTGTACTTACCTTGATATTAGTGGTGGGACTCCTCTTTCTCATCGTCGGCCTCAAAGAAGCCTTCGTGGCGGGCATCGCCATCCCTCTGGTTTTTTTCGTCACCTTCGGCGTGATGCAGGCGACCGGAACCTCGCTCAATTTTCTTTCTATCTTTGCGCTCCTCCTCTCCTTGGGTCTCCTCGTCGATGATGCTATCGTCGTCGTCTCTGCCACCAAGCAGTATATGAAAACGGGAAAATATACGCCCGAAGAGGCGGTCTTGTTGGTACTGCATGATTTCAAAGTGGTGTTGATCTCCACCACCCTCGCTACGGTGTGGGCCTTTTTACCCTTGTTATTTGCCTCGGGCATCATCGGGCAATTCATCAAGTCTATTCCTATCACTGTTTCGGTCACTCTCATTGCGTCCCTCCTCATCGCGCTTATGATTAATCACCCGTTGGCAGCTGTGCTGGAACGGCTTCGTCTGACGAAGAAATTCTTCCTCCTGTTCTTTGTCTTCATCCTCGGCATTGGCCTGATAGCCATTATGCAACACTCTATCATTGGCTCTGTCTTTGCGGCAGTGACGTTTGTGATTCTCGCCTGGATGATCGTTTGGTATTTCGGTGCGGGCAAAGCAACCCTCGAAAAAAACTTCATCCTGACGGAACAAGAATGGATGAGTGACGCGCTCATCAAGCAGAAATTACGCTCGCAGGGTGATCACGAAAATGCCACGCTTGGTAGCCGCCTCATTCACGGCATCATTCGCTTCGATCGAGTCCTCCCGGTATATGAAAAATATCTGAAAATGGTTACCGGCTCGCGAAAAAGTCGCATCACAACACTGCTCCTGACACTGGCGCTCTTCATTTTTGCCATCGCATTGCCGGTAACGGGCGTCGTAAAATCCGAGTTTTTCCCACCCTCCGATAGTGATGTATTGTATGTGAGTCTGCGCGGGCCAACCGGGGCGACGCTCGATCAAACCGATACAACCATCCAGGAAGTGGAAAAAATATTACTCACAATGCCAACCGTGGTGAGTTTCTCTACCCTTGTCGGGAATCCCGGGTCAACTAGCAATTTGAATGGCGGCGGATCCGATACCTCCAATACCGCCTCTATCACCGCCAAACTCACACCGCAAGAGAGTCGGACTATCAAAGCCTACGATATCGCCCAAACGATACGCGATTCCCTGGCTGGCATCCAAAGCGCCACCATTACCGTCTCCACTCCCAGCGGCGGGCCGCCCTCAGGCAAAGCCTTCCAGGCCCAAATCAGCGGAGAAAACCTGCAAACGCTGGATAAGATTGCCACTGATCTGAAACCAATCCTTGACTCGATCCCCGGCACAGTCAACTCGGATATCTCCCTCAAAGACGCACCGGCCGAATACACCTTCGCGCTCGACAGCACCAAGATGGAACTCTACGACCTCAATGCGAGCGTGGTTGGATCCACCCTACGAACCGCTATTTCGGGCACCACGGTGACCACCGTTGTCCGAGACAATAAGGACATCGACGTCGTGGCACGCTTCGACAAAGATACCATCCCGACATTAGAGGCGGTTCAAAATCTGCAGATACTCAATAACAAAAAACAACCAGTCTTCATCAAGGATATCGCTACCATCAAACTCACTCCGTCCGTTGACTCCATTACGCGCATCGACCAGAAGCGAACGACGCTGCTCACTGCCGATGTCAAAAGCACCACCAATTCGACCCAGGTCGTGCAGGCCTTCCGAGATGCTGTTGCCCAAAAGTATCCCCTGCCGGACGGCTATACCATCACCTATGGCGGAGAAAATCAACAAAACGCCGAGTCGGTACTCTCGATCATCCGGGCTATGGCCATCGCGGGCCTCTTGATTATTACCACGCTCGTCATTCAGTTCAATTCATTCCGCAAGGCTCTCATCGTGCTCGTCACACTGCCATTGGCACTGATCGGGGTGTTCATCGGGATGGCCATCCTCCGCGTTAACCTCAGTTTCCCAGGATTGATAGGCATCCTCGCCCTCTTCGGCATCGTGGTCAAGAACGCTATCATCCTGATCGATAAGATCAACCTCAATATCAAAACCGGCATTCCCTTCAACGAATCAATCATCGATGCGGGCAAGTCCAGACTCGAGGCTATCTTCATCACCTCGATCGTGACCATCGCGGGCATCATCCCCATTACCCTCTCCAATGCGACCTGGACCGCCCTCGGATCAGCCGTGATCTTCGGTCTGTCTATCTCATCCTTCTTCACATTGTTCATCATCCCGACGATGTATATGACCTTCATCAAAGAAAACGAACGGTTCTAAAAAACTAGTTGCTAATTTAAACTTTGTTCCTCCGTGCGATCTCTAACTCATCCATCTAGTATATATCCGGCCATATGAAAAACACACCCTTTTGAGTGTGTTTTTTATCAATGCTCCCCCTAGCGAACAAACTTGGAACTTTTAATTGGAGTGAAATCAAAAGGACTCTTGAAGCACTTGGCCTAACCCAAACACAAGAAGCCTTCTAAAGTGCCAGCCGAATAGCTCCCACTCTCGCCTGTAACTCTTCCGGTGTAACAATGGGTCTCTTCTTGTATGACTCAGAATCGTTCAAAATTCTGAACGGATTTATCGTTTCAGCCGCCGATCGACCGAAAAAGTGAAAATGCACATGCGGGATATGCTGGCCAGATACGACACCGCTATTTGCAAACAAGTTAAAACCAGTCGAGCCGTATACTCCACCAAAAGTTTTCTTCAACATTCTGACCGCCTTCAAAATATCCGCCATTTCCTCCTCGGTCATATCTTCCACCAATTCAATGTGTCGTTTCGGGATAACAAGAGCAGATGCCTCGATCACGGGGTGGCGAGGATAGAGAATCTGAACGCTCCCCACTTCGGCTATTTTTTGAAGATCCAAAACCTCCTTTGTGCAAAAATCGCATTGATAAGCTAGGGAAATACCAGCGTCCAGCTTTTCTTGTGACATAAATAAATAGCGATGAAAATTATAAAGCCCTACTATAACACTGTTATAGTAGGGCTTTATGGATCTTATTACAAGCCAAAGAACTGCTCGATCAAACCAAGAATGAACTTATCTCCTCTCATCTTCCGACCATCACGATCCTGAGCCTCGTAGAAATGCCAACCCATGAGATAGCGAAACAAAAGAGTCGTTTTTTTTTAATTTTCATAAATACTAGTTCTTCACATTCTTAATAACCTCCACGACTTTTCCGCTCACGACATACTGATCGATCTCGCTCTCGTCGATAACAATCGGCGGGTAATCCATAGTTGATTCGGAAACGAGCATCACCTGGCGATTCTCTTCATCAAGATAGAATTTCTTGATATTCGCTAGACCATCAATCACAGAGAGCACATACTCTCCCTTCTCAGGAACTTTTACATCACCATCGACTATCACATAATCTCCGGGATCGATATTTCTTTTTGATTTTCCAATCCTTGCGTTATTCATAGAAAATCCGTCTGCTTGAACCGCGAACAAACCTTTTTTATACGGAACCAGTGTACTCGAAACACGGATAAAACTCTGAATATAATTCTCGGCGAATTTTGTAGGGCCGCCACAATCAGCCGCGCCATATACCGGGATAGCGACCAATCCGGACATCTGCGCCACACCTTGCTTAACTCTCTCGATGATATTCTCGCCCTTACTCATCTTTATCAAACCTTTCATCTGAAGTTGAAGTAGGTGGTATTTTGCAGTTTGAGCATTCTTCTCCCCGAGAAGACTTGCTATCTCCCGATAACTCATCCTCCCTAAATCGTGTGTTTTTGAAAGTTTAAGAAGTTTTTCTTGGTTCTTGTGCATAGGTTTCTGTTTTAATTTAACTTTCCACCTCCACTCTATCATACCGTAAATTCATTGTCAAATTATTTATTTATTTTATTTACACATGGAAACAAACAACATCCCAGATTAAGGGATGTTTTTCATTTGCTCGCTTGGCGGGACAGCTTTCGAACTTTTGAGTGGGAGCGGGTAGCGCCCTTCGAGTACGCATCAATCATGAAATGACACTCCTCACTCGCTCTTACTTCTTCTCCAACAACTCCGCCAAAGATCCCGAAACTTTCAACGGCTTCCATTCCACTTTTCCTTTATTGGAAAACACTTTCTTGATACCGACATCCTTCTTCGACTTCAAAACTTCGTATTGATCACCCCGAATGACAATCGCCGAGTTATCATCCAAGGCCAACGCTATCCCAGGCGTTCGCTTCATAATTGCTTTCATTCCCGACTCACGAAGTTTTTTCTCTCGAATATGATGCGGGCTGAGTGTCAGTGGCACTAGTCCGAGCCCGGTGACTCTCATAAAGACATCTTGCTGTTTCTCATTTTTCATAAACCGGCGTGCATCGCTCGAGCCATAGCGAAACCAACAGATCGCCCCGGCGCTCAGACCAGAGAGGATAATTCCTTTCTCGTAAGCTTTGCGTAACATCGTGTCCACACCCAGTTTCCGCCAAATGCGCAACATCCGGAGTGTATTACCACCACCGACATAGATGATATCGGCGGAAAGGATCTTTTGCTCGATTTCCTTTTTGGAAGGTTTTTCCTTTATGAGATAGAGTACATCAGTGTCGCAGCCGAGCTTCTTACTATACACATTCTGAAAAGTCTCCCAATATCCAACTGAGTCATTGCTGGCCGTCGGGATAAAGAGAACTTTCGGATGTTTTTTATTGGCCATTTTCACAATCGCCCGATCAATCGGGAGCGTCTCCAAATCTTTCAATTCTCCTCCTCCTATGGCGATGATGATTTTCATAAGACTATGAATGAATAATCTCCGACTGGAAAAACTACTTGGTATTATTTTGACAAGCTGCATTCGCTTTCTCAAAAATATCCAGCCCGTTATGAGCAATTGTTTCCGTAATAACTAAAGGCGGAAGAAAACGAACAACATTATCATAGTACCCGCCAATTTCAACAAGCAAACCATTTTCATATGAAAACTTCCGGATCTTTTTTGCTAATTCACTATCCGGTTCTTTAGTCAGTCTATCTTTAACATACTCTATGCCAAACATAAGGCCAGAAGACCTCACTTCTCCGATAAAATCAAATTTTTCCTGCATACTCAAAAGCCTCTCTTGCATTATGTTTCCCATACGCTTCACATGGGACTCTATATCTAACTTTTCCGCCAAATTCATAGCTGCCAATCCTGCAATCATACTTAACTGACTCCCTCGGAAGGTACCGATATGCATACCTGGCTTCCATGTATCCAGTTCTTTCCTATATAGAATAAGGGAGAGAGGTAATCCTATCCCACCTATCCCCTTGGACATAGTGATAATGTCTGGAATAGCTTTTGTATACTCGAACGAAAACAGTTTTCCTGTTCGATAAAATCCAGCCTGTATCTCATCAAAAATAACTAAAACTCCATTTTTTCGCGCTATATCGACAATTCGCTCAAGCCAGCCTTCCTTGGGAATGTATGTACCACCCTCACCCTGAATCGGCTCTATGATAATGGCTGCTGGTTTATCAATTCCGGAATGAGGGTTTTCCAAGGCATTCTGAAAAAAATCAACACACGAAAAATTACAGCCATCTTCTGTGTTTTTTCCAAAAGGACATCTATACGGACTACAATAAGGAAGAAAATGAATACCAGGTATTAATGGCGGTACACCTTCCCGATGTGATAATTTGCTCGTGACACTCAATGCGCCGGCCGTCATTCCATGATAACCGCCCTGAAAAGCAATAATACCATTTCGATTCGTATTAATTCTTGCTAACTTAAGCGCGGATTCGACAGCATCTGAACCTGTCGGGCCTCCAAAGTTTATCTTGTATTTTCCTAGCATTCCTTCAGGAAGTGCTCCTAGCAATTTCTCGGAAAAATCAATTCTGGCCTTCGTTGGAAAATCCATTGCCTGAACAATAGTATCGGGATGCTTTTTCAGTTCATCCAATATATCTGGATTATTATGTCCAAAGTTCATCACACCACAACTGGAAAAGAAATCGATATACTGGTTTCCGTCGACATCTGTCACTATCGCGCCCTTTGCCTTATCAAAAGCGACAGGAACACCCCGAGGATAAGACCTATTATTCCCCTCGAGCTCCCCTTGTTTCATCAGTAAATTTTCGGAATTCGATCCTGGAACTTTCGAAGTGACAATTTTCGCATTCTCGGAAAAATGGTATCGATCAAACATAATTCGTCTATCGGTAAATGGCAATAATCTGTCGAAGAATCAGCTCATCCGGCTTGATATACTTCCCCGTAAAATCAAACCATACCGTCATGAAATCTTCCCTTTCAATTTCTCGCATCGATCCCGTCTCCGGATCCTGTAAATAAATGTACTCTTCATCCAAGCCCATCACCACGGAGTAATGTCCGTCGGACACATCGGAATCAGCATAATCCATCCGCCCCCGCGTGAACCAATTCACAATAACGGGAACGCCTTTTCCAATCCAACCTTTGATATCCTCAAAAGTACTCTCATTATGAATTTCCACTTTAAATCCAAGTTGCTCAGCCGCTTTTTTCAAGCCTTGGTCATCAGTTCCCAAATCATCATCTTTGTCACAGAGCGTAGCTAATTCTTCTTCAGTTTTTTCTACGCCATAATAATCAAGAACTATCTTCAAGGATGCTGGTCCGCACATGGATGCATTAAGTGTTTCTTGGAATGGTTTCACTGGTAACATTTTTTTCATACATTTCACTTAATATTTAGTCTTTACTTCCAAAAATTCATCATCTGACTATGTATGCCACTCGCATCCTCCTTGGAAGTTCCAATAATGATAAATCCGAAAAAAGGCTGTTTTTTACCCATAATGGATATGATTACCCCTCTTTTCTGGCTATTTATAGGATAGAGGATATTTTTCATTTTGCCTAGCACCTCCTCGGCTGATAATTTCCTATCACCATATACGAAGTTATCTTGAGAGAGAGCAAAAACTTCATTCTCCCAAACATCGCCAATTAGATTTCTTAGCGCATCATATACATGAGTACCCCCTGTTCGCCTCATATTTGTCTCAAGAATAAACGGTTCGCCATCCGCTGAAATAATAAAATCTATATCGAAAAAACCGCGATAACCCATCTCAAAAAATCTTTTTCCAATATATAGTGAGGCTGTTTTTATTTTTTCACCAATGCCAAGGTTGACCGCATTCTTGCCTAAAGACACACCGAGAAATCCGCCCTGCGAATCAAAAGCCTGATCACACACATAAGTAATTTTCGGGCCATCGTCATTAATATAGATTTCGGAGGATGGCGCTACTCCATATAAGCCATTAGGCTCAACATATTCCTCAACAAGAACGAGTTCGCCCTGCCAAATAGCATCTTCCTTAAATTCATTGCGTATAAAAAGCATCATGCCATCAACTTTCCTAAACTTCTTTTTCGAAAGCAATAGTGTTCCCCAACCTGACTCTCCGAAATTAGCTTTTATCGCACATGATTTATCTCTATCGTAAAACCAGGTTACCGCGTCCATAATCTGAAGTTCTGTCTGGCATAACAAACTTTCGGGAACATAAACCGATGCATGCTTTATACTGCTAATTTCCATGCGAGATCCGACTTTCGAATCAAGGTACGAAGCCAACCAATGCGGATTTTTACAAGCAGGCATTTCCTTAACTGAAAAGTCAAGGTCTTTTTTCTCAAGCCCGAATTCAAACTCCAAAGCCCCTTTTCTGTTACCATAGAGCGTTACCCTCC
>JBAWZR010000027.1:0-13357 GCA_037142915.1 Candidatus Moraniibacteriota bacterium
CTGTGGTGGTGTTAGGACAACTGTTTTTGTGTTACGATTATATTAAGCGAGCGGCGGAAGAGGATGGAGTATCACTCGAGCGTGAGATGGCATATGTTTTGTCGCACGGGGTATTACATTTATTGGGCTACGACCATACGGAAGAGATGTTCGCGATTCAAGATACTATCAGTGAACAGTTCGTGTGAGTTATTTTTTACTATTACTATGATTCGATTAGGCAAAAGCGTTTATCACGCACTGAGGGGTTTGCGATATGTTCTTCGCCACGAGCGTAATTTTCAGATAGAGATTTTCGTGACAGAGGCAGTAATATTGCTTGGTGTTTGGCTTCATCTGACACGGACGGAGTGGATTATTATTATCTTCGCATGTTTCTGGGTGTTGGCTTTCGAGTTGATGAATACAGCGGTGGAGCGGGTGGTGAATGTACTCAAGCCATCGCCGCATCCGTATGCCCGGGTGATCAAGGATGTGATGGCGGGAGCGGTGTTCCTTTCGGCTGTAGGCGCGATGATTATCGGTGCGATACTTTTTCTTTCCTATTGGCGGTGGTGATTTTTGGCAAAGAGAAAAAAATCGGGTATACTGGGAAAGAGTTTAGTGCGACAGATAAGCACGAACAATTTTTGAAACACACAAAGTGCAATTGGTATATATTTTATGGCGAAACGATTTTTATTTTCCGGAATCGATATCGGCTCCAGTGCCATCCGCGTGGTTATTGCCGAGGTTCTGCCCGATGAGACGCAATTGCGTATTTTGGGTGCGGGCATGGTTCCTGCTTCGGGTATGCGCCGGGGGATGGTGGTAGACGCGGACGAAGTCATCAAGGTACTCAATGTCGCGATCGAACAGGCTGAGACGATGGCAGGCGTGCCGCTCGAAGAAGCGACGATTAATGTGAATGGCGGGGATATTTTTGCGCAGGAGGCCAAGGGTGTGATAGCGATCGGTAAGGCTGACGGAGAGGTATTGGAAGACGACATCGATCGTGTGGTGCGCGCTGCCGAACAACAGGCGGTTGTGTCTCCCAATCGCACCGTGTTGCATATTCTCCCGCGGAGTTATCGGCTCGATGATCAGAAGAATCTTCGTGATCCATTGGGGATGCATGGCGTGCGATTGGAGGCTGACACACTCATCATCGGTACATCGAACCAGCATCTGAAAAACCTCTCACGGATACTGGAGCAATCCCGGATCGGTATCTCGGGTTTTGTGGCGGATCCGATAGCGGTGGCGACGGCTGTGCTGACTTCGCAACAAAAAGAACTTGGTGTGGCGGTAGTCAATGTTGGGAGCGCGGTTACGACGCTGGCAGTTTTCGAGGAAGGTGATATTTTGCATATCAAAGTGTTTCCGATCGGTGGCGCTCATATTACCAATGATGTCGCGATTGGTTTGCGGACGACGATCGAGATTGCCGAACAAGTGAAGATACATTATGGCAATGCGCGTCCCGAGTTGGTAGATCAACGAGAGGAGATCGAACTTTCGCAATTTGATTCGCAGGAAGAGGACACCGTCTCGACCTATCATGTGGCTGAAATCATCGAGGCACGACTGGAAGAAATATTTCATTTTGTTGCCGAGGAATTGCGGGTGATCGGTCGGTCAGGGTTGTTGCCGTCGGGTGTGATATTGGTCGGCGGTGGGATGAAAATCCCTGGCACTATCGAGTTGGCCAAGGAAGTACTCGCTCTGCCGGTGCACCGCGGATATCCGCAGGCATTGGGTGGTATACTCGATCAGGTGGATGATCCCGCTTTTGCTTCCGTGATCGGCTTGCTCTTACAAGCCGAAAAAGAATCAGAAAGTGGTCGTTCTGAGCGCGGTCAGATGTTCGGTAATGTAGGGAAAACAGGTGAAATATGGAAGCGGTTCCGGCAGTGGATGGGGCGATTCTTGCCTTGATTTTTCTTGGGATTAGGTTTGCAGAGATGTGCCGCTGGTACGTCTCTTACACGGTCTCACTTAGAGCCTCTTGAAAGATTTATGGGGAAGTGATACACTAAAAGAAAACAACGGGAAATACCAACAAAAACAAAGAGAAAAGCGAAGACTCGATGGACGATGAGGCATAGAAATTGGTATGTTGTTTTCTTTTGCTTGAATGATTTGAAAGAGAAGAAAACCAAGAACGAGTATCAATGCCGTACGAGAGAAACAGATAATCAAGCTACACTCTTTTAGACTTATGGCAGAAATAAAACCGGATATAGAAACATTTGCGAAAATCAAAGTAGTCGGTGTCGGCGGAGGCGGTTCAAATGCGGTATCCCGAATGATCGATGCGAAAATCAAAGGCGTCGAGTTTGTGGTGGTCAATACCGATGCACAAGCACTTCATAACTCCAAAGCGCAGGAAAAAATCCATATCGGAAAAAATCTTTCCAAAGGATTGGGTGCGGGAATGAATCCGGAGATCGGCCGCCAAGCAGCTGAGGAAAACCGTGACGAGATTTACGAGGTACTGAAGGGATCGGATATGGTGTTCGTCACCTGTGGTATGGGCGGTGGTACTGGTACCGGTGCGGCGCCGATCGTAGCCGAGACTGCCAAGGAGCTCGGTGCTTTGACTGTGGGCGTGGTGACCAAACCGTTTTCATTCGAGGGGGCGCAACGCCGGGCGATCGCTGAGGAGGGTTTGGCCAATATGCGCGATCGGGTGGACGCGATCATCACGATTCCGAATGACAAACTTCTTTCTATTATCGATCGCAAGACGACACTCGTGAACGCATTTCGTATCGTGGACGATGTGCTCCGTCAGGGCGTGCAGGGTATCGCCGATCTCATCACCAAGCCCGGTATCGTCAATGTCGACTTCGCCGATGTGCGTGCGGTCATGGAGGATAGCGGGAGCGCGTTGATGGGTATTGGTATCGCGTCGGGAGAGACTCGCGCAGCCGATGCAGCCAAAGCAGCTATCAACAGTCCATTGCTCGATCTTTCCATCAATGGTGCCAAGGGTGTGCTGTTCAATATTTCCGGTTCGAGCGATCTCGGGATGTTGGAGATCAACGAGGCGGCCAATATCATTACCGAGAATATCGATCCGAATGCTAAGGTGATTTTCGGTGCGGTATCAGATGACCAACTCAAGAAGGGCGAAATCCAGATCACCGTGGTGGCGACCGGATTCGATATTGAGCACACTCGTCCAGCTTCGTATTTCGGTGCACGCCAGACACATACTCCGACCACAAATCCTTCTTCAACCGATACGATCGTCGAGCGGCCGATAGTTCGCAATACTTCTCCTACTGCTCCCCAATACAGTGAGGCGCCTATCATCAACCGAGGTACTCAGACGGAAGAACAGATCTCTGTTCGCCGACCAGTGGTTCCTGAATTCGAATCGATAGCGATCAGTGAAGAACCGGAGGATGAACACCTGACCCGTCCGACCGAACCTGTCCGCAAGATCGAACGCGTGCCATTCATCATCGAGGAGAAAATCCAATCCCACGGTACAACCTTTCACAGCGAGACCAAGACCCTCTCCGAGGACGAAGATGAACTCGAAATCCCTGCTTTCATCCGCCGCAAGATGAAGAAGTAGGAATGTGTGCAAAAATTGCACAGGTTGCCAATGATGAAAGCGTATGGTTAGAAAAGAAATACAAAAAAACAATATCGTGATTTACACACCGAAAAATGGGTCGGTTGATTTGGATGTGCGTGTGGAGAATGAATCCGTATGGCTTACGCAGACCCAAATTGCCGATCTTTACGAAAAAGAGCGGACAGTCATAACGAAGCATATCAATAATATCTTTAAGGACAAGGAAATTGATGAAAAAAGCAATGTGCAAAAAATGCACATTGCAAAATCTGATAAGCCAGTAAGTCTGTATAGTTTGGATATTGTTCTTGCTATTGGCTATAGAACAAATTCAGCAGTGGCTATAAAGTTTAGAAAATGGGCGACATCCGTATTGAAGAGATACCTTCTTGATGGCTATATCCTAAATGAAAGGCGATTACGGCAAACCCAGGAAAATTTTCAGACACTTCAGTCAACTATTCAGTTTCTCAGCTCAAAAATCGCTTCAAAAAATCTCAAGGGTCAAGAGAAAGAGATTTTTTCTTTACTTTCGGATTATTCCAAGACGCTTTCTGTTTTGGATCAGTATGATAGAAATGTTCTCGCGACGGCCAAAGGGAAGAAATCATCTTTCGTGTTGACATACGAAAAGATGGTGAACATTCTTGCTCGAGTTCGAACGGAGCTCATCGCCAAACAAGAGGCGACGGAATTGTTCGCACAGGAACGAGGCGGCGCTTTCGCAGGTATCATCGGCAGTCTATACCAGACCTTCGGTGGCAATGAATTGTATACGAGCGTGGAGGAGAAGGCGGCGCATTTGCTCTACTTCACCATCAAAGATCATCCGTTTTCCGACGGCAATAAACGCTCGGCGGCTTTTCTGTTTGTTTACTTCTTGGATAAAAACAAACACCTCTACAAGAAATCTGGCGAGAAAAAAATCAACGATAATGCCCTGGCGGCACTTGCCTTATTGGTCGCCGAATCCGACCCGAAAGAAAAAGACCTGATGATAAAACTGATTATCAATCTCATCGGGGAGTAATTGTGCCGAGGTTGTTTTTCTTGTGACAGTGCTATAATATGTGGAGGGAGTATTTATGGGAATATAACTAATGCTATGCAAAATCCATTTGAAAATCCATCTCCAATTAATCCTGTAGAAAAGAAAGAAGAGGGTGAAAAGTATGGTAAAGCCAGATCTTATGTTAGAGAGATATTAGAATCTGAATCGAAAATTGATCGCGGTGATAATGAAACGATAGAATATTGGCAGGAAGCTGCTTATAATTTAGAGATAGGACAAGAATTACTAGTGATGGAATCATTAGAAAGAATGCCGCGTCATCCCATGACTGATGACTTGCTAAAATGGAGAAAAGCAATTTTTGAAATAAGTAATGATAAATTGACCAATGGACATTTTTTTTCGAAAGACCAAGTTGCAGAACTTCTTGATAAGAAATTTGAGGAGAAACAAGAACAAATGGATTTGACACTAGAAAAAGATCCGCAATATTACAGCAAAGAAGATAGGAAGACTTGGCTCAAACAAGATATGAAATGGAAGGATGCATCTAATGAGCTATTCACATATGACCGTTCAGAGAATGCTTTATTGTTGATAGAGGATGAGATAGATAACGTATGTGATTACATAGATGATCGAAGAGCAGCACTAAAAGTGAACCCTGCTGCAAAAGAAAACCGAAAAGAATTGACGCACTTGATTGAAAAAGTTTCAAAATTAAGAAGAATGAGAGATTCACTTTATTCAATTGATTTTTTCAAATCAGATATATAAACAGTATCAATATGCGGTGTCCGTTTTGTCGGTTCGAGGAAAGTCGGGTGGTGGATTCGCGCGAGATCAAAAATGGTCTCGCTATTCGGCGTCGGCGGGAGTGCGAACACTGCGAGGGACGGTTCACGACCTATGAGGCGATGGAGGATTTCCATCTGAGTATCGTGAAGCGCGATGGGAGCAAACAGGAGTACGATCGCGAGAAGTTGCGCTCCGGTATCGCCAAGGCATTCGAGAAACGACCGAACAGTGAGGAACGCGTGGCCAAACTCCTCGGCTCGATCGAAGAGAAATTGCAAAATCTCGAAGGTGAGTCGATCACGAGTCGGGGGATCGGTGATCTGGTGATGGATGTCTTGCGGACGACGGATGAAGTGGCGTATTTGCGGTTCGCGAGTGTGTACAAATCATTCGGCAGTGCGGCGAGTTTTCGTAAGGAGATAGATAAAATCGATGACCGAAATGAAAGCAAATGACGCGAGACGATGGTGGATACGACGATGCTCTCAGACGATGTGGGCATTTTTTGTTGGCGTGCCAGTAGGTGTGGTGTGGGCATCGTGGTGGCGCGCGACCGGGATAGAGTGGGTGTTGGTGGCTGGTGCAGTGATAGGTGTGGCGGTGTGGATGCGATCAGTATGGAGTTGGCGCGTGGCGGGATTATTACTCGGGATAGTTTTTGGGATAGTGCATATGGATAGGGTGTCTCATGACCGATTGGACTGGCAGGCATCTTTTGTGGAGCATACGATAAAAGGAGAAGCGTCCGTCTCGGGTGAGTGGTCACAGAATAGTTTTTCGGCGAGTGTGCCGATCACGTGGGAGCGCTGTTTTGATTCGGATTGTCCTGCTCTGCGCTCGCTCTTGACGGTGCCAATCGTGCAGCCGTGGGTTACGGGTGAGCTGGTGCGGGTGGAATGTCGATTGACGCTCCCAAAAAATTTTTCGGATGATTTTGATTATGTATCGTATCTGGCGAAAGAGGATATTGGTACCATTTGTACTCCCAAAAAAATCCCAGAAAGACTTCATGAAGTTTCCTGGGAATCGGGATTGTTTCACATTCGTCAGCAGCTCGAACGGTCATTGTCGGCATCTGTGCCCGAACCGGAAAACGGATTGCTTGCGGGATTGATCTTCGGTGGATCGCAACGTTTACCCGCGACACTTCAAAATGATTTCAAGAAGACCGGCGTTTCGCATATCGTCGCGGTGTCGGGGTACAATGTCTTGATCGTGGCGGAAATATTACTTTTATTTGGCATTGTGCTGGGTTTGTGGCGGAGTTCGGCGACCTGGTTTGCGGTTGGTGGCATTTGGTTGTTTGCGCTGGTTACCGGTGCGGGAGCGTCGGTGCTGCGCGCGGCATTGATGGCTACGATCGTTTTGTTGGCGACTCAGTTCGGCCGACTGGTGGCACCCTGGCGGCTGATGATACTGATGCTCATGCCACTCTTGTGGTTCAATCCGTTTTTATTGCGTTACGATATCGGTTTTCAACTGTCGTGTATTGCGACGGCGGTGCTCTTGTTTTGGTTTTTGGGTGACGATGAGAGAGATGATTCGTCCGGCTGGCGGATGATGTATACTCTTATGAAGGCGACGTTGATGATCGAGGTATTCGTTGCACCTCTGCTTTTGTCTCAGTTTGGTTTTGTTTCTACTGTTTCTCTCTTGAGTAATGTGTTGATTCTTCCGTTCGTACCAATAGCGATGGCATTGGCCTTCGTGACGGCAGTGAGTGGGCTTGTGCTTCCGTGGACGCTGAATGTTTTCGCGTGGCTCGGCTATCTTTTGGCGCGGTATATGCTGGAGGTCGTGGCTTATTTGGGCCAGCAGCCTTGGTCGACCGTGTCGCTCCCGGTATCCTGGTGGGGAATTATTTTATGGTATGCTGGATGGGGATGGATCTGGTATAGGTATCAAAGAAAGAAACGAATGAATATATGAAACGATACCGATGGTGGCTGGTAGGAATGATGTTCGTACTCTTGTCTGGCGTGGGCGGAGTCATTTGGGTGTATAGTGATACGACAACCGTGCGGGTGCGGTTTTTTGATGTCGGTCAGGGCGATGCTATTCTCATATCTCAAGGGACGAATCAAATCCTCATAGACGGTGGTCGAGATACCAAAACGCTCTTGGGCCAACTCGGGCGAGCGATGCCTTTTTGGGATCGGACAGTTGAGGTGGTGATCCTCACTCATCCCGATGAAGATCATATCGGTGGCTTGCTCGGACTGGAGGGGCGTTACCGGGTGGGGCAGTGGCTCAGCTCGGGCGCGACGACCGATACCGCGACCTGGCAACACCTCGTTCCTGAGCTGCAACCATTGACTGAAATCCGTAAAGATACGAAAATAACTCTGAGCGAAGGGAAAACACTTACGATTCTCTGGCCGCAAATGGATACCGTGTTGAACGCGAAGGATACCAATGCCGCAAGTATTGTGGCGCGATTGGATCTGGGTGGTAAGAAAACTTTTTTGTTTACGGGGGATTTGCCAACAACCCAAGAGTCGCAGGTGGTTGTCGCGCCGACGGACGTGTTGAAAGTGGGACATCATGGGTCGAAGTATTCGACGAGCGATTCGTGGCTGGACAATGTTCGGCCGCATGACGCGATTGTTTCTGTCGGAGCGAATAATCGCTATGGGCATCCAGCGACTGAGGCTCTCGGCCGATTGACACAGCGCCACGCGGTGATCTATCGGACTGATCGGCAAGGTGCTATCACCTATACTTGTGAAGTAAACAAAGAACAATGCCAAGTTTCGACTGAACGATAAAAATTTAATCAATTCAAGACTTACGCGTTTGATACTAACTAGCTTCCGACGAAGTATTCCCTCTTTGCCTGTGGTAAGCATCACCAACGGCTACAGAGGAAACACTCCTCCGGAAGCAAACATATATTTTTCAAACACGTAAGTCTTAAATTAAGTACACCTATGAAATTTAGTTTTGCAAAAAAAGACAAGAAGCTTGCGGATGATGTAGTCAGAGTGCAACTCACTGAGAGCAAAGAAGATGAGGTGGTAATACTCGCTGACAATCAGCGGGAAATCCACTTGGGCGCGGGAGAGAGAAAAAAAATGACGCAACGAAAATTGTTTCTGTTGGCGCGGCGGGTAGTGGTGGCGGCTTTGTCCAAAAAGATTGAGCGTATTGTTATCGAATGGGATGATTTTCGGTTTGCTCATCTTGGGATTGTGGATGGCGAGCTGGGAGAATTGATCTCTGTCAATATGTTGTTGGCTCGGCATCAGTTCATCGGACACAAATCGACACCGGAGGGCGGTTGGCCGGACACCAAAGAGGTTATCGTTAGAGGTGGAGATGCACTGGCGACACGCCAGGGGTTTGCTTGCGGGGAAATTATCGGACGAGAGGTGAATGCTTGTCGGCATTTGGCCAATCTTCCTGGGGGCGATGTTGTTCCCAAGACATTGGCGGACGAAGCGAAACGCGCGGCTAAGGACACGGCGATTAAGGTGACTATTCTTGAGGAAGCGGCGATGGAAAAACTCGGGATGGGTGGTGTATTGGGCGTTGGCAAGGGATCAAGCGAAAAATCAAAATTTATCATCATGGAATATTGGGGTGCGCCCAATAAAAAAGTTCCGCCAATAGTACTAGTGGGCAAGGGCGTAACCTTTGATACCGGTGGCATTAATCTCAAACCGTCCGATTCGATACTTGGGATGAATATGGATATGTCCGGCGGATCGGCAGTGATTCACGCATTGGCAGCAGCAGCCAAGTTGGGCGTCAAGAAAAATATTATCGCCCTCGTGCCGGCGGTAGAAAATATGCCGTCTGGGTCGAGCTATCGTCCGGGTGATATTCTCCGTTCGATGTCGGGCAAGACGATCGAGGTATTGAATACCGATGCGGAGGGGCGGATCATTTTAGCGGATGCGTTGACCTATGCCAAGCGGTATCATCCAGCGTTGGTGGTGGATGTGGCGACTCTGACCGGTGCGGCGGTAGTAGCGCTCGGCGAACGAGCCTCAGCGATTTTTACCCGGGATATCGAACTCGAGTCACAGTTTCGGGAGTGGGGCGAACAGTCGGGCGATTTTGTGTGGCCTCTACCATTGTGGGAGGAATACGACGAGGAGATTAAGGGTATATTTGGTGATGTGGCCAATGTCGGTAAGACACGGTGGGGCGGTGCGATTACGGCGGCGTCTTTCCTTGCGCAATTTGCGGAAGGGTATCCGTGGGTGCATATCGATATGGCACCGCGAATGACGGCGATCGAAGGAGAGTTTCTCGCCAAGGGTGCAGCCGGTGCGCCAGTGCGTTTGCTCGTGAAGATGTTGGAAAATTTCTAATCGTATCATTATGCCAACCCTAATATTCGATATCGAGACTGTGGGGGAGAATTTCGATGAGATGGATGAGACCACGCAGGAGGTGCTCTTGCGCTGGACCAAGCAGACTGCTACTAGTGGTGATGAACTGAAAGCCAAGACGGACGATGTGAAAAACAGTCTCGGATTTTCGCCATTTACCGGTTTCATTTGTGCTATCGGGATTCTCGATGCCGAGCGCGATCGGGTGGCGGTGTATTATCAGACCACCGAAAAAGACGCCGAGGACACAGAGGAGGAGGGCGTGAAGTATCGGCCGATGAGTGAGAAGGCGATGCTGGAGGAATTCTGGCGGGTGGCGGAGAAATATGATACCTTCGTGTCCTTCAATGGGCGGAGTTTCGATGTGCCGTTTCTCATGTTGCGTTCGATGATCCTCGGAGTGCGACCGACGCGCGACCTGCTCTCCAATCGCTACACCAATCTCCAACGCGGCGCTAAGCATATCGATGTGATGGATCAACTGACCTTCTACGGGGCGATGTTTCGCCGGCCGACACTGCATATCGTTTGTCGTTCGCTCGGTATCAAAAGCCCCAAGGCCGATGGCGTGACGGGTGATGATGTGGCAGAATTGTATCACTCCGGGAAGTTTCTCGATATTGCCCGCTACAATGTGGGTGACCTCCATGCCACGCGCGATGTCTATGCTCGGTGGCAATCGTACTTGCAAATGTAAGGAAAACGCTTTAGAATAGAGACATATGAATATCTCTATCGCTGCCGAACCACTTTGGTGGATCGGGAGTTTTCCTGTTACGAACGCTTTTTCGGTCACTCTCATCGTGAGTGTGATTATTGTTGTGACATCCTTGGTGTTACGGATGCGAACATTTCAAATTGTGCCGACCGGTCTGCAGAACGCCCTCGAAGCCTTTGTGGAGAACTTTCGAAATCTTGTGCAGAGCGTGACCGAAAATCAACAACTCACGACGCGACTTTTTCCGATCATCACCACTTTTTTCTTATTCATCCTTCTTTCCAACTGGTCGGGACTCTTGCCGGGTTTCGGGACGATTGGTATCCGCGAACATGGCGAGATTATTCCGTTTGGTCGAGCTGCCACCGCTGATCTCAATACGACCATCGCACTTTCTCTTATTTCTGTTTTTGCGGTGCAGTTCATTGGTATCAGTGTTTTGGGTCTTCGCGGGTATGCGAAGAAGTTTTTTGTTAGCCCGCTCCATAAGCCGTATGTCATTGGGACGATCGTGGGGCTATTTGAATTGATGGGTGAGATGACTAAGTTGATTTCTTTCTCTTTTCGTCTCTTCGGTAATATCTTTGCAGGCGAAGTGCTCCTTATTGTGATTAGCAATCTCGTGCCCTACATCTTCCCATTGCCCTTCCTCGCGCTCGAGGTGTTCGCGGGCTTGGTGCAGGCGGGTGTGTTCGCGATTTTGACGCTCGTCTTCCTCAAGATGGCCACCCTTCCCGCCGCGCATTAAAAATCAAGTATGGAGTTGAAAAAGTCTGAAATATAGGGTATTCTTGAGGAGAAGTCGTATGATGCTAGAGAGAATAATCAAGTAATAATCTTACAAGTATGGAAGAAGCAAGAGTTCTGACAGAAACAATTAGTGTTGGCGGTGAAGCAGCCAAATATATTGGAGCGGCCGTTGCCATTGGTATCGGGGCGCTTGGGCCAGGATTGGCAATGGGTTTTATGTTTAGTAAGATGTTCGAGGCGATTGGTCGTAACCCTGAGGCCGCGCCAAAACTTCAGCTCCCAATGTTTCTCGGCGTGGCGTTTACCGAAGCCATCGCGATTTATGCTTTGGTCGTCGCTTTGATTATTCTTTTTAAGTAATTTGATTGTATTGTATTCCCCCGCCCCTTTGCGAAGGGGAGGGTTGGGGAGGGGTGGTGTTGAATTCGAATCAGACTCAACCGCCCCTCAGTCCCCGCCTTCGCAAAGGTGGGGAGGGAACTCGAAACCTATGGAAATTTTAGCCAACCTCGGCGTTGACGGACGGATACTCCTCGCGCAGATTGTCAACTTTTTTATTCTTCTCTGGGTTTTGAACCGATTCGTGTATCGGCCGCTTTTGGCGTTCCTCGAGAAACGTACCGCGACTATTGAGCAAGGTCTTGAGGATGCTAAGCAGGCGAGGCAACAACTCGATACCGCGAGCGAAGAAGTGAAAAAGATTCACGCAGAGGCGCAACAGGAGGCCAAGGCTCTGATCGTGCAGGCGGAGACTGTCGCCAAACAACAGCGGGAGTTGGCCGTGATTGAGACGAAGACGAAGATTGATCAGATGTTAGCGCTGGGCGAGAAGCAATTGACTGAAGAACGAACGAAGATGTTGGCTGAAGTGAAGGGCGAGTTGGCGCAACTCGTTGTTGTGGCGACCGAGAAAGTCTTGCAGAAAAATATCGATGGTACAGAAAATGAACGCTTGGCTGTTTCGGCTTTGCAAGAACTTGAAAAATAGCAGCGATTTGAATTGTCATTCCCGCGAAGGCGGGAATCCAGGTTCCACAAGACTTCGTATGGCAACAGGATAGATTGAAGTAGTAGAAAACTTTGCAAATCTCAATCCGTTTTGGAGTTATATCAGGCGTGGTGGTGACTGGATTCCCGCCTTCGCGGGAATGACACAATGGAAATTTTTCGTTAAAGAATTGATTATGAAACCCACTGCCTCACAATATGCCTACGCATTGTTGGAGCTCTCGCAGGCGAGTGCTGCTTCGGAGCAGGGGAGTGTTGCTCAACGGTTTTTGGCATTTTTGACGCGTCAGCGCGAGGTCAAGAAATTGCCGGCTATCCTGCGGAATTTGCAACGGTTGACGGACGAAGCCGAAGGCGTGAAGCGCGTGCGGATGACGACGAGCGAGGAGCTGGATAAAAAATCTCTAGAAGTTCTGACGAAAAAAATTCAGCAGATGTTAAAGAGTGAACAGGTCATCCTCAGTCAACAGGTCGATCCGCAAGTGCTCGGTGGTGTGGCACTTCAGACGGATACGGAACTCTTCGACGGCACAGTGCGGAAACGGTTGAATGAATTAAGAAAAGTTCTTTCAGAATAAAAAAAACGAACCACCCCGAGATTTCAGAAACGATCTTGCATTGCAAGTGTTCTGAAATCCCGTAAGCGGTTTTTTAAAAAGTATCAGCATTGAATGAGCTTGAGGATCATCTCTTGCTCTTGTTCTGATACACCGTAAATCTTATTGTCGCCTCCTTCTCGGGAATGGAACATTATTTTCACGGTCGTTGCCTCGAAGTCTTGTCGGGCATCATCATTGAGATTGAATGTAGTGCGGGCAAGGGCATCGATCAGGAGTTTTTTGGTAGTTGTGGCAGCTATTCTCGCTACTTTTGTCTCGCATTTCTTATCGATAATTTTTTCTCCCGACGCTTTGATGTGGACAGTAAGAAAATTATCCTTTTTGTAAATGTATACGAGTACGACATTTCTTTCTGGTAGTTTGCTCATGAGAGTTTCTCCTTGTTGTTTTTTGATAGTATTTTATAGAATGAAGATTCATTCCGACCAGAAAATCATAGCCTAAAAAATTTATTTTGTCAATCAATCACTTATTTCTCAAAAGTTTATGTCCCACAATCACCTCATCGAAGAACTGAAGAAACAGATCGAAAATTTCCAG
>JBAWZR010000028.1:0-12618 GCA_037142915.1 Candidatus Moraniibacteriota bacterium
GGGAATCTCACTTCCTTGAAACCTTGCGGTTTCAACGCTTCGCTGCTTCCACCACGGGAAAACTCCCGTTTTCCCGACCCCTTTCCCGTTCGAACTAAACCAGGAAAAAAATCCAAACAAAACTTTTTCTCTTTTTATCACACAGTGGGCAGGGAGGGATTCGAACCCCCGTAGGCACAAGGCCGACAGATTTACAGTCTGCTGCGATTGACCACTCCGCCACCTACCCAATTAGTCAAATATTTTTTAAACCACCCTCTGAGCCGAAGACCGGGCTCGGACCGGTGACCTACGGTTTACAAAACCGTTGCTCTACCAACTGAGCTACTTCGGCTTCTAAACAAAAAACCCTGCTTTCGCTCTGGCTTCCTCTCTTTTATACCACACTGCTCAACGCTTTTCAAGCACTCGCTCCAATCGACGGATCTTGATCTTGACCAATCGATTGACCGGGCTCAACTTCAACACCTGGCGATAACACTCTTTCGCGTCCGTCAAACTCTCTTGCTCGAGATAATAATCCCCCAATCGTTCATACGCCTCGACATCTTTCGGATTAGTTACAATGCGTTCGATAAGTATGGCTTCCAATTGCTCTTTGCTCTGATTGTTATTCGACGATTCCTCTTGAGCCGATGCCGATCTTCGCGGTACGATCCGATCACTCCTTCTTACAAATCGACTCGATTGACGACCCGTGGACGATTGTGGTGGTAGAATAGATTCGCCGCGTTGTTTTGTCTTCAAAACAACGACGCTGTTCACTCTCTCGGACGATGAAGTAGGCAATGTCGGTTGACCAACCATCGGACGGTCATCAACCGGCGCCTCCAATAAAACTTTTTCCTCCGGTTGGGAGAGTGCCGCCTGTTGATCCTGTTGCAATTCTTCCGATCGCAAAAGACGGTTTCGACTCGCTTCCTTACGCCGGCGAAGATTATCAGTCATTTCATGAGCCTGATTGTGCGCTTTCAAAAGACCCACTTTCCAGCGACGAGTGTTTTTTTCGAGGAGACTTAGTATGGCGTGTTTCACTCGATCCCACCAGACACTGGTACTCGCCGCTTCATCCATGACGATCTCTCCACGATCAATACGCGCCTGAAGTGTCGGGAGTCGTTTGGAGAAAAAATAAACGAGAAATGCGAGTGCAAGGACGAGAACGATTGGAGGAATAATGAGCGAAAGCATAAAATACGCGAATCACAAAAAATGACACCTCACCTAGAATGACAAACGAATGAACTCGCCGACCTGGATATTTTCACCGATCTTGGCGATGTGTTCCGTGACCATATCGCCCACCGTCTGATCGGGATTCTTGACGAACGGCTGACTCAGTAAGGCGACTTCTTCACGAAATTTCTTTTCCTTCCCTTCAAGGATTTTTTCCATGATCGCTTTGGGTTTCTTTTGCTCGCTGAGTTCTTTGACCCAGATTTCCCGCTCGCCGGCCACGATCGCATCCGGAACATCCTCGGGGCGGATATACTGAGGATTCATCGCAGTGATGTGCATCGCGATATCGTATGCTAGGGTTTTGAAATCCTCATTACGAGCCACAAAATCAGTCTCACAAAAAAGCTTCACCATAGCTCCCACCTTACGATTGGAGTGGAGATACTGAGCGACAATGCCCTCTTTCGCCTCACGGCCGCTTTTTTTGGCCGCCTTGATCTGACCGCGCTCACGCAAGAGGCGGATAGCCTTCTCGATGTCGCCCTTCGCTTCATCGAGGACTTTCTTCGCTTCGACGACACCAGCACCGGTGCGCTCGCGCAATTCTTTCACTTGTTGAATATCCATAAGAATATATTTATTTTTTCTCTGAAACTTCTTTTTGAGGAGTAAGAGTCACCTCTGCCTCGGGGGCGTCTTTCTCCTCGACTTTCAAAAGCTCTTGTCCCACCCGCGCCAACAGATATCGCAAGGATGAAATAGCATCGTCATTGGCAGGAATCGGATAATCAATGACTGAGGGATCGGCATTGGTATCGACGACACCTACGATCGGTATGCCCGCCTTGCGAGCCTCGCGAATTACGATGCCGCTCTCCTTCACATCTGCGATGAACACGGCTCCGGGAAGTTCATTCATATGCTTGATGCCACCAACACTGTGCTCTAACTTTTCTGATTCTTCAGCGATACGCAACCGCTCTAACTTCGTGTACATTTGGAATTCACCCTTCTCGAGCTTCTCTTGATTGCTCTTGAGGTACTCGGAACGAGCATGAATCACCGGAAAATTTGTAAAGGTTCCACCTAACCAGCGCTCCACCACGAACGGCTGATGCAAACGCACGGCCAGCGATTTGGTCAGGTCACGCGCCTGTTTCTTGGTCGCCACGAACAATATCTGTTTGTTCTTTTTCTTCACGCTGGTCAAAAATTTCAACGCCGCCTCGAGTTTCCCTGAAGTCTTCTCGAGATCGATGATGTTGATACCGTTACGCGTCGTATGGACATATTCCTCCATCTTGGGATGTCGACGAGCCTTGATATGGCCAAAATGCACACCCGCTTTCAACATCGTCTCCAAACCCTTCTCTACTTTCTCAAAATTGAAATCGGTAAAATATGCTTCATTACCGATAACACTGGTTGTCTGGACGGCCTTGGCGCGTCCGTCATTCTCTGTCTGCGTCATAAAATTTCTCCTTAAAAAAATAATCACCTCTAGGGGAAGAACCGCATCCGCAACAGCTTTCCGAGGAAAACCGTCAGGAGAGATGCGCTATTTCACCCTATGCGAGATACTCACAGAAACAAACTCCCCTGATACAGGAGCTTATTGGGAGTATAGCAAATACCCCTGACTTGTCAATTTTTACACCCTGTGCTACACTCGAGGAACGAAGGTTTTCCTTGATTTTTTTAGTGCTGTTTTTCCAAAAAATCGCTCCAAGCACGCCCCAGTCTCCTGTGGTAAGCATCACCAATGTCAACTGGAGCGTCTTGAATCAATTTTTCGGAAAAACCCATTCTTAAAAAGTCACTCCTTTTTCTACTATCTATACTTAAATTTTGTTTATGCAAAACGCTATCCACCCGAAATATCATACCGATGCAACTATCACCTGTGTCTGCGGTGCCATACTCGAAACCGGATCCACCACTCCCGCGATGACCGTGGAAATCTGTTCGAATTGCCATCCGTTCTACACCGGTAAAAAGAAAGTCATCGACACCACCGGTCGCGTCGATCGTTTCAAGAAAATGTCCGAGAAGGCCGCCATCAAACAAGCCGCTGCCACACCAAAAAAAGTCCGAGTCAAGAAGTCTGAAACCGTGGAAGCCGTTGCCGAAGAAAAAGTTTCCAAGTAGCGAAAAAGAAAAAAGCCCCTCGCGCAAGTGTTTCTTGCGAGGAGGCTTTTTTTGTATCTTCTTTTATATATAAATTTCTAGCCTGCTTCCTATCAATTTCCGATTGCCTCGCAATACGGCTTTTCTCCAAATGCATCACATAAAATCCCGAAAGCATTTGACTTATCCTTCTCGTTATTCTCGTCGATTGATGTTTCGAAGGTTATTGCAACAACAGTAAAATCTATACCCTTCTTCTCTGCAAGTCCTTTGAATACCGCTGCCAGATCCTTCGCATTTGAAAAATCTGTACTCTTGATCGTAACCCTATACTTCTTATTTAAGCTATCCACGACACTGCCCCTAACTTATTGAAAACTCTTCTAATATACCCTATTTAAAAAAATTTGTCAAGCCTATGGAACACCTCTTCGAACAAATCAGACAAGAATATCAAGAAATAGAAACCGAGCTCTCCAACCCGGAGATCGTTTCAGATACGCGAAAAATGGCTTCTCTCGGACGACGCCAGGCAGAATTGCGTGGCATCCTCGCTGTCATCGAGCGGTATGAGGGCGTCGAAGCGGAGATGCGTGGCAACGCGGAACTCACCAATGACACCGATACCGACCCGGAGCTCAAAGGCCTCGCGATGGAATCAAATATCGAGCTCGCCGGTGAAAAAGAAAAGCTCGAACAGGAACTCAAACGACTCCTCCTCCCCAAGGATCCGAACGATGACAAGGATGTACTTGTCGAAATCCGTGCGGGGGCAGGCGGCGATGAATCCTCGCTCTTCGCGGGCGATCTCTTCCGAATGTACTTACGCTATGCTGAGATAGTAGGTTGGCAGACGAGCATGCTCAACTCGAGCGAAAACGGTATCGGTGGATTCAAAGAAGTCGTCTTCGAAGTTAATCGAGGTAGAAGTGAAACTCCTGTATACCAATTATTAAAATATGAATCCGGTGTCCATCGGGTGCAACGCGTCCCGGAAACCGAGAAGGCCGGACGTATCCATACATCGACTGCGACCGTCGCCGTTCTCCCGCAGGCGGAGGAAGTCGACTTCGTCATCAAGGACAGCGATCTGCGCATCGATACCTACTGCTCGTCCGGCCCTGGAGGACAGTCGGTCAACACGACCAAGAGCGCGGTGCGTATCACCTATATCCCGACCGGTCTCATCGTGACCTGTCAGGATGAAAAATCTCAACATAAGAATAAAGCTCAGGCAATGAAGGTCTTGCGCTCACGACTCTTGCAGGCATCGATCGACGAGACAAATAAAACCCTCGGTGACGCACGGCGCTCACAGATCGGCACCGGCGACCGAAGTGAGAAGATTCGCACCTACAATTTCCCGCAAGATCGGATCACCGACCATCGCATCAAACAGTCCTGGAGCGGTATGGAAACCATCCTCGGCGGTAAGCTCGGTGATATCCTCTCGGCACTCGAAGCCGAAGACATCCGCCTCAAAATGGACGAGGGCCGATAAATAATCTGAATGCACTAGATCAAAAAAACAGCCATCAGGCTGTTTTTTTGTGTTGCGTGGAGAAAATATTCTCTACACTGTCTCAACCAGCATCAGGTTCGTTCCACCGGTGCACCCGAACGGTACGCCAGCAACGATGACACTTGTATCACCTTTTTTGGCAAAACCATTTTCGATCGCAATTTTACCCGACTGCTTCACGACTTCTAAAATCGATTGAAAAGACTTCACGCTATGAGCATAGCAACCGAATGACAATGCCATCCGCCGCAAAGTGATATCATTCGGTGTCAGTACCAAAATAAATTGAGCGGGTCGATGACGCGACACCATCCGAGCCGTCGATCCAGATTCGCTCAAAGCGATAATCACAGTGGCAGCAATCTCCTGCGCAGTATTCACCACAGCATTCGTCACTGAATCCACCGTCGGGTTCAATGAGAGTTCATTGTGCTTCAAAATATGCCGATGCGGGTAAAACGCCTCCGTATGGAGAGCAATTCGAGTCATCGTCGACACTGCTTCAACCGGATACTCACCCAATGTCGTCTCTTCCGAGAGCATCACCGCATCCGTCCCGTCGAGAATCGCGTTGGCGACATCATTCACTTCGGCGCGCGTAGCCACCGGCGAATGAATCATCGATTCCAACATCTGCGTCGCCACGATCACCGGTTTGCCGAGTTGCCGACACCGCTTGATGATCTGCTTCTGCAAGACCGGCACCTGCTCCATCGGCATCTCGACCGCGAGATCACCGCGAGCAATCATCGCACCGTCAGCTGCTTGGAGTATCGCTTCGAGATTTTCAATCGCTTGTGGAGTTTCAATTTTCACGATAATTTGCGCGGTGCATTTTTTCTTCTTGAGGATAGCTCGCAGTTCATGAACATCACTTTCCTTACGGACGAAAGACAACGCCATAAAATCCACTTCGTTCTTCACACCAAAAGTCAGATCTTTCAAATCTTTCACCGTCAGACAACTCATCTGAATATCTGTGCCAGGGAGATTCACTCCACGACGACCCTTGGTCTCTCCTCCCACGATAATCTTGCAAAAAATCTCATTCCCCTTCACTCGCACTACTTCCATCCGTTTTTTGCCATCATCGAGAAGGATCGGTTCACCCGGCTTCACTTCTTTTGGAAGTTGCGCATAATTAATGAAGGCGCGATGTTCATCGCCTACACAAGGCTCGGTCGTCAAGACAAATTCATCTCCCGCCACCAACATCACTCGCTCCTGGTAGAATTCTCCGATCCGGATCTTCGGTCCCGACAAATCTTGCAGGATCGCCACTGGTATATTGAGCTTCTTGGAGTGCTTCCGGATCATATCAACCGAACGCTGATGCTCGGCGAAATCTCCGTGTGAGAAGTTCAACCGAGTGACATTCATTCCTGCCTTCATCAACTGCGGCATCACATCATCCTGTGCCGAAACCGGCCCAATAGTCGCGACGATCTTCGTCTTTTTGATAGAGTTCATATTCATAATGGTACAGTGGTAAAATTATTTCTTGCGATGCGCCTTGATTCGTTCGTTTTCGGTCAATTGCTGTTTGCGAAGTCGTACACTTTTCGGCGTCACCTCGAGATATTCATCCTCAGCCATCACCTCAAGTCCGCGTTCGATGGAGAGTGTCCAGGCTGGGATGAGTTTGATCGCCTCATCGGTTCCGCTCGCGCGCATATTGGAGAGCTGTTTGCCCTTCACCGGGTTGACAGCCATATCGGTGCCTTTCGAGACATTGCCTACCACCATACCCTCGTAGATTTCCGTCGCGGCATCGATATAAATCACACCACGAGTCTGCAGATTCTCCAATGCGAAAGCGGCCGTCTTACCCGTGATCATCGAGACCATCGAACCAGTATCCCGCTTCTCGATCACGCCGACATGCGGTCGAAATCCAGTCACTCGACTCGACATAATCCCCTCGCCCTTGGTGTCGACGATGAATTCGCCACGATACCCGAGTAGGCCTCGCGTCGGGATTTCGAAAACCATCCGCGTCGTAGTGCCATGCGTCTGCTGCATATCAATCATAATACCCTTGCGACGACCGAGCTTCTCGATAACCGTACCCGTGAGCGTCGTCGGGACATCGACCGTCAGCTCTTCATACGGTTCCAACTTCTTGCCCTCTTCTTCTTTGATGATAACTTGCGGTTGCGAGACCTGCACCTCGTATCCTTCGCGACGCATATTCTCGAGCAAAATAGCGATATGCAATTCGCCGCGACCATACACGCGATACTTGTCATTGCCAGTAAAATCGATTTTCAATCCAACATTCACTTCCAGTTCTTTTTCGAGGCGTTCACGCACTTGCTGATTGGTCACATATTTCCCCTCACGTCCGGCAAAGGGAGAATCATTCACGAGAAAGTTCAAGGCGATGGTCGGCTCGTCGATCTGAATCGCCGGGAGCGTCTCCTGGTCAGGATTGTCGCAAATCGTCTCACCGATATAGATATCCGGCAGACCAGCCACCATCGCGATATCGCCAGCGACTACCTCTGTTGCTTCTTGGCGCTCCATCCCGTGAAAAGTGAAGAGTTTCGTGATGCGACCCGAGGTCGTCTTGCCGGTGTAGGCATCTTTGGCATAGATGGTGCTCCCTGTTTTGAGCGTGCCCTCATAGACACGAACGATCGCGAGACGCCCGAGGAAATTATCATAAGCGAGGTTGAAAGGCTGCGCGCGCAACGGCTTCTCAATATCCGACTCTGCTTTAGGCACCTTCAAGAGTACCGTATCCAAGAGCGGGCACAAATCCGTGGCCTCATCGGTCAGGTGGAGCTTGGCCACACCCTCGCGACCAATAGCATACACGGTGGTGAAGTCGAGCTGTTCGTCACTCGCACCCAAATCCAAAAAAAGTTCAAAAACTCGCTCTTGTGCCAAATCAGGATTCGCGGCTGGCTTGTCGATCTTATTCAAAACAACGATCGGCTTCAAACCAAGTTCGAGGGACTTCTTCAAAACGAAACGTGTCTGCGGCATCGGGCCTTCCTGTGCGTCGACGATGAGCAACACGCAATCGATCGATCGCAATACGCGCTCCACCTCCGAACCGAAGTCGGCGTGCCCGGGCGTATCGACGATATTGATTTTCGTATCGCGATACATAATGCTCGCATTCTTGGAGTAGATGGTGATACCACGCTCGAGTTCAAGCGCGTTCGAATCCATACTGGCGGCATCGGCAGCCACCATCCCGGTTTGACGCATAATAGCATCAGTTAGGGTCGTTTTGCCGTGGTCGACGTGCGCGATAATGGCGATGTTTCTGATTTCCATAATGTTGTCATCCTCGGGCTTGACCCGGGGATCCAGAATTTAATAATTACCAAAAAAAACAAAACGAGGCGATTCAAACCCCGCTATTCAAGTGCTTTTTAGTATAGCTTTTATTCAAGACATTGTCAAAAAATGTAAAAGCCTGCTGTTATTAACAAAGAGTTAATAAACGAGAGCAGGCTTTTGAGGTGATCAGCCACTGAAATTTTCACAACGTCCTTCCTGGATAGTTACGCGCTAAGTAACCTCTTATTCTCGGTGATGACAGGCTATTCCTATCTTCCGAGCCAGAAAAAATCCATATATGAAAAACTCCTACGAAGGCAATCAACACCCAATTTATAACATAAATAACCCACATGACACGACTCCTTCTTTTAGTCGTTAATTTTCCTCAACCAAACAGTAGTATTTTTACCATCACGATTGAGCATCTTTGAGATATCGAATTTGTACCAAATCTCATTGATTTAACTATACCATACAATTTCTACGCTGTCAAGGTGGTGAATAGAAAAAAGCCTGATCGTTACATTCAACGCCATGCTTCATCATACACACACTATCTCTCCTCTCTTCTTTTTAGTCCTTCTTTTATTCTTCCGATATGATATGCCCCTCATCATCCATGCGGGGGCTATGCTCCGCAATCCACCAAAAAAAAGATTGAACTACAACTCCCGATACGACATACCAAGTGAACCACGACATGACAATACTCCAAAAAAACCATACATTAAAAAACAGTAACCTGCTCCATAGCAACGAAACAAAACTATGATATTGCTTTCTTTTTTATAGTATACAAATTCTTCCCTGTCAAGCCAGCACAATAGTGGATTTACGCCAACCCTTGACGAAACGTCCGGTTCATACTATACTTCTTTTGTATTTCCTGTCGTAACATCGCCGGGGGATACAACAAGAACCTTCCAAAAAAATACCAAAAAAAGAGGTCATTATGGACAACAAAACAACAAGCAACGCCATTTATTCGGCTACCTGTGGAATCATTGGAGCACAAATGGCCGATGCCGCTAAAAGAAAGGCGGCCTCAAAAGAAAATGCTGCCCCTACCGACACCAACAACAATAAGCAACAAGCATCAGCACAAGTGCCGTCAACTAATGTGCAGGTGTCGTAAATTATGAATAGTATTGCCCGCTTACACAGGAAGCAATAATTCCGTAGAAACAGATGCCTATCGAGGATAACTCCAAGATAGGCATCTTTTTTTATCTGTTTTTGCACCTACCTGATTTCTGTATCTATCTCTTGAGCCAAATCGCTAGCTTCATATCATCGATGACGGTTTCTTTGGTGATGTCAGCCTCAACTATTATTCCTTGACTCAGTCCTTTGGCGGCCAAGACTTCTTTGGCGATGAGGGCTTTGAGTTCGGCGTTGTCGAAGACGGCTTCAAATCCCTGATACCCGACTTGGATACGGTCGTCCACTTCGAAGCCCGCCTCTTTGCGTAACTCTTGAATAAATCGAATCACCTCTCGCGCCTGCCCTTCGAGTTTGAGCTCGGGGGTGATGTTTGTGTCTAGCTCGATATCATCATCCATTCCGATATCAGATAATTTTCGATCAATTAATACTTGTTTGATATTGGTTTCTTCTTTGATAATCTCTTGCATCTCCAACGAAATATCATTGCCAATACTTATGGACTGCAATGGTTGCCGAACTTTAATTTTCTTGTCTGCTCTCATTTGAAGCACCTTACTCACGATGTATCTCACTGATACCATTTGTTTACTTAAAGATTCATCGATCAATCTCCCATCCGCCACTGGGTATTCAGCAAGGTGCACTGAGTCTGGGAATTTCCCCCTCTCCTGGGCTGAGGAGAGGGTCGGGGTGAGGTTGTGATTTTCGAGGGAGCCACTCGTCAAATTCCGATAGATCTCCTCAGAGATAAACGGCGTGAAGGGTGCCATCAATTTTGCCAATGTCACGAGGACATCATACAGAGTTTGGTAAGCGTTATTTTTATCACTCTCGTCTTCGTTCTTCCAAAAGCGTTTGCGGCTCCGGCGGATATACCAATTGGAGAGATTGTCGATGAACGGCGCGAACAACCGAGTCGCCCGAGCGATATCATACTGTTCCATATTCACATTCACCTCTCGAATGACTGTTTGTAGCTCTGAGAGGATCCAACGATCGAGAATATTGTCTGATGTGAGGGGGCTACCATTCGGTTTCCCTTGGTTCGCCGAAGCCTCAAGCGAAGGCGACCAATTATCAATCTCCGCGTACATCACGAAAAACGAATACGAATTCCACAACATCCGAAACACATTGCGCGATACCTCACTCATATCCTTCTCCAAAAAGTTGAGATTTTCGGCCGAGACGATTGGCGAGGAAAGCAGATATAACCGCAGTGCATCCGCGCCATACTTGTCGAACATCAAAGACGTGTCGGGATAATTACTAAGTCGTTTGGACATCTTCTTGCCATCCTCCGCCTGCACGATACCATTCACCACGACATTTTTGAAGGCCGGCTTATCCATAAGCGCCGTACCGAGGATATGGAGATAGTAAAACCACGCCCGTGTCTGGTCGATCCCCTCGGCAATAAATTGTGCCGGGAATCGCGCTTCAAATGTTTCTTTATTTTCAAAGGGATAATGCGCCTGCGCATAGGGCATCGAGCCCGAGTCAAACCACGTATCCAAGACATCGGGAACTCGTTTCATCGTGCCCGAGCATTGCTCACACGAGAATGTAATTGTATCAACAATATGTTTATGCAAATCCGTGATGGTCGCGCCACTCACTGCCTCGAGTTCCTGTACTGATCCAAAAACTTTCGTCTCAGCGCACTGCTCGCAGCGCCATATCGGCATCACGCTCGCCCAAAACCGCTGCCGACTAATCGACCAATCTCGCGCGCCTTCGAGCCATTTGCCAAACCGTCCTTCTTTGATATGTTCCGGTGACCAATTGATTTCTTTGGCGGTTTCGAGGGCTCGATCTTTCACATCCGTCACTTTCACGAACCACGAACTCGTCGCGTAGTTGATCAACGGAGTATCGCAACGCCAACAGTGCGGGTAACTGTGCTCGTACTTTTCTTTGGAGAAGAGTAGGCCTTTTCCAGCGAGATATTTAATCACTTCGACATCCGTCGCTTGCGGCGTTTCTTTCGGCTTCACGATCAAACCGACCAATTCTTTCACTTCCTCTTTGATCGTCCCGTCGAGATTGACATGTTGCACGAATGGCAACTGCTCTTTCTTGAGTAACTCCCAGTCATCCTCGCCAAAAGCCGGCGCGATATGCACCACACCTGTCCCCTCTTCAGTGTTCACGAACTCTGCCGCATAAATCTTCCAGCCATTGCTATGATTTTCGAGCGTCTCGTCTTTGGAATATGTATCAAAAAGTGGAATATATTTTTTACCCACTAACTTTTCTCCGAGAAATTTTTCCATCACCTCATATCCTTTTTCTTTCATCACATCTTGCAATCGCGACTGAGCTATGATAAAAAATTCTTCACCAACTTGTATTTTTACATATTCGATATCCTTCCCCACTGCCAAAGCCACATTACCCGGTAGTGTCCAGGGGGTCGTCGTCCAGGCAAGAATAAACGTATTGTCGTCGGTTACGAAATCCCCAATCTGTTGTCCAGCATCCAGTTTAAACTTCACTGTCGCCGAAAGATCCTTCACATTCATGTATCCCTCGCTCACTTCAGATTGGGATAGTGTCGTCTCGCAACGGGTGCAGACGTGCATAATACGATAGTTCTCGTAGATCAACCCCTTGTCCCAGAGTTGTTTGAAGACCCACCAAACGGATTCCATATATGGCAAGTCCATTGTCTTGTAGGGATGCTCCATATCCGCCCAGCGGCCAAGTCGAGTGATAACTTTTCTCCAATCATCGGTATATTGAAGCACGGTCGAACGACAGAACTCGTTGAATTTCTCGACGCCCATTACCTCGATATCTTTCTTACTCTTCACTCCCAACGCTTTTTCGGCGATATTCTCAATTGGCAAACCATGACAATCCCACCCCCACTTGCGTTCCACTCGGTATCCACGCATCGTCCAATACCGCGGCACGGTATCCTTGAGCGTACTCGCCACGATATGCCCGTAGTGCGGAGTGCCCGTCGCGAATGGCGGCCCATCATAAAACACATAGTCCCCTTTCGGTGATTCCCGATTGACCGACTGTTCAAAGATTTTCTGCTCTTCCCAATACTTGAGAATTTCTTCTTCCATTTTTGGCAAAGATTGTTTCGGATCGATTTTTTTCATATGATAAAATGTTTATTTCCCTAAAAAAATAAAAACCTCAAACCGAAAAACGGCCGAGGACGAAAAAGCTCCGTGGTACCACCTCGCTTCAGTTGTTGCGCCTAATCTTTTGCATACTCCATGGTGCGCGCATCAACCCTTGATTGTCGGATACTTACGGGATCCGTCCGATGGAGTCTACTCGCTTTATTCAAGCATTCTTTCCACAGC
>JBAWZR010000029.1:0-12440 GCA_037142915.1 Candidatus Moraniibacteriota bacterium
AAAATGCCTTCAAAATAGCGGAAAAATACCATGCCGAGGCGCTTTGCGCCGAGGCAACATCTTTCAATTTCGCTGAATGTAAAACTTGGCGGAGAGACAGGGATTCGAACCCTGGAAGGGGTTGCCCCCTTAACACATTAGCAGTGTGTTGCTTTCAGCCGCTCAGCCATCTCTCCAGAAACCACTTTTCTCCCGTGATTTCTCTTTCATCCTATCGGTTTTCTCTCCAAAAAGCAAGCTTCGCCTCATCCTTATTGAAAAACAAAAAATTCCGGCTTTCACCGGAGTTTTTTTAGTTGTAACTTTCGCATTTGACCTCACGCCGGTTTCCGACAAAGTATTCCCTCTTTGTCTGTGGTAAGCTCCACCAACGGCTTCAGAGGAAACACTCCGTCGAAAACCGGTACACATTTTTCAAACGCGTAAGTCCTACTATATTGTACCTAAAAATCACGACAAAAGCGATATATCAAAAAAAATAGCGTAAAAATCTCTCTTCATCTATACTGAAAGAGCTTATACTTAAAAACTTTCTCTGAAAAAAGAAATAATTCGCTCCTACCTCCCAAAGATTCTTCTTGTCGCTCTTTTTATTGGGACTACTATTTTTTTCTATAGTCGAACTTCACCCGAAGAGGTCATCGCGCGCATCGGAACCCAAAATTCCTACATTATTATTTTTGTTCTCGCTGCCCTTGGCGGTCGGCTCGCTTTTAGCGCCATCCCCTACCATGTAGTACTCATAACGCTGGCGGTCGGCGGCCTCAATCCATTTTTACTTGGGCTCGCGAGTGCCTTGGGCGTGACGCTGGGCGATGCGGTATCCTACTTCGTCGGCTATCAGGGGAGCGCTCTCATCCCCCAAAAAACCCAGAACTCTCTCCGATGGATCTACGATTTCGGTGTCAAACATCCAAAGATCATGCCACCAATACTCTTTCTTTACGCCGCTTCACCAATTTCCAATGACTTCATCGCTATCTCACTCGGCCTCTCGCGCTATCCGTTTTGGCAAATGCTCATACCGCTCAGCCTCGGCAATTTCACCCTCAACACTGCTCTCGCCCTCCTGTCAACACACACCTTTGCCTTCTTTCAAGGCACAGTTTTCTAGATTTAAATCTATTCTTTGTTTTTTTCACTTGTCTGCCCCGAACCAATTTGCGGTGAACTTGGCACGCCCTGTGAATTATCTGTTGGCAGTAATACTGATTGTTCTTGCAGTGAGCTCGTCGCATCTTCGGTTGATTGACTGTTAGTATTCGTAGGGACAGAAAACCGCGTCACTGCCACATACAGCGCGACACCCAGACCTACGACCAGCACGAAAAGAAAAAAGAATTTTCGTGAAAGACTCATACTTTTTTGAAAAATATTATTTTTCCGTATAGATAACATCTTCAGTATACTTCACCAACCCGAAGTCTCAAATTGTTCTTTCTTACTTTTTCCTGTATCATACTGAAGCTATTATTTAAATCCTCTTCTCTAGGGTTCAAAAAAATAGTATAATTAAAAAACACATCAGGTCTTCCTAAAAAAATATATGCATTATCGTTTCCGCGCCATACGATATTCCATCTCCCTCTTTGCATTCATCTTCCTTTTTCTTCCAATCTCTATTCATTGGGAGGCTTTTCGGTTTTTTCTTCAGGCGACGCGTCAATGGTGCTTATCAGTGTTATCAGGCAATTCATTGGCCGATGCTTCTCGAGAGAGCGCGCGTTTTTTGGCTAATAATCCAACTCGTATACCGGCATTCATTTCTGTTCATCGGGTGACGGCGGCATCACCTACCTGTACTATCTCCGCACCGACGGGTGGTGCTACTGTCTCGGGTGCGAGTACGAGCGTCACGGCCAATGCGACCGGGGCCACCTCTGCAGGGACTCCGCGTTCGGTACAATTCTATCTTGATGTGGATCCGGTGGCTGCGTATGCGGATATCATCAATGGCGCTACGGATACCCAGGGTTTTCCCGCACCAGGCTTTGATGAAAACGGTCTTCTCCCTACTGCTCACCGACTTGGGACTCTCGATACGACCTCTCCGTATGGAATAACCTGGGATACACTGGCAACAGCCAATGGATCGCATACACTTTCGTGTGTCACGAAAAATCGCTATGGGCAGATGACGCTCGGCTCTCCTGTTTCGATTACGGTGAGTAACGGCGATACTACTCCGCCAACGATAGCCCAAGTCACCGCCGTCCCAAGTGTCTCGCGAGACAATACGCCCAACTATACTTTCTCCTCCACCGAAGCCGGTACCATAGGCTACACGGGCGACTGTTCATCTTCCACTACCTCTGCCACGGCATCCAACAATACCATCACATTCAACACGCTCGCCCGAGGCGTTCACTCCAATTGTTCGCTTATTGTTACCGATTCATCCAGCAATCCCAGCTCTCCACTTTCCGTTTCATCTTTCGTTGTTACGTACGCGAGCGACCTCAATCAAGACCGCTCCGTCGATATTTTGGATTATGGTCTCCTTCACTCCAATTATGGTACCGCCAATGCTGCCGGTGATATCAACTTCGATGGCACGGTAAATGTCCTGGACTATGGTGTCTTACACGCAGAATACGGCGGAACTGTGTAGAGTACTGCCTTTATTACAAAAAATAACTCTCCACACTATGCATTATCGTTTCCGCGCCATACGATATTCCATCTCCCTCTTTGCATTCATCTTCCTTTTTCTTCCAATCTCTATTCATTGGGAGGCTTTTCGGTTTTTTCTTCAGGCGACGCGTCAATGGTGCTTATCAGTGTTATCAGGCAATTCATTGGCCGATGCTTCTCGAGAGAGCGCGCGTTTTTTGGCTAATAATCCAACTCGTATACCGGCATTCATTTCTGTTCATCGGGTGACGGCGGCATCACCTACCTGTACTATCTCCGCACCGACGGGTGGTGCTACTGTCTCGGGTGCGAGTACGAGCGTCACGGCCAATGCGACCGGGGCCACCTCTGCAGGGACTCCGCGTTCGGTACAATTCTATCTTGATGTGGATCCGGTGGCTGCGTATGCGGATATCATCAATGGCGCTACGGATACCCAGGGTTTTCCCGCACCAGGCTTTGATGAAAACGGTCTTCTCCCTACTGCTCACCGACTTGGGACTCTCGATACGACCTCTCCGTATGGAATAACCTGGGATACACTGGCAACAGCCAATGGATCGCATACACTTTCGTGTGTCACGAAAAATCGCTATGGGCAGATGACGCTCGGCTCTCCTGTTTCGATTACGGTGAGTAACGATATAGTACCGCCTGTTCGTTCCAATGGATCGCCATCAACCAACCTCCCTGCCGGTACGACTCAAGCGACGCTCTCACTCATCACTAATGAAAACGCCACCTGCAAATACGCCACTTCGGCCGGTACCGCCTATGCATCCATGCCGAGCACCTTCACGACGACGGGAGGCACGAGCCACAATACAGTAGTGACTGGTTTGTCCAACGGAAATTCATACACGTACTCCATACGCTGCCAAGACGCTTCCTCGAATCCGAATACCGATGATTATTCGATCACTTTTTCCATCCTCAATCCCTCCGGTGATGGCACACCTCCCAGCGTCCCTCAAAATGTTTCGGCGGCTCCGGTAATTTCCTCGGTAGCGCTGACGTGGAGTGCCTCCACCGACAATGTCGCCGTAGTCGGCTACAAAATTTTCCGTGACAACATCCAGGTTGCGACATCGGCCACTACCAATTACACCGACTCCAATCTCAATCCAGGAACAACCTATAGTTATAAAATAGCGGCCTATGATGCGGCGGCCAATACATCGACATTCTCAACACCCATCAATGCACTCACCACCACCGACACGACACCGCCCAGCGTCCCTCAAAGTGTCACAGTAGCAGCCACTTCAAATACGACAACCTCTTTATCATGGAGCGCATCGACCGACAATATCGGCGTAGTCGGCTACAAAATATTTCGCGACGGTACCCAGATAGCAACGATCGCCGGCACCTCATTTAGTGACGCCAATCTGGCAGCTGTAACAACGTACGCATACCAAGTGTCTGCTTATGATGCGGCCAATCTGGAGTCAGCCCACTCAGCCTCGGTCGCTGTGACGACAACTGCTACACCAGCGCAAGTGACTGCCACGAAGAAAGAGACCAAAAAAATCACCGTTGTTATAAAGCCGAATCGTGTCCTCAAAAACAGCGCTTCCGTTATAGCGCGCGGAGGGTCATTGATTCAATATGGTCGTCGCTTTTCCAAAAACGCTTGGGTTCGATTATACTTCCAACGAGCAAATGGGAATTACTATCCTCCAAAACTCATCAAGACCAATTCAAAGGGTAATTTTTCCATCAGTTACGATAGAGTAAACAAACCAGTCGGAACTTATTTATGGTATGCCGTTGAAGTGAAAACGGGCACAAAATCACACAAAAAAGACTACATCGTCTACGATCCCAAAAAAGAAAAAAAGCCCACGGCGCCTAAAAGCAAATCGTCATCATCAACTACCAAAACTACCAAGTCATCCTAACCGCTATGAATGAACTCTTCCCTCGAACCGAATCGCTGGAATTCCGCGGGATGGGTACCGACCTCGGTCTGCTCATCGTGGTCAGAGACGAGGCGGAATATGTGCGAGCGACCGCGGATATGGTCTCGGCGCGCGAAATATATGTCCGCTACGAAAAAATCTTCAGCCGCTTCGATCCGGAGAGCGAACTCTCCCATCTCAACGCATCCCTCGGCGAGTCACTACCAGCCTCGAGAGAAATGCTCGAGGTAGTCCGGCATTCTCTCACCTACCACAAAAAATACCACGGCCTCTTCGAACCGCGGATAATCGCCGCACTCGAAGCCGCCGGTTATGCTCGTGATTTCCAGCAGAACGACTTCACACCAAGCACTACACTCCAAACAGTGGACACATCACGCCCGCTCGTGGAAGATTTGATTGTTTCAGATACGACCGTACAATTCCGACACCGGATGGATTTCTCCGGCATCGTGAAGGGATACACCACTGATAAAGTGACCGAGTTTTTCCACTCGCGCGGGTGGAACGACTTTCTCGTTGATTCCGGTGGCGATATGTATGCCTCCGGCCAACCGTTCGACGCTGACACTTGGCATATCGCCATCGAGGGCATTCATACCGGACGACTAACATTATCACTCTCTCATATCGCCGTGGCCACCTCGGGTATCAGTCGTCGCAAATGGGAGCGTGATGGCAAACGCTTTCACCACCTCATCCATCCCGAACATCCGGAGGATTTCGCTTTCGATGTAAAGACTATCTCTGTAATCGCACCCTCCACAGAGGAGGCCGATGTCCTCGCCAAAGTACTCTTCATTCAAAGTGACGAAGAACGCAAAAAAATGGCGGTCGATCACAACATCGCCGCCCTCGTACTCTACTATAACCGCGGCGCCTGGATCTCCCCCGCAGCTAAGCGATACTGTTCCAACTCACTGCAATCATAACAAAAGCCGCATTCGCTTGCTCGTTCCTGCCGATTACTTCCCCACCAACGCCAACTGCCGCTTGAATACCCCGAGCAATTCTTGGTACATCTCCATCATGTACGGCTTCTCTTTCTCTGTGAAATACAGCCCGGGCATCGAATTGAATTCGACTATCCACGGTCTGGAATTTTCATCAAACATAAAATCAACCGCAAAAATCCTATCGGTAAAAGAATCGAGTATGGCATGCACGTGTCGCAAAACTGGATCCAGTGATTTCGGCAGATTTTCGATGGGCACGATAGTCAATGTTCCGCCCTGCGCGAGATTGGCTAGGAAACAACCGTCTTTAGGCTCTCGTATATACGCATAGATGAGTTTTTTTCCCACAAAAACCAACCTCAGATCATGCGTCGAGTCACTCAGGCCGGGAATACCGTTCGATGAATCGATAAACTCTTGCACTATTTTCTCGTTTGAAAAATCCAGAGATCCTATTTCGGATTTATTGACGATACAAACGCCATTGCCGCCGCTTTCACTCACCGGCTTGACGACTATTTTTTCCGTCTTCAATTCCGGCAATACCGTATTCAGTTCCGCCTCCGATTTCACGAACCAATTCTTTTTGGACCACTCAGAAAATATCAAACTCGTAATGAATTTGTCATCAATCACCCGTGTGAAGTTTAGATCGTTGATAAACGGGTAATGCTCATTGATCACTAGTTTTTCACGGTAGGTGCCTATATCAGCTTTCGTTTTGTCGTAAATGAGATCCGGGGTAATCGACTCAACTTTAGTCCAGTTTCCCTCTGTTCCCTCATACTTCCACGCGTGTTTGAAGATATGATTTTCCTTGTCATACCATTGATACGATGCCCGGTACATTTGTATGCCGTTTTCTTTGCACAGAGTATAAAAATGCTCGTACGAATACTGATATTCCGCATTGATAAAAGGCTTCGATTTTTCCCACTTGCTCTTCCCAAAAAGAATGAGTACCTTTTTCATAATTCAAACTGTTTAAAAAAAGCCCCTTGGTTTCTTGGGGCAACTCTCCTCTCAGAGTGCATACTGCAATCATTTTCCGCTGTACATCAGATATTAATACTACACTATATGATGTAAAATGTCAAGTACACGAAAAATTAAGGCTTGAAATAGCTCAATTTTGCGGATTATTGGTTACATTTGGGTCGACGAAGGTTCCCTCCCAGCGAGGTAACATCGGGTCATTAAAATCTGGTGGTGTATTCCCAAGCGGATCACTCTTGTTCACATAATACAGAATGCTGTGTCCCGTATACTCCGTACGGATGCGGGACGGATCTTTTTTGGCGGCTTTTTTGGCAGAGAGTTTTTTGCCACTTTTCGTATCATAATATTTCGTATCACCATTGTCCGGTGTCCCCGTGATGAGCAGCTTGTTCGATGTCACGGGCGTATAGGGTGTGAAATTTTCCACCGGTGTGCCACGGGTCGCTGCCACCATGAAGTTATGCCAGAGCGGTGCGGCGGCATAAATACCATCCGATCCGATTTTCATCGGCGTATTGTCGTTATTGCCCACCCACACTCCGACTGCGAGCGATGGTGTATACCCAATTGTCCAGGCATCGTGGAAGTCCTGCGTCGTGCCCGTCTTGGCCGCCACTGGACGATCCGGTAGGATGAGCGGGCTGCGTGTGCCAAAAACCGGCGCCCGCGCATTGTTGTCCGAGAGCACGGAATTGATCTTCCGGGCCGCCTCCACATCGAGCACCTGCGTCGTGCTGGTATTCCCTCCTCCCTGATCCAACTGTTTGCCCGATTGGTCTGCGATACTCATGACACCATGTGTCGGTGTCCGTGCACCCTCTCGTGCGAACACGCCGAAGGCCGAAGTCATATCGAGCAACTTCACTTCACCGCCACCCAACACGAGCGACAATCCAAATCGACTCGGGTCACTCAGAGTGGTAATACCGAGGCTGCGCGCCATAGCCAACGAGGAATCAGTCCCTGCCAGATACAGCGTCTCGACGGCCGGAACATTGAGCGACATCGCCAAGGCATTACGCATCGGCAATACGCCATGAAATTGCCCGTCATAATTTTGCGGTACATACTGCTTGCCCGTACCATCGGGACCAAAGTTGATTTGTTTGTCATCCAATAAGGTCTCTGGTTGAAAACCCTTGGCAAAAGCCGTCGCGTACACGATCGGTTTGAACGAGCTCCCCGGCTGGCGCGATTGCACGGCGACATTCACCTCTCCATCGATAGTCTTGTCGAAAAAATCCTTGCTCCCGACCATCGCGAGTATCTCACCCGTCTTGGGGTCGATCGCGGTCAGCGCCGCATTGGAGGCGTTGTATGCTACGTTTTTGGCAGCACTCTCACGCACTGTTTGCTCTGCTTGTTGTTGCAGATTCCAGTCGAGCGTCGTCACGATCTTCCAGCCACCCGTCTCGAGCGCATCGCGACCGTATTGCTGTTCCAGTTGATCAAGTATATAGAAGACGAAGTGCGGTGCCTGGATCGAAGTTGAAAACGGTACGATCTGCGCCGGCGTATCCGCAGCCAGCGCGAGCGTCATCTGACTGCCCGTGATGAAACCCTCCGCTGCCATCTGCCGGATGACCTGATTTTTTTGCGCCATCATACTCGAATGATTTGCCACATAGGGCGAGTAGAGGCTCGGTGCTTTGGTGAGCGATGCGAGGAGCGCTGCTTCGTCCAAGAGGAGTTTGTCGGCCGACTTCCCGAAATAGGTTTCCGATGCCATCCCGATACCATAGGTATTCGCGCCATAGGGCACGCGATTGAGATACATATCGAGGATCTGATCCTTGGTGAAATTGTTCTCGATCTTGAAGGCCATCACCGTTTCGAGGATCTTGCGTTTGAAAGTGCGCTCCCGACTGAAGTACGCGTTGCGCGCCAGCTGCTGCGTGATGGTCGAGCCGCCCTGCTCGATATGCCTGGCCTGAATATCCACCCAGAGCGCCCGGAGCGTCCCGCCGATATCCACCCCATAATGCGAATAGAAATTGCTATCCTCCGTCGCCACCGTCGCCACTCGCACCGCATCGGGTATCTGGTCATGTGTCAGCACCACGCGGTTTTCTTCGCCGTGCAACTGATAGAGGATATGCGTCCCTGTCCGATCATATATAGTCGAAGTCTGCGCGAGCGGGAGATTGGTCAGCGTAGAAGCAGAGGGCGTCGCGAAGAAGTACACGCATGCGAGACCGAAGAAGATACCAATAATAATCAACGCGAAAACATACCCCGCCCACAAAGCGACGCGAAGAAATTTGTTCCCCAATTGCGCCCAAATCTGCCGAGTGTCCGTCATAAATAACCCAGAAATAAGTAACTCTCAGCATAGCACTGAAACAACAAAAACACAACGCCACACCGCGCAGTTTGGCATAGTACCAACAATTTTATGCCCGATCAAGCCTTGATCGATTACAATCCAAACTCCTTCCGGATCAGTCCGGCCGATATCCGTCCCGATTCATAGATCGTCGGCAAACCGCTCCCCGGGTGCGTCCCCCCACCAACTAAGTACAGATGCTCCACGGACTCCACTTTGTTATGCGGGCGAAACCACAACATCTGCCCGAGATTGTGCGCGAGGTTGAAGGTCGCCCCAAAGAGAACACGGTACTCCTCTTCCCAATCCACCGGCGTTATGATTTTTTCGGATTCGATATGCTCGGCGATATCATCCATACCCAGTCGCTCGCCCAAGAGCTCGAGTACCCGTGCTCGTATCCGCGGTGTCTCGACCGTCCAATCGATATCCGCCCCGATCTGACGATTGGGCACCGGCACCAACACATACAACGCCGTCTTGCCCGGAGGTGCGAGTGTCGCATCCGTCTCCGAGGCATCACGCACATACAACGAGAAGTCGGGATAAGACAGCGTCCCACCGAAAATCCCCTCCACATTTTTCTTGTAATCCCGCGCAAATATGATCGTATGGTGACGCACATCGTAGCGCTTCGATAATCCGAGATACAACATAAATGTGGAGCACGAATATTTCTTCGCCTTCACCTTGGCATGCGTATGCTTGGGCACCGCGCCATCGCACACCAACTCCGTCATCGCATGACCGAAGTCCGCATTCACGATAATCCGATCAAATGTCTCCTCGCTCCCATCCACGAACCGCAAACCCGTGGCCATCCGACCGGAAAACAAAATCTCATCCACCGTGCGCCCATATCGGATCCGGCCGCCCTCCTCTTCGACCACCCGCGCCATCGCCTCGGAAATCCGCGACAACCCACCCTCGACATGATAGATGCCGTAGTGATGTTCGATATACGGGATCATCCCAAACGCACCCGGACACTCCCATGGAGACATACCGAGATACTTCGACTGAAAAGTAAAACATATCCGCGCATCGGAACTCGAGAAATAATCCCCGAGCACATCGAAGAGCGATCGTCCAACCGAGAAGTGCGGTATCGCCCGCAAGAAATCCCTGTCATACAACCGTGTAAAACTACTATAGTCCTTCAAGAGGCAGGGCAACAACCGTTTCAGTCGGCGACTCTCCCGATCCTCGAACCGCGCCAGTCCGTCCACCTCGTCCGGAAACACCCGTGCCCACTCCTCTCGCATCCGATCCGGATCATCATAGATATCGATCTGTTTGTCCACGAATGACAAGCGATACATCGGCGCCAGTCGGGTAAACGAGAGGTAGTCCGAACTCTGGCGACCCGTCTCGGCGAACACTTGATCCAATACATATTTCATCATGAGAAAAGTCGGCCCGAGGTCGAACCGATACCCACCCTCCAATGTCACTTGCGAGTTGCGCCCGCCGGGAGCATCGTTCTTCTCGAAGATCGTCACATCGAACCCGTGATGCGCGAGCAACATGCCGGCCGTCAATCCGCCCGGTCCCGCCCCTACGATCGCTACTGTCGGTTGGTGTTCCATATGGCAAAAAACTTAACGGATCGGACAGCTATTCCGCCCGATGAGCGCGTAGAGCGCGCACCACGAAGCAAGTGCTTCATAGAGACAAAACACCCCGGCAAGCAATAGCACCCAATTCGAAAACTTCCACGCCAGCCCAAACAAAACGACCGCCAGCACCAAGCGAATGACCCGATCCATCGTCCCGATATTCTTCTTCATATGCCAGTGTGATTAAAAAGTGATCAACATCTACTCGTGCCTTCAGTATACCACTTTCTCTCCGCCGACTGATCACCGAGAGTGTCTCTACCTCTTTTTACACCGTTTTTCTCGCGATGATGTGCAACTCATGAAAAGTATGCGCTCCGAGTTTCTTATGCATACCGTCGTATGAAAAAACCATGCCCACACCCGAGATCGAGAAAATTTTTAGGGAGGTTTTTATAATAATCGGATTGAAAAATTGACACGCATAAACCGTCCTGATATTCTGAAATGCAGAAAGAGGTTTTTGCAAAACTCTTTCTCGGTAACGAGCTACCAATTATGCAAGAAAATTTTGCATATTGACTCGTTTTTGTTTTTCTCCCAACGAGGAATGAACAATGAAACAGTTCTTTAGTTTGACGATACTCTCGCTTTTGGCGCTTCTGTATGCCTCTACAGCATACAGCTACGGCTTCGGCGATAACTGGCAATACGCTCAATGCTCCTACAAAAAATCAGGTAAGACTGTGTGGGTCAACTACAAACATGTCGGTGTCGACAGGATGGCTCCCGCTGGAAGACAGGTCGTTGTTTGGGATCATGTTTACTTCCATCAAAAGCATTTAGATAGCGACCCGCGATGGAAATGGGCAGTAGTGGCTGATACCTTCGATGCCAAAGCTACCTATTTGTTTATGCATTTGGAGAATGTTCCGAACTTCCAAGTCGGCCAAGATCTCTATGGGCAAGTAATTGGTACAGTCGCCGATCAAGGAAGTAATTCGCATATCCACGCTTCATATCGAGGAAAACCCTTCAACTCAAGCATGAGTTACAAAGGGGCACTTCCACCGAGCATATGTACCGATGGCAGAAGTGGGTTGCCGAATTATCCCGAGGCATTTGCATCACCCAACTCATGGGTCTACCAGGTCTATTGATTCTATCGGGCGTTATGCCCACAAAAAAACGCGCTACGATTCATTTCCGTAGCGCGATTTTATTTCTTCTTTCAGAATTGGACTCTGCTTTTATTTATTGAATTGAAAATTCTTCACAAACTGTTTCTCTGTGTCAGACAGTTTGTCCGGTGTCATTGGTGTATCAAAGCTATTCCCGTGAAATGATAGTTGATACACACTCCCGTTACGCTCGGCATAAATCGTGTAAAAATTCACAAAGCTATCGGTTTGAACAGCAAACCAAGCTGATTGACCAGCAAAAACGATTGGTTGAACATCACTAAAAAATCCGCTCTCCTTGAGATACTGCTCGAGGCTTTTTCCTTCGGTATTGTTGGGAATATTTTTCGCATCGGAATACGAGGAAACAACGATATCCGCTTGCGGGCCCTCACCGATCGTTCCTTTTTTCTTCCAATCGATTTGCTGTTGCATTGTTTTCGTACTCCACAGTTCGAGTGAGTTTTTATCCGCACTCTCGCTTACCGTCCACTCTTGTGGATACCAAAAGGTGAAGTTTTGTGTCACACTGGCATACGATTTCCAATTGGGAACATTTTGAATTTTCGGAGTAACCGTATTGTTTTGCTGGCTCACTGGAGTAACGATGGGCGCTGTCGCTGTCGGTGATTTTTTCCACACGAAAAAACCTACGACCAGAAGAATAAGAACAGCGACGAATAGAGCTATGAAAGATTTATTGGACATAATTTCAAGAGTTAGAGGCAAATAAAGACACGGGATGATTGTACATTATTGTGACCCAATGAGCAAGCTCGTTCCCCAAGATCTTTTTACACCGTTTTCCTCGCGATGATATGCAGCTCATAAAAAGTATGCGCTCCGAGTTTCTTATGCAT
>JBAWZR010000030.1:0-11720 GCA_037142915.1 Candidatus Moraniibacteriota bacterium
ACTAATATTTTTTCCATTTTATTTAAAAATTGCTTGTTTAAACATATTTGCTTGGGACGAGGAAGGGTGCACCGTTTAGACTGTTTTTCGGGAGAATTGCTTTGCTTGAAGTAGCATCTGAAGGATCAATTATAATGGCGCCCGCATATATTAACACAAACAAAACCATCTCTACCATTTCCTGTACATTTATCGAAACAAGCATCGAATTCAGTTTTTTGATTTTGAATTTGTAATTGGGTAGTCGGGGTTGGTTTAAAAACAAGGTAATAACTAATCGAAATACTTATAATTAAGATTCCAAAAATAAGAGTGTTTCTCAATTTTTTATCCATCATAAAACTTTATGCATTAAGGCTTTTTTACATCTAACAAATCACCCTTCAAAAGAAAATCATCAGAGGGCTTATTATAAGTCCACGAGTCATCACCGTCATTTACAATTTCTGTTTCAAATAACGATTTTGAGGCATCGGATACTTTTACAATAAACACTAAATCATCAATCGTTCCGTATTCATCCGTTTTCTCTCTCCAATCGGGCATTGGAAATTTTCGAAAGTTCTGAAGTAAACGAAAAACGACGGCTTCTGAGTTTCTTACTTCAGAACTGCCGTCTTTCGGGGAAAAACCTACTGTTTGAGCTCCGTTCTCCCTTCTTTGAGATACACGCGAACGCGCATCAACCTTCTGTGCTCCGGCGACAGGATTCGAACCTGTGACCAATTGATTACATCTACTCTCGTCGTTTCCGACCAGGATGGACTATATCTTCTCCATATTCCAACGAATGTTGGAGGGTAGGAGTGAGGCGCTTCCCATCTCGACACATAGTCGAGAAAGTACTCCCTTGCGGGATAGTCTCTGAACCTGCCTTCACTAAAGTTTCGGCATGGCAAAGCCTTCCATAACTTTACTGAAGGATTGGCTACCGATTACCCTAGCCGCGCTGAACGGCCGTAGGCTTCCGGTATTTCACCTCATTCTTCACTCTTGGATTTCTCCAAGAGGCTGCGTAATCTTGCGTGCTCTTAATAGAAACACTTACCGCCTTTATATTCAAGCGCTTTGACCCGAATCATCTTGCGACGACGCGAGACGGCCTGCTTGATATACTCGGCACGGTCAGCATAGGTTCTTTTCTTCGGCATACGAAAAAATCAATACACCTCGGATCTGCCACAGTCAACTGCTCTACCGCTGAGCTACGCCGGAATCTTCTTTTTCAAGAAAATACATTCTTCATAAATATTCTGGATTACTCTATCCTTAGGGGAAACCTCGGGATATAGACTACGCCGGAATACTATTAGAATGCTTTTTCAGTATAGGCAGAAAGGAAATTTTTGGCAATACCCAGCCCTTCGCGAAGAGCTGGGCAAGCCCCGCCCATAAAAGCCGCGCGCGACAGATGGACAGGCCCGCTTCACAAATAACGATATAATCAAAGGTTAGTACGCTAAAAATCGCCTCTTCTCAAAAACCCTTTTCTGATGTAGTATAAAGGTACTTTTAGCGCTTTTTTCTATGCGATTTTTTCAAAAAACTCCTCAGCATCTGTCCCTCCAAGAACAATTACGCAATCGATCCAAAAAACACCGTTTCTGGTGGTATTTGTGGCGATTTCTTGTAGCTGGATTTGCCCTCAGTATCGTGACGATAATAGCCACCTTTTTATATTTTTCCAAGGATCTCCCTAATCCAAACACCATCAAGACTCGAGCCGTCACCGAATCGACCAAAATCTTCGACCGCACCGGCAATCACCTCCTCTATGAGATTCACGGCGAAGAAAAACGCACCATCATCCCGCTCAGCGACATACCGCAAACCGTCCGAGCCGCCACCATCACCCTCGAAGACCGTGATTTCTATAATCACGGTGGCATCCAATTGGTCGCCATCCTCCGCGCTGTCTACCGAGACATCACCGGTGGCCGAGTAGCACAGGGCGGTTCGACTATCACCCAACAATTCATCAAGAACTCCCTCCTCACAAATGAAAAAACTTTCACTCGAAAGATAAAGGAGGTCATTCTCTCGATTGAGTTGGAACGAAAATATTCCAAAGACGAAATCCTCGGGATGTACCTCAATGAAATCCCCTATGGTTCCAATGCCTATGGTGTACAAGCGGCGTCACAGACCTTCTTCGGCAAGGACTCCAAAGACCTCTCGCTCGACGAGTCTGCTCTGCTCGCATCGCTTCCCAATGCACCTACCTACTATTCTCCTTATGGTCTCCACACCGATGCCCTCAACAATCGTAAAGACAAAGCGTTAACGCAAATGGCCAATCTCGGATATATCACCCAAGAACAAGCCGACGAAGCTATTGCCTCCGAAACACTCGAGAAAATCATTCCCCAACGGGAAGCGATCGCCGCGCCGCACTTCGTGATGTATGTGAAGGAGCGCCTCGTCAATACCTATGGCGAACAGGCTCTCGAGCAAAACGGGATGAAGATCTATACCACGCTCGACTGGGACAAACAACAAGCTGCCGAACAAGCGATAGCGGACGGCACGCCCAAGAACGATCGCTACAAGGCGAGCAACGCCGCGCTCATTTCCACTGATCCCAAAACTGGACAAATCCTCGCGATGGTCGGGTCGCGCAATTATTTCGACACCAAAATCGACGGTCAGGTCAATGTCGCCCTCAGTCCACGCCAACCAGGATCATCCTTCAAACCATTCGTCTATCTCGATGGATTCACCAAGGGCTACCTCCCCGAAACTATTCTCAACGATGTCCAGACGAACTTCAGCACCGACACAGATAAAGAATATACCCCGCAGAATTACAATGGTAAATTCAACGGTCCCCTCTCTATCAAGAAAGCGCTTGGCGGTTCGCTCAATATCCCCGCGGTCAAGATGCTCTACCTCGTCGGTGTCCGAGATGCTGTCAGCTTCGCCAAGAACCTCGGCATCACTACACTCAATCGACCCGATCAATACGGCCTCTCACTCGTACTCGGTGGTGGCGAGGTGAAACTCATCGACCATGTCGCCGCCTATGGCACACTCGCGACCGGCGGCATCAAACACGACCAAATCTCCATCATCCGCGTCGAGGATGCCAAAAGTAATGTGCTCGAACAATATACTCCCAGTGATGGAACTCGTGTCGTGGATGAAAAATATGTCGCTATGCTCGACTCTGTTATCTCCAATAGCGAGAATCGCGACTGGGTCTTCGGCGCTAAGAATCCACTCGATTTCCCCGATCGCCAAGTCGCAGCCAAAACCGGCACCACCAATGAATTCCGCGATGCCTGGACCATCGGCTACACGCCCTCCCTTGTCGCCGGCGTCTGGGTGGGCAACAACGACAACACGTCTATGAGTACCGGTGCTGATGGTTCGGTCGTGGCCGGTCCCATTTGGCGCGCCTATATGGACAAAGTTCTCGGGAATATGCCCAAAGAAGACTTTCCCACCTATAATCCAGACGATTACATTGGCGATGGTGACGGCAAGACCAATAAGCCGATGCTCAATGGCCAAATGGAAGAAAACAAAAATGTGAAAGTCTGTGAAATTCCCGGAAAAAACAATGGGTATTGTATCGCCAATAAATATTGCCCCGACAGTGAAGTGGAGAAAAAAACCTTTCTCAATGCGCACTCTATCCTCTTTTATGTCGATCGTGCCGACCCAGCCGGACCCATACCAAGTGACCCGAGCAAAGATCCGCAGTATAAAGAGTGGGAAAAAAATGTCCAAAAATGGTACGACAAGAATTCCGATAAAGTCGCCAAACACGCCGTCATCGATACCGCTCCCACTGATGAATGTAAAGAAAATGATTTCTTGTCGCAATTCAAACCGTCCGTGAGTATTTCTGCGCCCGCGAGCGCCACATCCGCAACATTCACGGTCTCCGCTTCGGCCGATGCTCCCTACGGCGTCGACTCACTCACAATCTCAGTCAATGGTAATAAAGTCGGCTCATCGAATAGCAATTCGGTCAGCGCCTCCTACACCCCCTCCACTGGAGACAATGGCTCCACCCTCAAAGTCGAGGCCAGCCTCAAAGACGACAACGGCAACACCGCTTCTGACACGAAAAATGTAAGCGTTTCATTTTAACACCTCTCCTGTTATTTCCTCTGCAATTAAAAACAGACCCTCCTTCTGGGTCTGTTTTTAATATTCCACTCATTACTTTTTCAAACCATCAATATCAGCGAGAAGGCGATGGAGGGTCTCCTCGATTTTTTCTAGTTTGAGGTTGGTGATGGCGTGGTGTTTTTTGTCGTCCTCGTCAGCTTTATCATCCTCACCAAATTCTTCGGAAATTTCTTCCACATCCTCCCCAATCTCCTTGACTTCGGTTTGAATATCCTCGATATCTTCGGAAATTTCCTCCACGTCCTCTTGAATATCTTCGATGTCTTCCTGTACTGCAGTCAAACCCTCCGAATGACGACTGACCGTCATCTGAATGAAAATAGCCATATAGATCGCCTCGAGCGACACCACAGTGGTGAGTATCAGTAAAATTTGCTCCATATTGAAACCAATCCAACTCAAGCTGAAGATGCCGATAAAAAAGAGGGTGTGGATAAGCAGCGACCAGACCGAACCCAGTCCATTGGCCGCACGAAAAGCGAATTTCTCAAGTAAAGTTTCTTCTTTGTGTGTTGTCTCGATGTCGCTATTTTTGTTTTTTTCCATACTTGTTGCTATTAAGAGGCAAAACTACTTTCCACTTTTATTTCTTCTACCACTTCCTGGCCGAGTTCTTTATTAAGCAATACGCGAAAATTTTCCTGCTCGAGGAAAAGCTCTTGCGCCCAGATGGAGGATTTGGCAGCAACGAACAATTTTTTATCTTTGAAATATCGCGCTTCGAGGTGCGTCCCACCCTGCGCTCCGAACTCGCGGGTCACCAGTTGTTTGAACACATAAAACAGCGTCTGGTCATCGAGTACCGATGGCTGCTGTACTCTCTGGAGTGCGCTTTGTTTGAGCAGATCACGAAGGTCTTGCATATTAATTCCGGATGGGGACGACGATGTAGAGTGAAGTGGTGTTTTCTATACTCTTGTCGTTGATCATCCGGAAAGCGACTGGTGTCGAACTCTGATTGACGAGCAGCGCCAGGGTCGGTGTCGTGATAGCATTGATACCGTCGATGATGTAACGCGGATTGAAGATGAGGTCGATGATTTCCGTGCCGTCGATAGTAGCCTTGAGGAGTGTACGGTTCTCACCAATCTCTTGTGAACGAGACTCGATGAAGAGGTGTTGTTCTTCGGGACGGATACGGAGGACGATCTCCTGCACACCTTGCGAGGCAAAAACTGAGGCGATACGCACCGCTCTCAAAAATAATTCCTTATCGAGGATAATTTTCGTGGCAAATGACGGCGGGATAATCTGCTTATAATCAGGAAACTTCCCACTTACGAGACGAGAAATGATCTGCACGCCATCGACTTCGAAAAAGAGTTGGTTTTCCTCAGCGGTCAGCTGTACTGTAGTACTTTCAGGTGAGATTACACGGACGAGCTCGGTCAGCGTGGCAGATGGCACGACACACGACCCCTGCGCGATGAGCGGTGCTAATGCTTCGGGAGTGGGTGGCGTATCAAGTTCGATCAATTCCTCGGACAAACGAAAACTATCCGATGCGGCGAGACAGATACTCTTCTCAGTGAAAATCATATTCACTCCGGTCAACTCGATACGCGCGTCATTGACCGCCACGCACGGCAGAAGTCGCCCGAGAGCCGAACGCAATAGCTGGGCAGGAATCATGATCGAGGCACTCCCCTCTTTGGCTTGAGGAATAATCGGAAATTCCTGAGCATCAAGTCCCTTAATCTTCACCTGGTACTGCCCCGCAGTGATCGAAAGTGCCAATCCAGGCATCTCTTCAAGAGTGATCGTCTCACCGACTGGCAGATTGGAAATGAAGTTTGATAACAGTTTGGCTGGCACAGTGATGCGACCATCCGTCTCAATTTTGGCGCCCACGCGAGCCACGATACCAATATCCAAGTTGGTCGCTGAGAGCTTCAAACGACCATTATCGGTTTCAAGTAAAAAATTACCGAGAATAGGGAGTGTTCCCTGTCGTCCCACGCCACGCTCCGCCACGCCGATCGCCCGCTTCAAATTTTCCTGCGTACAAATGACTTTCATAATTTTTTCGTTATTAGGATTTTTCTTCGCTCTTCGTGTATTGTTGGAGTTGTTCTCTGATCGCTTGGATTTCCTCTTTGAGTTGGATGTCCTTCTCTATTCCCTTGGAAATCTTCTCGCAGGCGTGCATCGTAGTCGTATGATCCTTCCCACCAAAATACCTCCCGATAGCTGAGAAGGGCGTCTGTAATTCTTCACGGATAAGATACATCGCGATCTGCCTCGGCTTCACTATTTCTTTCTTACGAGTTTTTTTCATCAATTCCTCAGCCTCAATGTGATAAAAATCCGCCACTGCCTTCGTGAGTGTCTCGGGCGTCATCGTGCGACGCGTCTCTATCACCATTGGTCCGAGAATTTTACGCGTATATCCTTCTGTGGGTGTCACACGATGAAACTCGCACGAGGCGATCACTCGGTTGAGCGCGCCCTCAAGTTCACGGATATTACTCGTAATGTTCGTGGCAATAAACCGCAAGGAGTCCTCATCCAACTGCACCACCCGATCTGCCATCTTGAGTTTCAGGATAGCGACTCGGGTCTCGAGATTTGGTCGACTGATATCTGCCATCATACCGCCCTCGAACCGCGAACGCAAGCGATCTTCCAGCGTCGGTATCGCTCGTGGTGGACGATCACTTGTAAGAACGATTTGTTTATTGAGCTGATAGAGGGCATTGAAAATATGAAAAAATTCGTTCTGGGTTTTCTCTCGACCGGACAGGAATTGCACATCGTCAATCAGGAGTAAATCGACTTTTTGATACGCATCTTTAAAGCTGTTCATCGTCTGATTCTTGATCGCCTCGATTAATTCGTTTGTGAAACGTTCCGAAGTGGTGTATTTCACGACCTTATCGGTATCGTACTGAGCGAGTTCATTGCCGATTGCCTGCAAAAGATGTGTCTTCCCCAATCCTACCCCACCATAGATGAATAATGGATTGTAAAGGCTCCCCAACTGATGGGCTACCGCATAACATGCAGCGCGCGCGAGTTCGTTATTCTCCCCAACAATAAAACTCTCGAACATATACCGCGGATTGATATCAGTCAAATGTCTCGTGCTAGATGATGCCATTGAAACCGTTTGCGGAGCGAATGATTGTGGTAATGCCATGGGATGCGGCGCATTCGCTCCGGCGTGGATGTCGATCGGCCGACCAGCGACCAGCGGACTACCGGATTTAATTGATTGAGGATACATAGTGTTTTGTCCTTCGATAAAACAAACGATTTCCTTGATATGCGGGCGGTGTTTTTGGAGCGCACGGAGGATATAGTGGTTATAACGATTTTCCAACCATTCACGAGCAAAACCACTCGGAACACCGATGATTATCTTGCTCCCGTCTTCCTCGCGAATATGCGTATCACGAAACCAGGTGATGAAGTTCGCCCGCGAAACGGAGAGTTCCACCTCTCCCAAAACAGCTTTCCAGAGTTCGTCATTATTCATATGCAGCTTCAACAAAGCCTCCTTTTTACCCAGTGTTTTCATTGTACCACTCAAGCCGCTGTTTTTCAAAACTGAACTGGGGATAAGCCGTGGATAACTTTGATCCTTACGTGGAAATGTCAATTATACGCCTTATTGAAGCCTTTATTTTTTCCACAACACTTTCTTTATTTTTACCCTCTTTTCTTTATTTTTCAGTTTCGCTGTCAAGATTTTCGGATATTTCATCTCCTTGAGCCGATGGTCGCTTCCTGACGATATAGAGCGGTCGATGGATGACTTCCTCGTGGATATTTGCGATATACAACGAGATAAGCCCGATGGACATCAGGATAATACCAACAAGGAAAACGATGAAAATAGCCAAAACCTCGGAGTCCGAAAAGCTCAAGGCAAATTTCGAATAGAGAAGATACCGACCGATAAAAATATACACACCCGCCAGCCCGGAAATAGTGGTGATAAAAATGCCCAAATAACCCGCCAGTTTCAATGGGAAAAAACTCAAGGAAATAAAACTTTGGAAGGCAAGTTTGGCGAGCTTGATAAAACTATAACTCGGTGTACCATGCAGGCGTTCGTTCGCATCAAAATAGATATACGCACGATTGAATCCCAACCAATCGATGAGCCCACGAGTGAGGCGATTCGTCTCGGAAAAACGATTAAATTCATCAATAACCTGCCGATCCAAAAGACGGAAATCCGTCGCATTGGGGATGATTTTCACATGCGCTATCTTGTTCAACACGACATAAAATATTTTCGACCCGAAGACCTTCACCCAGGAATCACTCTTGCTCTTGCGTCGCACGCCCACCACTACTTCGAAGTCATCTTCCCATTTGGCGATAAAATCTGGGATGAGCTCGATCGGGTGCTGCAAATCCGCATCCAGCAAAATACACGCATCACCCGTACAACTATTTAGTCCGGCTGTGGTGGCGAGTTCTTTACCGAAATTCCGCGAAAATTCTATCTGTCTGACGCGATTGTCTTCGTGCCCGAGACGCTCTATCTCGGCGCTCGTCCCATCTCCACTCCCATCATTAACAAAGAGTATCTCATACGTATGCCGGCCATTATCCTGAGCCAGCACCTCCTGCAGTTTTTCATATAATGGACGAATATTCTGCTCTTCGTTGTAGGCGGGAATGATCAATGAAATCGATTTCATAAAAATTGAATTATTGGGTAAATTCGCGTTTTTCCATTCTCTTTTCCAAAAAAATTTGCTATACTCTGCGTATAGTATACTCCTTTTTCTCTGTCTTATGCAAAAAAAACACCTCTTCGTGGCTCTCGATGACTTCGGTATTAGTCCGCAGGCCAACCGCCATATCCTCGAACTCGTCCGAGCTGGCATCATCAATCGCGTAGCGGTAATGCCACAAGGACTCCTCCCTGAGGTCGCCATCCAGCAACTCCTCATCGCACCAGTCGCTCTCGATATCCATCTCGAAATAAACAACCCCTTTCGCTCGGAGCGAAAACTCAAGGACGGCACTCTCAATCGGGTTTTTCTATTTTTTTTGGGTTATTTTTCAGGGAAAACAAGTGTCAAACAAGTGACGCAACAATGGGAAGCTCAGATCCAAAAATTTTATGCGCTTTTTGGACGCTATCCAGATGGGCTCAACTCCCACGAACACACCCACTTTTTTCCTCCCTACTTCGCAGTGATGATCCAATTGGCAACGAAATATAATATTTCTTATATTCGCCTCGGAACACAGTCTCATCAGGAAAAACCACTGGTAAATCGGATTCTTAATTGGCTACGAACCAAAAACCTTCCAGCGCTCGCTCAATCCGGGCGGAACACTTCGGATTTCCTGATCAGTTTTGATTGGCTGAGTTCGTGGGATGGTCTGAATGATTACCCAGAAGAAAGTCAGATCGAATTTATTTTTCATCCGGAACGAGAGGATGAGATGGCTTTTTTGCAGACATTCAAAAATCTGTAATGAGGTTTTTTGACTTTTCCCCAGGGTTTTGATAGACTTGCCAAGAGGCGTTCAACGACTCGTTTATTTATTTTCCTTATGAAACGAACCTACCAACCAAAAGCTGGTCGCCGCAAGAGTCGCCATGGCTTCTTGAAGCGCAATGAGACCGCCACTGGACGAGCAGTACTCAAGAACCGTCGGCAGAAGGGACGCAAGCGATTAACCACTGTTTAAGCGGTTTTTCTATGCTCGCTCGTCCACTTCGCCTGCAACACAGCGCCGATATTGCGCGGGTTTTCAAGCAAGGACGGCGAATCCCCTGCGGTCCTCTTTTTCTTATGGTAGCGCCCAATGAGCTGGGATATTCCCGGTTCGGGTGTCTGGCCGGCAAAAAAGTCTTCCCGCTCGCAACAGATCGTACCGCTGCCAAACGGATTGCTCGTGAAGCGATCCGTTTTGTGTCCTCGCATGTTCGGCCAGGATACGATATACTGGTGTCATATCGTGTCCGCCCGCAGACGCGGAGTGTCGCACGGTGTGCTCAGGCATTGGAAGAATGCTTAGACCAAAGCCAACTTTTAAAAAAATAGCTATTTTCTCATGACAGCGCTCTTTCACCTCTTCATCTACCAGCCCGTCTACAATACGATCATCTTCGTCTACACCCTGCTCCCATGGCAGGATTTCGGCTTGGCGATCATTATCACAACTATCCTGCTCAAACTCCTCCTCTATCCGCTCTCCCAAAAGCAGATCGAGACCCAACGCACGATGCAAACGATCCAACCGAAGATAAAAGCTCTCCAGAAAAAATACAAAGACAATAAGGAGGCTCTGGCCAAAGAAACGATGGCGCTCTATAAAAAAGAGAAAATCAACCCGATGGCAGGGTGTCTTCCGCTTATCTTCCAAATCATTTTTCTCTTGGCGATTTACCAAGTTATTCTCAATATCTCACAAAATCAGTTCCAAGTTGTGACGAGTGATCTCTATACTTTCGTTCATGCGCCAATTGTTATCCAACAATTTTTCCTTACTCTCATTGATCTTGCCAAACCAAACATCCTTCTGGCGGCATTGGCTGCCGGGGCGCTCTACTATCAGACGAAGATGATGATGCCGGTCGTCGATCTAAAAGAACAGACCTCGACTGAACCAGACTTTAGCAGTATAATGACCAAGCAGATGCTCTATATCGGCCCAGGACTCACACTCATCTTTGGAGCAACACTCCCCTCCGGACTCGCGCTCTACTGGGTAACCTCGACGCTCATCACGATCTATCAACAAAAAAACAAACCAAAAACTTCTCCCGCTACTTCTTAATTTTCTCGCCTATGCCAGCCGATTACGCCTCGCTCGAAACGCTCCTCAAAGAATTATTTACCGTGATGGGTTTCGATGAAATCACTATTTCCCAACAACCCTCCTCAATTGTTGGAGATAAGAGTATCGTGTTTCAGATAGACGCACCCCAACACTCCCACCTCCTCATCGGCCAGCACGGAGTCAATCTTGAGTCGTTCCAACACACCTTCCGCTCGATCGCTCGCAAGAAATTCGACCACGACCTGCCCCCCTTCACGCTCGATATCAACCACTACTGGCAAGAGAAGAGCGTCGCCATCATACGCGAAGCCCACGAAGCGGCCGAGTTGGCCGCCCGCGACCGGAGCACGCAGATCCTCCGCCCAATGACCGCCTTCGAACGCAAGATCGTTCACAATACGCTCGCGGATTTCCCCGGCGTCACCACCGAGAGTTCGGGCCAAGGCGAGACCCGCAAAGTCGTCATCAAACCCGCTTCGATGTTGGATTAATTTTTCAATTCGCCCACAAGAACCATGAGAAGAGCCCGCCCAGCTCTTCTTTTTTCTGGCTGTTTTTTCCTTTCTCTTTTGGTCTTTCTTTGATAGAATGCGGGTAGAGTATGGATTATATAGTAGGGAGATTGCCATATCCCAATCCGCCAAGGCGGATGGGATTCGCAATGACAGGTACTTGTAGGATTTTCGTTTTCTCAATCATTATGCTAGCCAAAAAGATCGCTTTTAATGTCGTGACGAATTCCCTGGTCAAGATCTTGTCCACGGTTTTGGCTTTGATCTCGCTCGGGATGGTCACTCGCTACTTAGGCGCGGACGGCTTCGGTG
>JBAWZR010000031.1:0-11264 GCA_037142915.1 Candidatus Moraniibacteriota bacterium
TGAATTGTATTCTCATTTTTTCACCTTCTTCGGAAACATACGCTCCAATAAACGCCTTAATTGTAGCTTTAGTGCCAGTCTCCTCTAAGCATTCTCTCAAGGCAGTCTCTTCCATAGCTTCTCCGCTTTCATGAGAGCCCTTAATAATATTCCAAAGGGCGCGAGGCTTTTTCTCAAGTTTTTCCTTGATAAGTAGGGCTCGCCCATCCGCATCCGTCACGACAACGCCTACTTTTACCTGTGTATCCATATATTTTTCTCGTTAATGATACCCTTACAATATCATCTGACTGACTATTCTCGCAAGAAACCAAGTAGGAGGAATTTTCTTTCACGTTATTTATTTTTTAAATTAAAAGGGGTAACGAAACTTTATTTCCTGTTTCGCTACCCTTATTATACTCATGCCCTCTTATAATTAGGTGTTTTTCCCTATATAAGCAAGGACTCTCTGCACTTCCTCGTCCACATCCTGACTATCTGAATCCAAAACAACATGTGGCTCCCGAGGAATCTCGTAAGGCTTATCTAGATGTTCAGAGAGATTTCTTGCGATGTAAATCCAAGTCGGAGAAACAAGCTTATCTACCTTTTCACGCGTATCTTGAAATGGCGCAATCACAGCAATAATCACCATCATTTGCCGCGATAGAACTTTTGCCAATCTTGCCACCCGCATATTGTGATCATCGCGATCTTCTTTCGAAAATGAAGCATTCAAAGAAATACTCTCTCTCATTTCATCACCATCAAGTACAATTCCTCCTAACTTCTCTTGTAGAGCTCGCGCAAGCGTTGTCTTTCCTGAGCCAGATTGCCCAGTAATCCAGTAAATCGGATATATTTTCATCATTTTCTTCGCCCTCGTAGAATAGAACCAAAACTCAAAAAACCCTTATTAACCACGTCCTTACCTGAAAATTTTTCTTCAAATTTCGAAATTTGAAGTTAAAATTTCCACTTGGACTTTACAATCTAACATGCGATCTTTATTTTGTCCATATATCTGAGTGCTCATCCTACTTGATACAAAAAAATGGCTATATAAAGCCTCTATTTTTTTTCGATATGCACAATCTATTTCGTCGGAACGAACCTCAAAGAAACCGAATTGACACAATGTCGTGTATTCTTCTCGGTCATTCGCTCTCCCTCGAACACGTGCCCCAAGTGCGCGCCGCAATTGGCACAGACGATCTCCATTCGCCGACCATCAGCATCCGGGATACGAATCACCGCACCGGGTACCTCGGCATCAAAACTCGGCCATCCGCAGTGCGCATCAAACTTATCTTCCGCACGATACAGCTCCACACCACACTGGCGACACTGATACACACCCGGCACGAAAAAATCATCGTACTCACCGGAAAATGGTGCCTCCGTCCCCTTGTGGACGATCACCCGCTCTTCTGCGGCAGTCAATGGTGGCATTGCCATACTCTCTATCTTTATTAATTACACATCTCGTTTATTTTCTGCTCGAAAAAGCGGTTCAAGCCGCTTCCGGGTAACTTTGGACAGTACTTGGTCCACGGGCGCCCGGGAGTGGACTTGGAGCGATTTTTCGAAAGCGACGATTAAATCTTAATAGTCGCGAAGTTTTTTGATAATACTATGATCGCGGATGCGCTCCAGCGCCTTGGCCTCGATCTGACGGATACGCTCACGCGTCACACCGAATTCCTTACCGACTTCCTCGAGGGTATGCGTCACGCCATCCTCCAATCCGAACCGGATCCGGAGAATTTTCTGCTCGCGAGGTGCCAACTCATCCAACACGGCCGCGATATGCTCCTTCAACAATTTGCGCGCTGCTGCCTGGTGTGGCATCACTGTCTCGGTGTCCTCGATGAAGTCACCGAGCACGCTCTCATCATCACTATCGCCCACACTGGTCTCGAGCGACACGGTTTCCTGCGAGATCTTCTGGATGTGACGAATCTTCTCCACTTCCAGTCCCATTTCCGCTGCGATTTCCTCCGGCAGAGGTTCGCGTCCCAATTCCTGCACCAACCGCCGCGTGATCTGTAAGTATTTGTTGATTGTCTCCACCATATGCACCGGGATGCGGATCGTCCGCGCCTGATCAGCCAGCGCTCGCGTGATCGCCTGTCGGATCCACCAGGTCGCGTAGGTCGAGAACTTGTACCCCTTGCGATAATCGAATTTCTCCACCGCTCGGAACAAACCGATATTCCCCTCCTGCACCAAGTCTAACAATGACAGATTATGTGATCGCCCGACATATTTCTTCGCGATAGAGACCACGAGCCGCAAGTTCGCCTCGGTCATTTTTTGCTTCGCTACCGGATCACCGCGCTCGATCGCCTTGGCCAATCGCACTTCCTCCTCGCCATTGATGAGCGGCACACGACCAATCTCCTTCAGATACATCTGCACCAAGTCCGATCCCTCGCTCGCTTCCTCTTGTGGCTGAACTGAGAGGAGACTCTTCTTCGTTTTCTCTGGCTTTATCTTGCCAAAATCTTGACCAAGTTTGTCCGTCTCCATCTTGAGGATCTCATCCGAGCTCACCACTTTGATACCGCTCGACTCCATCTTCTCATAGAGATTTTCTAACCCCTCCAGATCCTGTTCGATCTCGGGCAGAATATGGATGATCTCATCCTCCGTCACGAACCCGCGCTGCCGACCACGCTGCATCAGATCTTCGAACGCACCCAACTTCTGTTGTTCCTTGTTCGACAACTGCACCTCTGTCGGCTTCTCGGCCGACACACGACTCCGCGCAGACGAGCGCTTCTCCTCCTTCGGTTTCGATTCCGACCGCATCACATTTGACTGCGAGTATTGATGCTTGGCGGTCTGCCGTTTGGTCGGTTTCTTGTCCGCCTTCACGACGACTTTTTTCGATTTTGCTACCGACTTTTTCGCCGTCGGTTTTTTCACGATCGGTTTTTTCTGCGATTTGGCTTTCACAGAACTTTTCGCAGCCTTCTTGGATGGTACTTGTTTTTTCATTACTTTCTTATTTTTAGAAATACTCTTCTTCCCACCGTGAACCGCTGCCGTTTTTTTGGGCAGAGATTTTTTTGCCGATTTTGTTTTTGTGACGACTTTTTTCCGCTTAGCAGCAGCCTTCTTAATGACCGGCTGCCGTTTCTTCAGGAGCTTCTTCGCTTTTTTCATACCCAAAAAAGAAACACTAGCAATTCCCTCGATCGCTCGGGTTTCTGAGAAAAAAATTAATAATCAAACAAAAATGCTTGTTTTAAAACAAAATTCTCCACTTATTCTATTGTACGCCCAAAAAGAAAATCAGTTGCTTGAGAAAAAATGCTGGTCGATCAACGCCAGCGCAACCATTGATATCCCTACCATACAGCACTCACCAGAAAAATGCAACTCTCGACTCTATTTTTCACTCAACACTCGAGCAAACTCGGCACGCAGTCGGGATTCCTCTTCACGATTACCAGACTCGCGGGCTTGTTTCATTTGATATTCAATTCTTTTGAGAGCTTCGTGCTGCAATTCTTTGGTCAACTCAGACAAATACTGTCTTACCAATGGCTCCAATATCACATGCCTTTCCTCCGGTGTTGATTGGGTCAAACCCTCCTGCTCGAGGAACTGCTCGCTCGCAAACATCGCTTCCCGTAATTGTGCCTCGAGAGTGTTTGCATTCCCAAGAATCGGGTCTTCTGATAGATATGCCTGAACGCTCTCAGAAATATTTTGTGAAAGGAGAACGCGTAAAGAGGCGTCCAGCAGACAACACCACCCGATCCGCTGGCGCAAAATTTCCGATCGATGGGTGAATGGTGTGTGTGACGATGCTGTCGGGGTCGCGACACTCGGAGTGTATGCTCCTGCATTGGGCGTCGGCACACGCCGAGCTCGTATGGCCCGGTCTACACTTTCCGCTACGATATGTTCGTCCGACTCCACTGTCTCGGCAAGGCGCTTCAACCAAAAACTTCGCTCCACCACATCCGGCATCACTGAGAGGAGGGTCGCGAAATCCTCCACAATATCCCGCCGGCCCTCAGGATTATGCCGGTTATACCGCACCATCAGCCGCTGGAGGAAATAGTCAAGCGCCGGTATCGCACCCTGGATCGCGCCACGCAGAGCATCCGGGTCGTGTTGTGCGAGTTCTGCCGCGTCCTTGCCTCCCTCGATCGCCACGATCATCACACGCAAGCCTGCCTTGAGCGCCAACTCCGTCGAGCGTCGCGCTGCCGTCTGCCCCGCCTTATCCATATCGAAAAACAATCGGATCGATGTCGTGTACCGCTTAATGATCTTCAACTGTTCCTCGGTGAGCGCCGTACCCGACACCGCTACTGTCTGTGTGAATCCCGCCTGGTGCATCGCGATCACATCCATCTGTCCCTCGACAAATATCGCCTGGTCTTCGCTCTTCATCGCTTGTTTGGCAAAAGCGATTCCATACAGTACCGAGCTCTTGTGATACACGACTGTCTCGGGCGTATTGATGTACTTCGCCTGGCTCTCATCCGCACCCGGTTCCACCCGCGCCGAAAACCCGATCACCCGACCCAATACATCGAGTATCGGAAACATAATACGCTCCCGAAAGCGATCATAGCCACCCGTCCCACCCTCTTTTTCGATAAGCAAACCGGCCGCCAACATCTCGGAATCAGTAAAATTCTTACTCGCCAAAAAATCGGCCAAATGTCGCCAGCCTTTGGGGATATATCCGATCCGAAATTGTTTGATCGTCTCGTCGGTCAAGCCTCGCCCCTGTAAATACGCCAACGACTTCGCGCCTACCGGTGACCACAATTGCTTCTCTCCAAACTTCGTCGCGAGCTCCAATACACCGAAAACTCGGGCTTTGCTCACACCAGCACTCGGTGCTCTCTCGTCGTCGCCCGTTTGATACTCACCCTCACCGGGAATAAAACTCCCTCCAGTAGTACTTTGCGACCGATAGGGCTTCAATTCCACGCCTGTTCGCTCCGCTAACAATTGTAATGCCTCACGAAATTCCAATCCCTCAATTTCCATCAAAAAAGCGAAGGCATCGCCTCCTTTGTTACAGCCAAAACAATGCCACATCTGGCGTTCTTCGTTGACCGTAAATGACGGGGTTTTCTCATTATGAAACGGGCAACACGCCTTCCAGTGCGCGCCCGCCTTCACCAAGTGCACATATCCCCCGATCAACTCAACGATACTTAGTCGCGCCTTGATTTCCTCTACCTGTGAATCCATATCATATCGATTACTTTCCCAATATCACCACCACGGGAGCGCTACCAGTTTCTTTTTTCGTATCAACTTCAATAGTGAGTTTGGCCGACGATCCGTCCGCACCCAACCCAGCCTTCACCACTGCGGCCTCATCTTGATGTCCGTCGAGATAGTAGATCGTCGTTCCCGTGTAATTTCCCTTGGCGTCACTCGCCTTCACCAGTGTAAATCCAGCTGCCAGCAACACCTTCGCCACCTTGCCCCCGCTGCCCGGCGTCGCTCCACCATTCAATACTTTCACTACTACTTTGGACGTATCGACATTCGTCTTTGCCGTGGTGCTACTCGGTTGAGTCGAAGAAGTGGTTGGTGTGACGCTCGATTGCCCCTGCGTACCCGATCCTTCCGCCGAAGCCGTCGGCGTTTGCACTGTATTTTTCAACACAGTGATAGACGGAGTGGCCAATTGTGTGTCTCGATGCGACCGCCACCAACCAGGGCCATACCAGACCCCGACCAACACTACGACGCAGACTAACACGACGCCAAAAATTTCTTTCATAAGTTTTTTTATTTTTTACTTGAGCGAGAAACGGGAATCGAACCCGCGTCCTAAGCTTGGGAAGCTTATGTACTGCCACTGTACTATTCTCGCAGATATCCTCACCTTTACGCCTTGAGTATACCTCCTCATCAACCATTTGAAAAGGGTAAGCGGTCTGCTATACTAAATCAGTATATATTAAATCAAAAAGCATTTTTATGCATATTCCACCGAAAACACAACCTACCAAAACAAAAAAGAAACTTCTTATTGGCGGTGCCATCCTCGTCATCCTCCTCCTCCTGACTGGAGGACTCTTCATCCTCAAAAACCCCGCCTTCCAAAAAACCATCGCCATCAACGGCCTCTCTGCCCTATCAAAAGTCGCTCAACTCCTCCCTATCCAGCCCGATACAAAAAAAGAACTCGCTGTCACTGATCAACTCGTCAGCACACTCACAGTCAAGGATGGTGTCACCCGAAGCTATCTCATCCTCCTCCAAAACACGGCCGAACTCCGACCAGGTGGCGGATTTCTCGGACAATACGCCAACCTCAAGATCAAAGATGGAACTATTCTCTCAATGACCGTCGAGGATGCCAATCTCCTCGATCAGCGTATCCCCAACGGCATCGCCTCTCCGTGGCCTTTGGCGAAAATTATGCGAACCCGAAATTGGAAATTCCGCGATTCCAATTTCTCACCCGACTTCCCCACAAACGCCGCCAAAGCGCAATACTTTTGCCGTCTCGGCGGTTGTGTCGGCGGGAGCACCTTTGACGGAGTCTTCGCAGTCAATAGTCAGGTACTCGATGACCTCATCGGTGTCACCGGTCCGATCACCATCGCCGGTATCGAGTATACCAGCAGCAATGCCTCCACTAAACTCGAGGAGCAAGTTGAGAAAAATTACCTCGGAGAAAATGTCCCGGCCGAACTCAAGCAGGCTCGCAAAAACATCATGAAGACCCTCGCAACAGAACTCGCCAAGCGCCTCGTCAGCCTCAACAATATTCCCAAATTGGCCGAACTCGCCCAGACTGAAATGCGCGACAAAAATGTCATGCTTTGGTTCAAGGATGCTAATCTGCAGTCACTCGCGGCCAGCGTCTATTGGGATGGTGCTGTGAGCACGGATTGGCAGGGAGACTATCTGATGGTCGTCGATGCCAATATGGGCGCGCTCAAGACCGACTATTACGTCAAACGATCCCTCGACTACACGGTGGACTTCACTGGCGAACACCCCATCGCCACGATGAAGTACACCTACAACCACACCGCCACGCAGGGAGACTGGCGCACGAGCGATTATCATACCTACGCCCGCACACTCACACCCAAAGGCTCCATCTACCTCGATCGCGTCCTCACTGGTGGCGTCAATACCACCCAGGATTTCAACAAGACTATCTTCGGCTACAAAGTCGATGTACTCATTGGTCACAACCAAACCATCGCGGTCAAATATCAACTCCCCGACACGATTACGCTCGACAATTATCAACTCCTCATTCAGAAGCAATCCGGTGTAGGCAACATCCCCGTCTCCGTCCACCTCATCAGTCGCGATGGGAAGACTTATGACCAGGCGGCCACCCTCGCCAAAGACCTTCGACTCTCCTTCTCTTTGCCTGAAAATTGAGCTTGATTTTGCCAATTTAAGCAATATAAAAGGGAGGTACTGCATATATTATGCGCCTCCCTTTTTTAGTTGTTTTTATGCAACGTTTTCACGGTCTACCCCCTGCAACTCTGCTGGGGACAGCTTTGAAAACGATCCAAAAAAAACCTTCAAAGAATCTATAGTGATCCTTTCTTTTACTTCATTCTCTGCACCACAAGAAGTGCAGACATATACTTCAACCGTGACCCGCATACTATAAATATGCATCAAGCCACAGTTATTGCATTTGTGAAAAATCGCACTCATGACACTTCTCCTGTTCTAAACGTTGAAGGACTTTTCCCTCTCGATGGACGGAGTAATAACTCTGCCGCACCGCGAGAGACGGAAAGCATTTCGCCTTCTGTCCTGTCTCCCTGTAATTACTTCCACTCTACTCCAAAATAAGATTCCTGTCAACCCCCCTGATAATGACTTTTCTTGCCTAAAAATCGCCCTATTGGTATACTCAAAGCATATTTTTGAGTTTTTTTTCTCTCCCACTATGCATACATCACAACCAGACAATCTCTCTCTCCAACGACACTCGCTCGCCCATCTCCTCGCGATGGCGGTACGCAAGATCGACCCCAAGGCGCAATTCGGCACCGGCCCTGTCACCGAAAATGGCTTCTATTACGATGTTTTACTCTCTCCCAATGTAACCATTTCAGACAAAGACTTCACCAAACTAGAAAAAGCTATGCGGGGGTTCATCGCACAAAAACTCGACTTCACTCGGGAAGAAGTCTCTCTCGACGAAGCAAAAAAAATCTTCAAAGATCAGACTTTCAAACTTGAGTTGATAGACGAGATTGCCGCTCGTGGCGAAACGATTACCATCTACAAAACCGGTGAGTTCATAGATTTGTGCGAGGGGCTTCATGTCACTAACGCTTCAGAGATTCCCGCTGATGCTTTCAAAATACAGAGACTTGCCGGTGCCTACTGGAAAGCTGATGAGAACAACCAGCAGCTCCTCCGCATCGCCGGTCTCGCCTTTGAATCCAAAGAAGCGCTCGAAAAATATCTCTGGCAGCAAGAAGAAGCCAAAAAACGCGACCATCGGAAGCTCGGCAAGGAAATGAAACTCTTCACCATCTCCGAACTGGTCGGATCCGGTCTCCCACTCCTCCAGCCAAACGGCATGATCCTCCGCCAAGAAATCGAAAACTATCTCTGGAATCTCCACAAAAACAAAGGCTACAGTCGAGTCTGGACACCACACATCGCCAAAGAAGAACTCTACATCACTTCTGGTCATGCCGAGAAATTCGGCGACGAACTCTTCCGTGTCCAAGGTAAAGAAGAAAAATTTTTCCTCAAGCCGATGAACTGCCCGCATCATATGCAGATCTTCGCCGATAATCAATGGAGCTATCGTGATATGCCCGTTCGATACTTTGAGCCCGCCACCGTTTATCGTGACGAGAAATCCGGCCAACTCGCCGGTCTCACGCGCGTCCGCTCCATCACACAGGACGATGGTCATCTCTTTTGTCGCGTCTCACAAATCAATCAGGAAGTTTCCGTGATTGTCGACATCATCAAGACTTTCTACACAACTATAGGTATGCTCGAAAATTACTGGGTTCGCCTCTCAGTTCGTGGCGCCGATGGCCAGTATCTCGGTTCTGATGAAGTATGGACAAAAGCCGAACAAGCGCTCGAATCCGCCGCCACTGCTAATCAACTGCCGTATCGACGCGTCGAAGGTGAGGCTGCTTTTTACGGCCCCAAACTTGACTTTATGTTCCAAGACGCACTCGGCCGTGAATGGCAACTCGCCACTATCCAATGCGATTTCAATCTTCCCGAACGATTCGACCTCTCCTATGTCAATGAGAAAGGCGAAAAAGAGCGCCCGGTCGTCATACACCGAGCCATCTCCGGATCACTCGAACGCTTTATGGGTATTTATATCGAGCACACTGCTGGGAATTTCCCGCTCTGGCTCGCACCAGAACAAGTCTGGGTCCTCCCCATCGGCGAGGCGCACCAAGAGTACGCTCGCTCAATCACCGAGGCACTCCGCACTGCCGACATCCGCGTCCATCTGCACAGTGAGAATGAAAGTCTCGGCAAACGCATCCGCCAGGCCAAACTCGCCAAAGTTCCCTACTACCTCGTCATCGGCGATCAAGAAGTTACCGACCAAACCGTCACCCTCGAATCCCGTGGCCATGGCAAGCTGGGAGCGCTTTCGATCAAAAATTTGATTGCCAAACTCTCGGAAGAAGTTTCGCAGAAAAAATAGATAAAAAAATTTTCACTGAGTGTCATCCCGGGCTTGACCCGGGATCCAGGTTTATTGCATTTTAATTTCAATACAGCCTGGATCCCGCATCAAGTGCGGGATGACACAAAAAATAAAAAACGACAAAGAATTGGCTTTATTTCTTCCCATTGCAGACTGCCTCAGCCCACAGACCGCGCTTAGCATCCCGCGCTTCCTGCTGTGCTTGTTTGAATTGTGCTTCTTTGGCGACATCGGGCGGAAAGGTGCTCACAGAGGCATACCCCTCACGCACCAATGTATCATTCACCAGTGTCCCATCTTCGAGATACACGAACCGCAACAATCGCCCATATTTATCTCGATCAGAAACATCTTTTTCCAGGCGCATACGTTTCCCTTCGACGAGTTGTTTGTTGTAGTCACTCGCCTCATGTCCAAAACATTCCACCGGCCAATTTGGCTTCACACTCTCCGGCGCATTCATACCGATATACCGCACTTTTTCACCATTCTCCAACTCCACTGTGTCACCATCCACTACGCGCAACACCCTCTGCCAATCACTCTGAGATGGCGGTTGGTTGGTTGATGAAAACAGTGTATCAAAACTTTGAAACCACCGATCCGCCTGCTGCAGAGAAACATTCCGCCCCGTCACCAGAGCGAACACAAAAATAACGCCGAAAAAAATAAACTTTTTATTTGATGTCATAATTCCCGATGCGACCGCAAGAAAAAATACCCCACGACGAGAAATGTTGCGAGAGGCGACACCCACACTGGGATTTCGTGCCCCATCCCCTCCAACAACATCACACCCCCCAAAACAAATATCGAATACATCGCCCCATTCTTGAGGAATACATACTTTTTGATGCGCTCAATATTTCCGATGGTGAGCTGTCGCACGACGAGCGCTCCCAAACTATTGCCAATCAAAATCAACGGCACTGACAGCGTAAAAGCAAAGGCTCCCAACACCCCGTCAATCGAAAATGTCATATCAATCATTTCCAAGTAAAGTACCTTGCTCACATCCGAGAGCGTCCCCGAACGCCCTTCCAGGAGTTTCTGCTCGGCCTGCTCGGCCTGTTGTTTGAATCCGTGCGTGATAAAAAACGCAGTCGAGCCGACTACTGCCCCAAAAGCTATCATTGGATTTATTTTGACAGTGAACCACACTACCCACAACAAAAATATCGACGACAACGCATAAAACCAAATTCCCTGTGCTTGAAAAAATCGCTCGTGCCGAAATCCATATCGTTTCTCTTCGAGGAAGAGCCAGTGGAGAAACAACAACATCAAAAATACTCCGCCACCCGTCAGAAGTATCGGCGATGCTTGCTCGATCGCCAAACGCACCGACGGATCACTGGAGAGGGTCGCCATAAACGCCTGCCACGGACCGAGAGAGGGCACCGTCGCCCACACGATGAGCCAGGGCAACAGACCTCTCACCGCAAACACCGCAAAAAACAATCCCCACGTCAAGAACCAGCGTTTCGCTCGTGCGCCAGTCTTGGCCAACACCTCCGCATTGATAATCGCATTGTCGATGCTACTCACCGTCTCAAACAAAAAAAGACCAAAAATTACCGTGAGTATCGTTCCAAATTCCATA
>JBAWZR010000032.1:0-11210 GCA_037142915.1 Candidatus Moraniibacteriota bacterium
CAGCGTCAAGTGGATGCGGTTTTTGGTGATATTCACATAACCAAAGATGATGTGGAGGAGGTTAAAACGGAAGTAACGCAGATCAAGGCACACATCGGCATGCCGGCTTGATGCGACCAAAACTTGACAGGATTTCAATGGGTTGGTATGCTAGAGAAAGTTTCTAAGAGCTTGGTGATTTTCCGTTTCTGTAGTGAAAAATCCAAGAATTCCTTTTTGGAAGAGTTTTATTTTGCAGAGTCAGTTTGGGGTTTGTTTTATATAGAATCATAATTAGTTATAATTTAATTACGCGAGACAGTCTGCGACCATGGTCGCCCCTGCCTCTCGGAGTATCACGCTTATGGCAACAGAGCAATTCAATCGCAGCAAACTTCATGTGAATGTCGGTACTATCGGACATGTTGACCACGGCAAGACCACTTTGACCGCGGCTATTTTGAATGTCCTGAGTTACAAGGGTTGGGCCAAGAAGCGCGGCGTGGACGATATCGACAAGGCTCCTGAGGAGCGCGAGCGCGGTATTACTATCGCCACCGCTCACTGTGAATACGAGTCCGACAAGCGTCATTATGCGCACGTGGACTGCCCGGGGCATGCCGATTATATCAAGAACATGATCACTGGTGCCGCGCAGATGGACGGCGCTATCCTCGTGGTAGCTGCGACTGACGGCCCGATGCCTCAGACCCGTGAACATATTCTTTTGGCACATCAGGTCGGTGTCGGGAACATTGTGGTCTTCCTCAATAAGGTAGATATGGTGGATGACGCTGAGTTGGTTGACTTGGTGGAAGCGGAAGTTCGTGAATTACTTTCCAAATATGAGTTTGATGGTGACAACGCCGTTATCGTCCGAGGGAGCGCCCTGAAGGCTCTCGAGGCTACGAGTGCCGATGATGAGGCCGCCAAGCCGATTCTTGAATTGATTGAGGCTTTGGATGTACAGATTCCGGATCCGATTCGTGATACTGACAAACCGTTCCTTATGCCGATCGAGGATATCTTCTCTATCGAAGGTCGCGGTACAGTGGTGACTGGTCGTATCGAGCGCGGTGAGATCAAAGTGAACGAAGAAGTCGAAATTGTTGGCATTCATCCAACCAAAAAGACGGTCGTGACTGGTATCGAAATGTTCAATAAGTCTTTGCAGTCGGGTGTGGCTGGCGACAATGCCGGTTTACTCCTCCGCGGTATCAAGAAAGAAGAAGTCGAGCGTGGTCAGGTATTGGCCAAGACGGGTTCTATCACTCCTCACACCGAATTTGAAGGCGAGATTTATATCTTGAGCAAGGAGGAAGGTGGACGACATACCCCATTCTTCAAGGGTTACAAGCCGCAATTCTATATCCGTACGACCGATGTGACGGGTGAAGTCGAATTGCCGGAGGGTGCCGAGATGGTGATGCCGGGCGATACGGTTAACCTGAAGGTCAAACTCTTGGCTCCGGTTGCTATGGAAGAAGGCATGCGATTCGCGATTCGCGAGGGCGGACGCACGGTAGGTGCCGGTGTTGCAGTCAAAATTATCAAGTAATTTTGCGTGAAATAGTGGTGGTAAGGCCAAGAGAACGCCTTGCCATCACGATTTTCCCTCAAAGTTTTGACAAAGGGAATCATTCGTACTACTATGACAAGGAACATGAAAAAGAAAGAGAAAGAGACCGGAGCGGCGACTCAGGAAGGGACGCGTGTACGGATCAGTATCAAGGCGTACGATCATAAGGTGATCGACGTGTCTGCTCGGAAGATCGTCGAGACAGCGGAGCGAACCGGAGCTACTATTGTAGGTCCTATCCCTTTGCCGACTCAGATCCATCGAGTGACCGTCAATCGATCGACATTCGTGCATAAGAACTCGCGCGATCAGTATGAGATGCGAATTCATAAGCGAATGATCGATATCCTCAATCCGACTGCCAAGACGATTGATCAACTCGGAAGTCTGGATTTGCCGGCTGGTGTGGACATCTCGATCAAGATGTAATGTAATTAAAATGTAGAAGTGTTTCCTCGTTAAAGTCTTTTTTCCCTCGAATCTTGCGGATGAGGAGAAGAGATACTTATCGAGCCGTATCGGGCGAACCCCTCGGGTTTGCCTCTCTCGGCTTCGGCTGATTTTTTTTATTTTTTCTTAGGGTATCACTGGTATGAAATTTCTCCTCGGCAAAAAACTTGGTATGACGACCCTGCAGGACGCAGAAAAGGGTGCTTTGAATGTGACGTTGATCGAATGTCCAACCAATACGGTGAAGATTGTTCGTACGCCGGAGGTTGATGGATACAGCGCGGTACAGATTGAGATCGCCAAAACCAGCAAACGATTGATGCGGCGTGAGTTTCGTCTGGATACGCACCAAACCAAAGAAGAAGCTCTGGCTGACGCAACGAACTATATTACTGAACAGGTTCTCGGTGTGGATGCGTTTGCTGTCGGCGACAAGGTGGCGGTAACCGGTATCACGAAGGCCAAGGGTTTCCAGGGTGTGGTGAAACGACATGGATTCAAGGGTGCTCCTGCATCGCACGGTCATAAGGATCAAGAGCGTATGCCAGGGTCTATCGGTTCGACCGAGCCGCAGCACGTGATCAAGGGTATGCGGATGGCCGGTCGGATGGGTGGTGTGAAGGCAACTTCTCCGAAATTGAAGGTAGTGATGATTGATGTAGTGAAGCAATTGATCGCCGTGCAGGGCGCGGTGCCGGGCATCAACGGTGGTGTGGTCGCAATTCGAACGATTCGCAAGTAATTTATTTTTCCTCGTATGGCACAGGTTCAAGTCTACAATTTCAAAGGTGAGAAAAAGAGTGAGATGCAACTGGCGGACGGCGTGTTTGCGGTGCCGGCGAACAACATTCTCTTGCATCAGGTGGCAGTAGCATTGGCAGGCAATCAGCGTGTCGCGATCGCTCATACGAAGGATCGTTCGGAGCGTGCGGGTTCAGGCCGTAAGCCATGGAAGCAAAAGGGAACCGGACGCGCGCGTTCGGGTTCTTTGCGCAGTCCCTTGTGGCGCAAGGGTGGTATCGTGTTTGGGCCATCCAAGGATCGGAATTTTTCACAGAAGATCAATCAGAAAATGCGTCGCAAAGCGGTGGCACTGGCTCTGTCAGAAAAACTTCGATCAGGTAAGTTGATCGTGGTGACCGAATTTTCCGTGACAGAACAGAAGACGAAATATTTTTCCCAAGGATTGAAGACTCTTCCGGTCGAACAGAAATCAGTGATAATTCCTTTTACTCCCGATGAAAAGCCGTTCGAGGTGATTTCCCGAAATATTCCCAAAGTGTTTTCCGCATCGATTGATACGCTGAATGTTTTGGATATCTTGAATCGGGAATATCTCCTGGTGACCAAAGAAGGCATCGCCCGGCTGGAGGCTCGTTTGTCACAGGAAACCAATTAATATCACGGCTATGGCAATACTTTCAGAGAAAAAAAATTCCAAGAAGACAACCGTGAAGAAGGCATCAGTCTCTTTGGTTGAGGTGAAAAATAAAGAGTCTTTGATTTATCGGACACTGCTTCGTCCTCAAGCGACGGAAAAATCCCATTTGGCTTTGGCGCTCAATAAATATATATTTCGGGTGACTCGGACGGCGGATAAGCAATCAGTGCGACGGGCGATTGAAGCTCTGTACAGTGTACACGTGACGCAGGTGCGGATGATCACTATCCCGAAGCGACGGAAATTGTTTCGCGGGAAGGTCGGATTGGTGTCGGCGTATAAGAAAGCGATAGTGACGGTGCAGGAAGGCGAAGTTATCGAAGCGGTTCAGGGAGCATAAACACCAGTATTGAATTACCGTTATGGCAATCAAAATCTACAAAAGAAATCATGCAGGTCGTCGCAATATGTCTATTGTGAAGCCTGATGGTGTGGTGGAAAAATCACCAGAGAAAAAACTGACCGTGTCATTGCACCGGCTGTTTGGGCGATCTCATGGCAAGATTTCCGTTCGTCATAAGGGAGGTGGACAGAAGCGCCGTTATCGTTTGGTGGATTTTCGTCAAAACGAGCACCTTGATATTCCTGCAACTATTACCGCTTTAGAAAAGGATCCGAACCGTTCCGCGCTCATTGCTTTGATTTGTTATGAGAATGGCGCGAAGAGCTATATCTTGGCGACGAATTCGATGAAAGTCGGTCAACAAGTGGTCTGTGGTGTGAATGCACCGGTCAACCCGGGTAACCGTTTGCCATTGAAAAACATCCCAGCAGGAACTACGATTTGCAATATTGAACTTTTGGTGGGCAAGGGTGGTCAGATCGTCCGGAGTGCCGGTTCGCAAGCGACTCTGATGTCATTGGATGCCAAGCACGCGCAGATCAAACTCGCTTCGGGTGAAATCCGCTTGGTGAATAAGGAATGTTACGCGACATTGGGTCAGGTAAGCAATTTCGAACACGGTGTGGAGAAGCTCGGTAAGGCAGGTCGCTCCCGTTGGTTGGGTCGTCGTCCGCATGTCCGCGGTTCGGCGATGAACCCAGTGGATCACCCGCATGGTGGTGGCGAGGGTCGTCAGCCGATCGGTATGAACCCGAAGACCCCGTGGGGTAAACCCGCCTTGGGTAAGAAGACCCGCCGCAAAAAGAAGGCAAGTAGTAGGGTCATTGTCAAACGGCGAAAATAGTGGTAGTATGCAGTATTCGGAAAAATCCTAAACATAACTGAGTGAAATATGTCCAGAAGTCTCAAAAAAGGTCCGTTCGTCGATGAACGAGTCGTCAAAAAAGTCCAAGCCTTGAAGTCGGGCGATCGAACGCCTATCAAGACCTGGTCGCGTGCCTGTACCATTTCTCCGGAAATGATTGGGATTACTTTCGGTGTACACAATGGTAAGGACTTCCTTTCGGTCTATGTGACCGAGGATATGGTTGGGCATCGTTTGGGAGAATTTTCACCGACACGCAAGTTCGTCCGACACGGTGGTAAAGTGCAGAAGGAAATCGAAAATTCCGCGAAACAGAAAGACCTCGAATCATCGCGCGCCGCCAAGTCATCGGGTGCCGGGAAGAAGAAATAATGAAATAATGTTACAGAGAATCGTATGAAAGTCACCGCTAAAATCTCCAATATCCATATTGCTCCTCGGAAGGCTCGTCTCGTAGCGGGATTGATCCGTGGTTTGGATGTGGTCCAGGCTCGAATCCAATTGCAGAAGTCAATCAAAAAAACATCTGAACCAATGCTGAAACTCCTCGAAAGCGCGATTGCCAATGCGGAAAAAAACTTCTCGCTCGCGAAGGAATCTTTATGGATTGCGAAAGTCGATGTGAACGAAGGTCAGAAGATCAAGCGTTGGATGCCTCGAGCACAGGGTCGCGCGACGCCGATCTGGCACCGTCTCTCGCATGTTTCGTTGGTGTTGGAGGGATCTGAAGCGGAGAAAAAACCGGTCGCAAAGAAAAAAGCAGCTGTTAAAAAATCTGAATAATCATATTTATGGGTCATAAAGTCAATCCAATCGGCATTCGCATCGGTATCACGACGGGCTGGAAGTCAAGGTGGTTTTCGGCGCGGGATTATGTGAAATACTTGCACGAGGATATTATGATGCGTTCATTTATCATGAAGCGATGGAAAGCGGCGGCAATCGCGGAAGTGGAGATTGAGCGAGCCGAAAAGATGATTCGATTGATTATCAAAACATCCCGACCGGGCGTATTGATTGGTCGCGGCGGCGGTGGTATCGAGGATTTGGCCCGTATCCTCCGACGCAAATTTTTTGCCGGTCGTCGTGTGGAAGTCAAAGTGGATGTTCAGGAAGTGAAGTACGCTGATGAGAGCGCACCATTGGTGGCTCAGCAGGTGGCCGAACAATTGGAGAAGCGTATGCCGTTCCGCAAAGTATTGAAGGGAATGCTGGATCAGGTTGAGAAAAGCAAGAAGATTCAAGGCGTGAAAATCGAGATGAGCGGTCGTTTGGGTGGCGCGGAAATGTCCCGTCGGGAGTGGCTGTCGCGTGGCACGCTGCCATTGCACACACTGCGGGCGGATATCGATTTTGCGCGGTATGAAGCACACACTACTTATGGAGTGATCGGTGTCAAAGTTTGGTTGTACAAGGGAGAAAAATTTTCGGTCTAATAGCACACGCGTATGTTAATGCCCAAAAAAGTCAAACATCGAAAGATTCAAAAAGGTGGTCCGATCCGCGGTATAGCGACTCGCGGTACCAAGGTGAGCTTTGGTGCGTACGGTTTGCGGACGCTCACGCCAGGATTGATCACAGCACGCCAGATTGAGGCAGCTCGTCGGGCGATGACACGGTATATCCAACGCGGTGGTGAAGTATGGATCCGGATTTTCCCGGACAAGCCGATGACCAAAAAAGGTGAAGCGACGCCGATGGGTAAAGGAAAGGGAAGTGTCGATCATTTCGTCGCCAAGATCCAACCTGGAAAAGTTCTGTTTGAGATGGATGGTGTTTCGCGGGAGGTGGCCAAAAAGGCGATGAGCCTGGCAGCATACAAATTGCCGGTGAAAACAAAATTTGTCGAGCGTGGGGCGGTGACGGACTAATTTACAGGGTAACAATGAAGTGGTATGCGAACAAAAGTGACTAACATTCGAGAACAATCCCAAGCCGAAATCGAGAAGACGATCGAGGAAAAACGAGGCGTCCTGCATCGATTGCGTTTTGAGATGGCTTCGCGAGAAACCAAGAATATCCGGACGGGTCAAGCCGCACGACGGGAGATAGCACAGATGCTGACCGTGCTCGGCGAGAAACGGCGCGAGGAATAAGAGAAAGGTTAAATTATTTTCATTTGTATGGCAAAAATTTCTACAGAAAAAGAACAACCGGTGAAAAAAACTTCCAAGCTGAAAGGCACGGTGGTGAGTGTGGCGATGGCGAAAACTTTGGTTGTGGAAGTGGAGACACTGAAGACACACCCGAAGTACCTCAAGAAATATCGCTCCACCAAACGCTATAAGGTGCACAATCCAGAAGAGAAAAAATACGAGGAGGGTGATGTGGTGTGGTTTCAGGCCTGTCGACCGATCAGCAAGCAGAAACGGCATCAAGTAGTCGAAGTATAAGTATAATAATGAAGACAGACAGTAGGTATTATCTCTATTTTTCAGGAATATGATTCAGGCAGGAACATGGCTCAAATCAGCAGACAACACCGGAGCGATTGAATTTCAATGCTTCAAGATATTGGGTGGCACCCGACGGCGCTACGCTGCTTTGGGTGATATCGTAGTAGCATCAGTCAAGTCCGCCAAACCGCGCGGGATGGTCAAGAAGGGCGATATCGTCAAAGTGGTCATCGTCAGGCAGGCGAAGGCGATGAAGCGCAAGGACAATTCGTATATTCGTTTCAGCGAGAACGCCGCGGTTATCGTGGATGGCAAGGAGCCAAAGGGAACGCGTATTTTCGGGCCGATAGCACGGGAAATCCGCGAACGGGGTTTTGCCAAAATCATTTCCCTGGCTCCCGAAGTATTGTAATCATCACCCCATTTTTATAGACTTATGAAGATCAAGAAGAACGACCAGGTATACATCACAGCAGGCAAAGATCGCGGCAAGCGCGGTAAGGTTGTTCGTGTATTGCCTGAAGCCGATAAGGTCATCGTCGAGGGCATCAACATCCATAAGAAGCATGTGAAATCAAAGAAGCAGGGTGTGCCAGGCGAGCGGGTGGAAATCGCGGCTCCGATCCATATCTCCAATGTGATGTTGGTCTGTCCCGAGACGGATCGACCGACGCGTATCGGATTGCGGGTGACGGAAGCGGGCAAAGTGCGGGTGAGCAAGCGATCGGGCAAGGAACTGTAATCGTACCACATAGATCAAATTTCGTATGAAACATACTTCTCTCAAACAACTGTATACCGAAAAATCCATCCCCGCACTCGAGGAGAGCTTCGGATACGCCAATGCTTTGGCAGTGCCGCGTATTTTGAAGGTGACGGTAAATGCTGGTATCGGGCGCTTCCTGAAAGAATCCCAGCGTGTCGATGAAATCGTCCAGTCACTCCAAGCGATCACCGGGCAGAAGGTCGTCATGACCAAGGCACGCAAGGCCATCGCCGGTTTTAAGACTCGAGAGGGATTAGATGTGGGTGTCCGGGTGACGCTCCGAGGCGACCGGATGTGGCAATTTCTTGACCGTTTGGTGAAAGCATCGCTCCCTCGTATTCGGGATTTCCAGGGCATCGATGCGACGAGCGTTGATAGCTACGGTAATTTGAATATCGGTTTGCGGGATCACACGATGTTCCCCGAAATTATTCCCGAGAAGGTGGTGACGGTGTTCGGGTTTCAAGTGACGGTGACGACGACGGCCAAAACCAAAGAAGAAGGCGTCGAATTGTTCCGGACACTCGGTTTCCCACTACGAAAAAAAGAAGACAAGGAAAAATAAGATATTTTTTATAAACTGACCAAGAAGATATGGCAAAGACATCTGTTGAGGCGCGAGCCCGAAAAACTCCAAAATTTTCCACGCGAGCAGTGAATCGCTGTTGGCGGTGTGGGCGAAAGCACGGATTTTTGCGGAAATTTGATATGTGTCGGATCTGCTTCCGGGAGTTGGCCAGCAAAGGCGAGATCCCGGGTGTGAAGAAGGCTTCTTGGTAAGGAGAAAGTGTGCTACTATTATTCATTCGTAAGATTTTGGTGCTATGTTGGATCCTATTGCAGACATGTTGACTCGAATTCGCAATGCTCAGCAAGCCGGCTTGAAAGAAGTCGTGCTGCCAGCTTCGAAGATCAAGTGGTCTATCGCGAAAATCCTGGAAGCTAGGGGTTTCGTCGAGAAGACCGAAAAAATCGCCACGGGCAAATTCCCCGAGTTACGGTTGGTGTTGCGGTATGTCCAAGTGACACCGACGCAGCGCGACCCGGCTATCCGAGCGTTGGAACGGGTCAGTCGCCAGGGTCAGCGCATCTATGTGAAGCGTGATCAGATCCGGCGAGTGAAGAACGGGTTTGGTTTGGCCATCGTTTCGACTCCCAAGGGTTTGATGACGGGCGAGGAAGCGTATCATTCTGGTTTGGGTGGTGAGTATATCTGTCGGATCTGGTAATTATAAGAAATTTCTATGAGTCGAATTGGAAAAAAACCGGTCAGTATTCCCCAGGGAGTCGAGGTGACCGTACAAGTAAATCAAGTCGCAGTGAAAGGCCCCAAAGGAACGCTTTCTTTGACCGCGCATAATGATGTCAAAGTCATCGTAGTGGAGAACGAAGTCAAAGTGGAGCCCAAGGGTACGAATGGCAAGGCGGCCGCGATCTGGGGGACGACTGCCAAGTTGATCGCCAATATGATTGAGGGTGTGACCACGGGTTTCGAGAAAAAGCTCGAATTGAACGGCGTCGGTTTTCGTATGGCGATTGCGGGGAAAAATATCAATCTCGCGCTTGGGTTTTCTCATCCGGTGGTTGTACCAATTCCTGACGGTATCGAAGCGAAGATCGAGAACAACATCCTTTCTTTTTCTGGTATCGATAAGCAACAAGTGGGTCAGTTCGCTGCCGAGGTGCGACAATTGAAACCAGTCGAGCCCTACAAAGGCAAAGGCTTCCGCTATGTGGGCGAGTTCGTTATCCGCAAGGAAGGTAAGAAGACCTCCGCCTAATCTCTATTTTTATGAAGAAACAATTGACGACACTTTTGCGAGAGCGACGACACCGACGGGTGCGTGCCAAAATCACCGGTACTGCCGAGCGTCCGCGTCTGGTTATTTTTCGCAGCTTGCAGGGCGTGTCTTTGCAGGTGATCAACGATGTCGCTGGCACGACTTTGGTCTCGGCTTCTTACAAGGATATCAAAGCCAAACACAATACCGTGACTGAGGCGGCTCAGGTGGGCACTTTGGTCGCCGAGCGCTGTACGAAGAAAGGTGTCACTGTGGTTGTGTTTGATCGGGGTGGATATCAATATCATGGCAAGGTGAAAGCGGCAGCCGATGCGGCACGCGAAGCCGGACTCCAATTTTAACGAAGTATATTTTCTATGACAAAGCAAGAAAAAGATCACAAACCGCGGCGTGGCGGGCGACGCGAAAAACCGGAATACGATCAGAAGCTCCTCGACTTGGCGCGGGTGACGCGTGTGGTGAAGGGTGGACGGCGTTTTCGTTTCCGAGCGACTTTGGTCATCGGTAATCGCAAAGGCAAAGTCGGTGTCGGTGTTGCCAAGGGAGCCGATGTGTCGGATGCGATCCAAAAGGCGTACCAGAGCGCGCTGAAAAACCTCGTGACTATCCAGTTGGTCGGTACGACTATCGCTCACGAAGTGAACACGAAACTCGGTGCCGCGAAAGTATTGCTCAAGCCAGGCAATGAAGGACGAGGAGTGATCGCCGGTGGGGCAGTGCGAGCCGTGGTGGATTTGGTGGGTATCAAGGATATCGTCTCGAAGTCTTTGGGATCATCGAATAAACTGTCAGTGGCGCGTGCGACCGTGCAGGCATTGCAGTCGGTGAAAGCAATAACCGATCGACCCAAATTGAAGAAATAATTATTACGAAGCTTACTTGTTTGTTTTAGAATTCAGTTTTCGAAAAAGCATTTTCTTTTTGCCTGTGGTAAGCATCACCAACGGCTTCAAAGTAAACACTTTTCCGAAAACTGAAACTCATTTTTTCAAACAAGTAAACACTATTATAAGCGTATGCAGATTCATGAACTCAGTGTCGGTAAGAAACCCAAGCGCAAATTGATCGGTCGTGGTGGCAAACGCGGCACCTATTCTGGGCGTGGTAACAAAGGTCAGAAGGCGCGATCCGGCGGCAATGTTGACCCGTTGTTCGAAGGTGGCCGTTCGAGTCTGATCGAGCGTATGAAGAAATCGCGCGGTTTCAAATCGATTCATCCGAAAAAGAACATCATCACGCTGGCAACATTGGAAGCTCAGTTTGAGAGTGGCGAGAAGGTTTCAGTGGAGACATTGGTGGCCAAGAAGTTGGTACGCGAATCCAAGGCCAAGAAGGGCATCAAGATTCTCAGTAAGGGTAACCTGACCAAGAAGCTCACCATCGAAGCAGGTATCCTCCTCTCCGATACAGCCAAAGCCACTATCGAAAAAGCCGGCGGTGTCATCGAAGTCGAAACTCTTGAGAAGGAATAGCCGAGCTACTTTTTAGGAGAAGATAGTTGAAAATAAAGAGGCTTCTCGAAGCTTCTTTATTTTAGATGAATTCAAGAATTGAGAGCCCCTTTTTACCAAAGAGCGAGAGCCTGATTA